>DATJRX010000063.1:0-62596 GCA_035504395.1 Thermoplasmata archaeon | reverse complement strand
CCGCCCGCCAGCGTGTAGCCGGCGATCGGGGTCACGCCGTAGGTGTACGTCCCGTTGGGCACCGAGAAGGAGATCGTGGACGACGGGAGGCTCTTGGTCGTCCCGCCGAACGTGACCGTCCAGCTCGTCCCCTCGGGGAGCCCCCGCTCGGTGAACGACACGGTGTAGACGAGCTCCGAATAGACGAGGTTCACCGTGACGCCGGCGGGTGTGACGGTCAGGTTGCCCGACGCCGGAGAGACGAGGTAGCCGGCGACCGGGGCGACCGTGTACGGGTAGGTCCCGTTCGCCAGATCGATCGTCAGCGAGCTCCCCAGACCGGCGTACTGCGTGCCGTTGATCGTGACCGTCCACGACGCGCTCGGGCCGAGGCCCGTCTGGCCGAACGTCACGGGCCACATCAGCGGCAGGAACTTCACGTCGATGATGTGGGTCGCGCCGTCGGTGATGACGTGGCCCAGCCCCGGGATCGCCCGATAGCCCGCCGGGACGCCCGCCTCCCAGTCGTAGACGATCCCCGTCGCCGCGGTTCCGGTCGAGACGGTCAGGCTGTCGGATGTGGTGGCCGTCGTGGTGCCGTTGAAGGTCACGCTCCACGCGGTCCCGTTCGGTAGGCCCGTGGCTACGAAGACCACGTCGAGGTCGGCCAGCGAGATCGGCTGCGTGAGCGGGTACGGATCTTCGAGCGGACCCTGGATCACCAGGGGATGGTCGACGATCCCGTCCGCGCCGGCCTGGTTCTGCTGCGGTCCGCGCTCGGAGTCCGGGGTCGTGTCGTTGCTCCAGTAGTTGCCGCCGGCGGGATAGCCGTCGGCGAAGGCGATCGAGGCGTTCGGATTCCCGACGACGTGGACCGACCATCCGCCGCCGTCCACGAAGTTGTTCCAGTAGACCTGGATGCCGTAGAGGTCCTGCGTCGAGAAGGCGAAGTCGAGCGAGTCGTTGAAGAACGAGTTGCCGACGATCGCGATCCCGCCGGCGTCGCCCTGGAAGGTGAAGCCGACCGCGCTCGACGAGAAGTTCCCGGATTCGATCGTGACCTCGTAGGTGTCGATGAACAGGAGCGCCGACGCGACCGCGTTCAGGACCGTGAGGTCGTCCACCGTCGAATCGAGCCAGGTCTGGGAGTAGAGGCCATCGTCGACGTTCTCGATCGTGTCGTTGACGAGCGTGTCGTTGGTGCTCTCGATGAGGTAGATCCCGTCGGGCACGGGGGCGCCGGCGCTCCCGAGGATCGTCGAGTTGACCAGCGCGTCGGAGTCCCCCAGCTCGAGCACCACCCCGTACTCGACCGGGTCGACCACGGTCAAGTTCGAGACGTCGCTGAGCACGGAGGAGACCAGGAGCGCCCCGAAGGTGTCGTCGAAGGCGGTCGAGTTCTCGAGGGTCACCGCGTGGTCGTTGATCAGAGTGTAGCCTTCGTAGTCGGAGCTGGCGTTGAGGCCGGAGAGGACGAGGTCGGTCGACCCGGTGTCGTAGACGCCGACGAGATCTCCCGTGTCGGTGTCGTTGGCGAGCGAGAGGTCGGACGAGTGGAAGATCGACGTCCCGTTCGCGGTGGCGGAGGTCCCGTTGTCGTAGGTGTTCCCTTCGCTGTCGATGTCGGTGGAGCTCGCCACGCGAAGCCCGTTGTGGTCGTCCTGGGAGGCCCACGAGCCGGCGATCGAGATGGTCGAGGAGTTCTCGACGTCGAAGCCGTCGTGGCCGGTGCCGTTCGCCGCGTCCGAGACGAACTGTCCGCCGGTGCTCTGGGTGAGGAGGGCCCCGTTGTGCCCGGCTCCCGAGAGGTTGAGGCCGACGGCGGTCAGCCCCCCAGCCAGGGTCGCGTTGATCCCGTTCAGGGTGGCGTCCGCGAAGTCCGAGTCCCAGAACGAGGAGTCGGAGGTCCCGTCCGAGCAGACCCCGTCCCGCGCATGCGTGGCCGTGACGTTCGCGACGTGGATGGTCGTGCTGAAGAGCTCGTAGACCCCGCAGATACCGGCGGCCGACAGGTTGTCGTCATCGATCGAGACGTTCGAGTCGCCTCCCACGTAGGCGGCGTAGGCGGAGCCGGAGCCGTTGGAGTCCTGGATCGTCAGTCCGGTGGTCAGCTCCGAGGCGAATCCGTACTCGGAGTCCTCGGCATACGACGCCGAGATCGATCCTCCTTCGACGAATCCGTAGTAGATCCCGTACTCCGCCGACCCGTTGGTCTGGGCGCCGTCGGTGACGAGATCGGAATCCCCGAGCGCGTAGATCCCGGCGTCGATCCCGGGGGTGACCTCGACGTCGAAGAGCGAGACGTCGGACGAATTCCGGACCTCGATTCCGTACTCCGGGCTCCCGGTCACGGTGAGGTTGGCCACGGTCACGTCGGAGGTGGTGTTGACCTCCACGCCGTAGCCGAACGAGCTCGACGAGGTGATGGTGTGGTCCGATCCGTTCAACACGCTGCCGGCGCACTCGTCGAGGATCGAGCCGGCCCAGTTACCGGTAAGGGCGAACTCCGGAGGAGCGACCACGAAGAGGCTCGACGGGAAGACGGTGCAGTTCGGGTAGATGTACGCGCTTTCGGCGACCCCGGGTCCGATCGGCCCGATCGCGATCGCCGGCGAGACCGACGCCGGGGCCGAGGGCGAAACCGCCGCGACGGGGAGCGTCGCGGACCGCGCGGCGAGCGCCGGGAGACCGAATCCGATCAAGAGCACGACGACGATCACGCTGGCGAGAGCGGCGGTCCGGGTCGACATCGCATCGACCTGCTCGGACGCTCTGTATCAACCCTTCGACCGAGGAGAAATCCGGGTCCGATCGAGGAACCCGTTCGCGACCCGGCTTCATATGGGCCGCCCCGTTGGGGCGCCCGGAAGGGATCCTCCGTGCAGGGACCGGGAACCGGAGCGATGGGCGCGACCGAGGCGGACCGGAAGTTCCGGGCGTATCTGGCCGAGGATTGGGCCCGCTGGATGGCCCAGATGCCCGAGACGGCCACCGTCGTCGGCTTCCCCGGCTTCGACGATCGGTGGACCGACGACTCGCCGAGCGGCATCGAGGCCCGGCGACGCCACCTCGCGGAGAGCGCGGAGGGGCTCGCCCGCTTCGAGCCCGGGGCGCTGTCGGCCCGGGAGCGGGTCGATCACCGGCTCTACGGGAACCTCCTGACGCTGGCGCGGGCCGGGCTCGCGTTCGGGGACGACGCGGTCCCGTTCCACTTTGGCTGGCCGCGCAACCTTCGGATGCCGATGCACCAGATGGACGGCATCCACCTGTCGGCGGGCCAGCTGCTCCCGATCCAGCCGCGCGAGCACGTCGCCGAGGTCGAGGCGATCCTCGCGCGGCTGCGGGCGCTCCCGGTCGCGATCGGCCAGACCCGGGCGCTGCTCGAGGAGGGCATGCGGCTCGGGTTCGTTCCGCCGAGGATCGCGATCCGGGGGCTGCCGGCCCAGGTCGCCGGACTCGGTCCGGAAGATCCGGACGCGAGCGCGCTTCTCGTGCCGTTCAAGGAACTCCCGAACTCGATCGCGGAGGGGGAACGGGACCGGCTCCGCCGGGCCGCGCGGGAGGTCTACACGGCATCGATCCGGCCGTCGCTCCTCGAGTTCCACCGGTTCCTCGTCGACCGATATCTCCCCGCCGCCCGCGAGTCGATCGGGCTCTCCGAGCTTCCGAACGGCCGGGCCATGTACGACCACCGCGTCCGATGGACCACGACCACCGCCCAGACGGCGGAGGAGATCCACGCGATCGGGCTCGCCGAGGTCCGGCGGATCCATGCGGAGATGGAAGCCCTCGCGCGGGCGACCGGCTTTGACGGATCGTTCGCGGAGTTCCACCGGTTCCTCGCCACGGATCCCCGGTTCAAGGCCCGGACCGCCGACGAGCTCCTCGACGGGTTCCGGGTCATCGCCAAGAAGATCGACCCCGAGCTCGCCCGTCGGTTCGGCCGCCTCCCACGGCTGCCGTACGGCGTGCTCCCCGTCCCGGACTTCGCGGCGCCGTCCAGCCCCGCCGCTTACTACCAGCCGGGCTCGCCCCCGACCGGCCGGCCCGGCATGTTCTACGCGAACACCTACGACCTTCCCGCCCGGCCGAAGTGGGGGATGGAGGCGCTCACGCTCCACGAGGCCGTGCCGGGCCATCACCTCCAGATCGCGCTCGCGACCGAGATGGAGGACGTCCCGGAGTTCCGCAAGCACAGCGGGGAGACCGCGTTCGTCGAAGGGTGGGGCCTCTACGCCGAGAGCCTCGGGGAGGAGCTGGGCCTGTACAAGGACCCGTACGCGAAGTTCGGCATGCTGACGTTCGACATGTGGCGCTCGATCCGGCTCGTGGTCGACACCGGCATGCACGCGCTCGGCTGGAGCCGGGACCGGGCCCTCCAGTTCTTCCGCGAGAACACCGGGATGAGCGACCTGGACATCTCGGTGGAGGTCGATCGCTACATCGTGGTGCCGGGGCAGGCCCTCGCCTACAAGATCGGCCAGCTCAAGTTCCGGGAGCTGCGCACTCTCGCGGAACGCGCGCTCGGCGACGCGTTCGACGAGCGCGCGTTCCACGACGAGCTCCTGGCCGAGGGCGGCGTGCCGCTCGGCGAGGTCGAGGCGCGAGTCCGCGCGTGGATCGGCCGTCGGCGTCCGGGCCGGGCGTCCTCGAGCTGACCGGTGCTACGCGGGGCCGTCGATCCGTTCGGCGAGCTGCAGCGATCGAGCGGCGAGCGTGGCCCCGCGAGGGCCGCCGTCCGGAGCCCCCGGTCGATCCGCCGCACCCTCCGTGTCGAACACCGTCCGCCACGGGCCGGGCCACGAGAGGTCCGCGAGGACCCGATCCGAGTCCGAGAGGTTCGCCACGAGCCGGACGGTTCCTCGGTCGCCGCTTCGGTGGACGGCGATCCACCGTTCCGACTCCGACGAGCGCGTCTCGACCCGGCCGTCGGCCGTCAGCGCCGGCCGATCCGCGCGCAGCCGTAGGAGCGACCGGACGAACGCCCGTTGGGACCGTCCGGCCGGGGAGTCCGCTCGGGACCAGTCGAGATGCGACGCCCCGAACGTCGCGGGGTCGGAAGGGTCCGGCGCCGGCGTCTCAAACCCGTTCTCCCGGAGGTGGCGCATCCGACCCGCGGCGAGCCGGGCGCGCGCCGCGGGCGGAGGATCGCCGAAGAAGTAGAACGGCCGCGTCTCGCCGTACTCCTCGCCCATGAACAGCATCGGCACGTAGGGCGCGAGCAGGGTGAGCGCGAGGGCCACGCGGACCATCGGAGGGGGGAGCAGGGTCGTGAGACGCGCCCCGTCGCCCCGGTTGCCGATCTGATCGTGGTTCTGATCGAAGACCACGAACTGGCGCGGCGGGATCCCCTCGCCCGGGGATCCGTGACGTCGGTCCCGCGACACGGAGTACTGGCCCTCGAACAAGAGCGGGCGCTCGAACGCCCGGCCCAGGAGCGCCAGCGGCCCGTAGTCCACGTAGTACCCCCGCCGCTCCCCGGTGAACGCCGCGTGGAGCGCGTGGTGGAAGTCGTCCGACCACTGGGCGTCGATCCCCCAACCCCCGTCCCCGGTCGGCCGAAGGATCCGCGCGTCGTTCAGGTCGCTCTCGGCGACGAGGACCGGCCGAGTGCGGATGCGAGATCCCACCGCCCGGCACGCGTCGGAGAACTCCGCCCAAAAATGCCGCGGCGGGCGATCGTAGATCTCGTGGACCGCGTCCAACCGGAAACCGTCCACCCCGAACTCCCCGAGCCACATCCGGGCGTTCTCGAAGAAGTACCGGCGGACCTCGTCGCTCCCGGCCGCGATCAAGTTCGGGGTGGGGCCCCACGGAGTGCTGGCCCGCGGATGGAAGTAGGGCCCGAACTCCTCGAGGAACTCCGCCCCCGGCCCCCAGTGGTTGTAGACGACGTCCAAGAGCACGGCGAGCCCGACGCGGTGGGCGGCGTCGACGAACCGGCGCAGCCCGGCCGGCCCTCCGTAGGCCCGTCGGACGGCGAACTGGTGGACTCCCCCGTAGCCCCAGCCCCGCTCGCCCCCGCCTTCGGGCACGGGCAATAGCTCGAGCGCCGTGATCCCCGTGTCGGCGAGGGGTTGGAGCCGGTCGATCGCGGCGTCGAAGGTCCCGCCGTCGGTGAAGGCCCCGACGTGGAGCTCGTAGAGGATGGTGCGAGCGAGGTCGAGCCCGGAGGCGAGCCGGACCACCGGCCCGAAGGACCTCGGATCGACCAACGCGGACGGGCCGTCGCTCCCGTCCGGCTGCGAGCGGGAGGTCGGGTCCGGTCTCCGCTGGCCGTCGAGCCGGAGCCAGTAGCGCTCCCCGGCGACCCCGGCCTCGTCCCATCCCTCGAAGTATCCGAGCCGGTCCGATCGGACCAGGGGAATCCGGCGGGGCCGGTCGAGGTACACGACCTCGAGCTCACGGGCGCGCGGAGCCCAGACCCGAAACCGGAATCCACCGCCGGGATCCGGGACAGCCCCGATCGGGGGCCCGTGAGCGGGGTCGAACGGCTCCGATGCGGTCACGGCTCGCCGCTCTCAGTGACCCCACCGCTCGACGGTCCACCGGAACGGCCCTCGCCGTCCCCGGCGCGCCGAGAGCCCGATGGTTCCCGGCGTTCCGTGCGGGCCGAAGTCGAGACGGACCGAGCCGACATCGCCGTAGGTCCGGATCTTCAGATCGCGCAGCATCTCAGGGCTGACGTGGTCGTGGTCCTCGGCGGTCATGGCGATCGCGGCGCCCGAGCGAACGAACACCGGGAGTTCGTCGAGGCGGGCCTCGGCGCGGGCCGGAAGGGGACCCGAGACCGGCCGACCGGTCCAGAAGTCATGCCATGCGCCCTGGGGCAGCACGAGCGGTGCGCACGAGCCGGGGACGACCGGCGCGACCAGCAGGTGCTCGCCCAGCAGGTACTCGTCCTCGACCCGAGCGGCAGCGTCGTCCGGGAAGTCGAGCACGATCGGCCGGACGAGGGGGCGTCCGATGCGGAGGCCCTCCACCGACTGGGAATACAGGTACGGGATCAACCGGTATCGAACCGCCGCGAACTTTCGAAAGACCCGGAGGACCTCGGCGCCGAACGCCCACGGCTCCCGGGGGGTCGTCCCGTGAAAGCGGGTGTGCGAGAAGAACAGGCCCGCCGCGGCCCACCGGGCGTACGTCTCGGCCGTGGGACGACCGCCGAACCCTCCCGAGTCGAAGCTCATGAACGCCCCTCCGCTCGCCGCATAGCTCAGCGCCCCGCGCAGCGCCGCCGCGAGGTCGCGCGGGTAGGTGCGGGGGTCGCCGCCCCACTGCACCGGATACCGGTGGATGTCGAGGCCGCCGGACCGCCCCCAGACCATGGGGTCGCCCCCGGCCGCCGCGACCGCGGCGAAGACGGTCGCGTTGTACTCGGTCGCGTAGCGGTTGTGGAGGTCCGGAGGACCGCCGCGGTGGCCCCGCGCATCGTCGGGGATCCCCTCGCCGAAGTCGGTCTTGATCACGTCGACCCCCATCCGAACGAGTTCGCCGACGCGATCGGCGAACCACCGCCGGGCCTCGGGGTGCGAGAAATCCACCGCGCCGAAGTCAACGCTTGGACCGTCGAGCTGGACGCCGATCGTCCCGTCGCCCCGGCGGACGAACCCGTCCCGGTCCCGCAGCCGGCGGTACTCGGGCGTGTGGGCCGGTACGTACGGGTTGATCCACAGCGACAGACGCAGGTTCCGATCGTGCAGCTCCCGGATCATCCGCTCCGGCCTCGGAAACCGCCGTCGGTTCCAGCGGAACGTGCACCCGACCCCGTAGAACGGCACGGACCAGCCCCGACGGGCCGCCGCGGCCGCGAGCCCGGCGAGGACGTCGCCCGGGTCGCGCTCCGCCGATCGATCGACCGCGGCCCGAGGCAGGCCCAGCCGACGGCCGAGGGCGTAGAGCGCGTCGGGCAGGGGTTCGTCGAGCCAGGGGGGATCGAGGTGGATCACGTCGCCCGGGAGATGCAGCGCCCGGACGCGCCGGGCGACGGCGAGCAGTTCACGCTGGTTCCGATAGGCACACCGGCTGTACCAGATGCCGTACGACCAGAGCGGGGGAAGCGCCGGAGCGCCCCTGCGCGACCAGAACCATCGGACGATCTCGCGAGGGGAGTCGGAGACGAACAGCCGGATCGTGACGGCGGCGGGAGGCAGTCCGATCCCGCCGAGGCCAACGTACCGCTGCCCGAAGTCGAGGGCGACCGGGGCCCAGCTCTCGACGAGGACCGCGTAGCCTCGGGTCGACCAGAAGAACGGGTAGGTCACGTACGTGCCGTCGTTCGGCAATCCGAACACATCCGCGATGCGGGTGACCAGCCGCTGGCCGGTGCGCTCGATCGGTCCGAAGAACTCCCCCGCCCCGTAGAGGCGCTCGCCGGGCGCGAATCGGAGCGGCAGGACGACCCCGGTCTCTCCGACGCCCCACGGCTCGGGCCCGGGGAGCTTCCCGGCCGGGAGCTCGCCCGGTACCTCGAAGCGCGGGCGGCCTCGATGGGAGACCGAGAACTCGAGGGGAGGTCCGGCGAGGGTGACATCGAGCCCTCCGAGCCGGGCGTGACGGCGGAGAGGCTCGGGGGCCGCTGCCCGGCGCGAGGGGCGGGGCGTCCCGAAGCGGAGGGTGAGCTCGCGGGGCCGCTCCGACGTGACGGAGAAGGCGACCGAGGAGTCCCGGGCGAGCAGGCGCAGCCGCCCGAACCCCGGTCCCCGAGGTCGAACCGCGACGAACCGGGAGGGCGATGCTTCGGGTGCGGCGGCGACGCGGCGGCGACGACGACCGGCCATGGTCGTTCGGCTCAGGCCGTCCCGCCCTCGAGCGCGTCGAGCCGCGCGCCGTCCGCGCCGAAGAAGAGGGCGCGGTCCGCACGGATCGTGACTCCGACCGTGTCGCCGATCTGAAACTCGTAGGCTGGGGCCATGGCGCGGAGCGAGACCCCGGACGGCGGCGCAACGCCGTGGTCCGACGCTCGGTTCAGCTCGAGGAACAGCTGGTCCGAGGAGCCGAGGCGCTCGACGCCCCGGACGACGGCGGAGAGCGCACCGGGGCCGACCGCGCGGTCGACCGCCAGGTCCCACGGCCGGAACCCGATCGTCGTGGGCCCGGGGGAGGACGCGCCCCTCACCGGGATCCGGACCGGGTCGAGCTCGAAGGCGTAGGCGCCGCCGACCGACGTGAGCGCGCCCTGGAGGAACACCATCTCGGGCGAGCCCACGAACGAGGCGACGAACTGGTTCGCCGGACTGCGGAGGACGTTCTCGGGCGTGTCGAACTGCAACAGCCGCCCGTGATCGACGATCACCAGACGGTCGGCCAGCGTCATCGCCTCCGACTGGTCGTGCGTAACGAACACGAACGTCTGCTTGAGCTGCTCGTGGATCCGCTTCAGCTCGATCCGCGCGCTCGATCGGATCTTGGCGTCGAGGTTGGAGAGCGGCTCGTCGAGGAGGAACGCCTCCGGGTCCCGGACGATCGCCCGGGCGAGCGCGACCCGCTGGCGCTGGCCGCCCGAGAGCTCGGACGGCTTCTTGCGCAGGGTGTCCCCGATGCCGAGCAGGTCGGCCGCATGGCGAACCCGATCGTCGATCTCCTGACGGGTCCGGCGCCGGAAGCGATCCGGGTCGTCCTCCCGCGGAACGCGGCGGACCCGCAGGCCGAACGCGATGTTGTCGTAGACCCTCAGATGCGGGTAGAGCGCGTAGCTCTGGAACACCATCGCGATGTTCCGGTCGCGCGGCTCGTAGTCGTCGACCTGCATGTCGCCGATGTAGACGTGCCCGCTGGTCTGCACCTCGAGGCCGGCGATGATCCTCAGGATCGTGCTCTTGCCGGATCCTGAGGCCCCCAGGATGACGACGAACTCCCCGTCGCGGATGGAGAACGTCACGTCGTCGACCGCGAGCGTCGTCTTGAACCGCTTGGTGACGTTCTCGAGACGGATGCCGGTCATCGTTGGGACCCCCACCGCTAGCCGCGGACCGCCCCGAGGGTGAGCCCCCCGATGATGTACCGCTGGAACGCGATGTAGAAGACGACGATGGGGAGGCTCATCACGATCGCGAACGCGGTGACCACGCCGTAGTTCGAGGCGCCGGTGTCGGTGGTCGCGATCGAGTAGAGGTTGAGCGCGAGCGTCTCCTTGCCGCTCGAGGTGATGAACACGTGCGCGAGGGCATAGTCGGTGTACGGCCCCACGAACGCGAGGAACGCCGCGAGGCCGAGGACCGGGTAGCAGAGGGGCAGCAGCACCCGGAAGAACGCGCCGGTGCGGCCCAGCCCATCGACGAGCGCCGCCTCCTCGATGTCGTCCGGGATGGAGTCCATGTAGTTCTTGACGAGGATGCCGCTGAAGACGACGGCCCCGGCGGAATACGGGATGATGAGCCCCGGATAGGAGTCGATCAACCCCAGCTTGGCGAACATGAAGTAATACGGGATGATCAAGAGGAACGACGGGAACAGCGAGATGATCAGGATGAAGTACACGAAGGACCGGCGGCCGGGGAAGTTGAACTTGGAGAGCGCGAAGCCCGTGAACGCGGCGAGCGCCATCCCGATCGCGGCCGCGCTCCCGGCGAAGATGAGCGAGTTCTCCAGCAGCATCCCGAACGTCGGGTACTGTCCGTAGAGCGCCGCGTGGTAGCTCGCCAGCGTCAGCTGGCTCATCTTCGGGATCAGGACCTGCGCCGTGATCGAGGCGATCGGGATCTTCGAGAACGAGGTGATCGCGATGAAGTACACCGGGAAGAGCGCGAACAGCACCGCGACGATCAGCACGGCGTGGGAAGCGATCCGCTTCGCGAGGCGGACCCACTTGCGGCCCCGACGTCGCCTCATTTCAGCCAGTTCCTCGTGAGATCGGTCCGCCAGATCACGACGACGGTGATCGCGACGATGATCACGAAATCGATCACGGAGTACACGGCCGCGGTGGAGAGCTCGGGCGTCGCCCCGACGCTACCGAACGCCTTGTTGTACGATTCGGTGATGAAGATCTGCGTGGAGATCCCCGGACCGCCGCTCGTGATCAGGTAGATCGGATAGAAGTTGTTGAACGTGAACAGGAATCCCATCAGTCCGACGAAGACGATCGTCGGCGCGAGGTACGGCAGCGTGATCCGTCGGAAGCGCGAGAAGCTCCCGGCGCCGTCGATCGAGGCCGCCTCGTAGAGGTCCTTCGGGATCGCCTGCATCGTGGCGAGAAAGACGACCGTGTAGAACGGGAACGAGAGCCATAAGTTCGTGACGAACAGCGCCGTCCAGGCCGTGCTGGCATGGCCCAGCCAGTCGATCGGGCGCACGCCGATGGTGGCGAGGAGCTCGTTGATGATACCGTAGTCGTACTGCCACATGTTCGACCAGACCAGGATGGTGATGAACGCGGGCATCGCCCACGGCAGGAGGATCAGCGTTCGGTAGACCGCCCGGCCCCGGAGCTCTTGGTTCATGACGGTCGCGAGTCCGAGCCCGACGATCAGGAACAGGGCGACCGAGCCGGCCGCCCAGAAGAGGCTGTTCTCGAGGAGCGTCAGGGTCGTCGGACCCCCGCTCCCCAGAATGGCGCGATAGTAGTTGCCGAGGCCGATGTACTGGTAGTGGAGCAGCGAGCCGCGACCGCCCGTCCCGAAATCGGTCATCGAGATGTAGACCGTGTACGCGACCGGGTAGGCGTTCAGGAACAGCAGGACGACCGTGGTCGGGATCAGGTAGATGTAGGCCGGCCACTCGCGTCGCAGCCGGAATCCGAGGGTCTGGTCGCGAAGGTCCGCCATCCCGAATCGAACGGCGCCGCCTAAGGGCTTCCGAGTTAAGCGGGTTTCGGAGCGCCGAGCGAGAGGGCGCGTAATTCCGGCGAATTTCGTCCCGCTCTGCGAACGTTGATATGGCGGGGGGTGCTCCTCCGCGCGCGCGAGCTTCGGGGACCCATGTCATCGAACGGTAGCAGATCCGGGATTCGGCTCGGTCGGAACGCGGGGCGGGCCCTTGTGGCCGTGGCGCTGGTCGTTGTGCTGGTCGCCTCGTACGGGGCCGTGCTCCGTCCCACGACCTCGAACGCGGCGAGCCCGCGCCTCGCGTCGAGCTACGAGGGCACGTCGTACGTGCTCTCGGAGTCGAACGTCGCCTTCTCCGGGAACGTGCCGGCGGACTTCGCCGGCGATCTCGTCTACCATAACGCCAACACGAGCCAGTGGGGCTCGGGCAACAACATCACGAATTTCTACGCCGCCTACAACTCGACCGAGCTGTTCCTCGGCCTCAACGGGACCGCGGACGGCAACTCCGTCTTCTTCTTCCTCTCGAACGAGACGAACTCCCCGTACGGGACCACGAACATCAGCGGCGTCAACGCGTTCGGCGGTCACGACATCAACTTCACGAGCCCGATCAACTACGAGGCGGCGGTCTACGTCGCGGGACTGAACTCCGGCCCGAGCGGGGCGTTCGCCGCCCGGATCACGTCGCCCGTCTCGATGAGCGACCAGCCGAACGAGACGTACGTCGACATCCCGAACTCGTGGCAGGTCGGCGCGAGCGGTTACGAGCTCGCGATCAACTGGTCGGGGCTCTTCCCGTCCGGATTCACCGGGACCGCGAGCCTCCAGGTCTCCGCGTTCGTCGCAGGGGGAGGCGCGTGGGTCGGCATGGGCGCTCCGTTCGCCCAGAAGGGCCTCTACAACGCCGGCGCGAGCCAGCAGTACTTCCTGGTCAACGACACGTTCTCGATCGTCGCTCCGAACGTGGTTCAACACACCTTCGTTCTGCAGAACCAGAACGTCGCGTTCACCGGGAACGCGACCAACGACTTCGCCGGCGACGAGGTCTACTACAACTACAACACGACCCAGTGGGGCGCGGGCAACAACATCACCGCACTCTATGCGGCGTACAACCAGACCGACCTGTTCCTCGGCCTCAACGGCTCGGCCAGCGGCAACTCGGTCATGTTCTTCATCTCCAACGAGACGCAGTCCGGCCTCGGGACGACGAACATCACCGACCTGACCCTCTGGGGCGGCCACGACTTCAACTTCACGAACCCCGTGAACTACGAGGCGGCGGTCTATTCGGGGGGAACCAACTCCGGCCAGAGCGGTCAGACGGCCGGCCGGGTCACGACCAGCGTCGCCCTGTCGAACACGACCAGCGAGAGCTATACGCTCATCAACAACACCTGGGCGTTCGGGACGTACGGCTACGAGCTCGAGATCCCGTGGACCGGGCTGTTCCCGTCCGGGCTCGAGGGTCCGGCCGGGCTCGAGATCTCGGCGTTCGTCGCCGGCGGAGGTTCGTGGGTCGGCATGGGCGCGCCCTACCTGCAGATCGGCCAGTACAACGACGGGGCCACGCTGATCAACTTCGAGGTCAACGACACGATCTCGATCCTCGCGCCGTACCTCAACGTCCCGTCGAGCGTGGCGCCCCCGACGATCCCGATCAGCGTCGACCTCATCTTCAACGACCACCAGCCGTTCTACCAGTCGATCGACTCGACCTCCATGTACCTTCCGTGGACGGTCGTCCACCTCGAGGAGTACGCCGAGCAGGCGATCATCGCCGGCGAGGCGCCGACGGTGAACGTGACCTACTCGATCTCGGGGTCGCTCCTCTACCAGATCGAGGCGATCGGCGCCGGGTACTACAACAACAGCTACATCCAGACCGCGTACATCCCGACCGCCCAGTGGTCGAACTCGGTCTACACCGAGATCAACCACTACGGCGATTCGTTCCTCGGGTCGATCGTCGCGAGTCCCGACTGGAACTCGACCTCGGTCGCGCAGGCGATCGAGTTCGATCTGGCGTTCAACACCCCGCTGTGGGTCTACTCCGCGAGCCCGGCTGCGGCCCACCTCTACGACACGCTGTTCGAGCTCGAGCAGGGCCAGCTCGCGTCGGGGGCCACGATGAACGCGACCGACCTGACCGACGCGCTGGTCGAGTTCTTCCTCTGGTCGGCGAGCTACCCGATCATCTCCGGCCAGCTCGGGATGCAGTACTCGAACTCGACGATGTGGGGTCTGTACAACCAGTCGTCGTTCACCCTCTCGGACCTCCAGACGATCGAGGCCTACTACCCCGTCGAAGCCCGGCTCACGCTCAGCGCGTTCGCCGCGGACCGGATGCTGAACAACGGGAGCGGCGGCAACGTCGAGCTCCTGACCACGGCCTTCGACCACCCGATCCTCCCGCTCCTGCAGCTGAACAACTGGACCGGCGAGAGCGGGGACCAGGTCGTGAAGGGCGTATGGACGAACGACACGGTGGCCCAGCTCAACATCGGTCGCGACCTCTACGACAACGAGTTCGGGCAATACCCGACGGGCCTCTGGAGCTCCGAGCAGGCCGTCTCGGAGGCGACGGTCCCGCTGATCAACCAGACCGGCTACGCGTGGACCTCCTCGTCCGAGAACACGCTGGCCGAGACGGGCATCGCTACGCCGGCCGGGGTCACGAACCCGACCGCGCAGGAGATGGAGAACCTCTACACCCCGTACCGGGCCCTGGGGCCCAACGGCACCTCGGCTAACTCCACGGTCATGGTGTTCCGGGACGAGGCGGTCTCGAACGACTGGGGATTCAACTACGGCGCGACGGCCCAGGCCTCGGGCTCATGGGCGGCGGTGGACGAGTTCATGTCGTACCTGCGGAACGTCGAGACCACGATCCCGAACTCCGCGCACAACGACACCCTCGTGACCGTTGCGCTCGACGGCGAGAACTGGATGTTCGAGAGTCCGTTCCCCGAGGATGCCGTTCCGTTCCTCCAGGACCTCTACACCGCGCTCGCGCAGAACAGCTCGTGGGTCACCTCGACCACGGTCCAGCAGTACATGGTCTCCCACCCGAACCTCCCCACGCTGTCGAACCTCCCGATCGGCTCCTGGAACCCCGAGCCCGCGGGACCCGGCGTCAGTGAGTACCTGGGCCAGTGGGCCGGCCACGGGCCGCAGGACTCGACCTGGCAGCAGCTCGCGCTGGTCCGCTCGGACGTCCAGGCCTACGGCACCGCGCACGGCCTGACGCAGCCGGAGAACCTCTCGGAGCTGAGCCCGTACAACGCCTTCCCGGTCCTCCAGGCGTGGAACGCGACGACCGCCGAGGGGAAGTATACCGAGGCGTGGACCGCGATCTACCTGGCCGAAGGCTCGGACATCACGTTCACCTTCGACCCCGACGACGAGAGCCTCACCTCGCAGAACGCGTTCGTCTTCGAGAACGAGTTCCGGGCCGATCTGAGCGACGCGCTCACGGTGCTCGGCCTCCCGCTCACGCCGTTCCTGGCGAGCGCGTACGTCCCGCCGGTCACGCCGTCCGTGTGGGGAACGAACAGCTCGGACTCGCCGGTGCTCTCGGGCTCGCTCTACACCACCGGTTCGTATGCCGGCGGCACGGGATACTCGATCAACAACAACGATGCCTGGCAGGGCGCCTACGAGGACGAGACCGGGCTCTCGACCTCGAGCTCGGCCACCATCACGCAGGCGTACTACGCGTTCGATGCGAGCAACCTCTACTTCTCGGTCGCCGTCAACGGGCCGACCTCGGCGTACCAGGCGCCCAGCTTCTTCGCCCCCGCGGCGGACGACCTCGAGATCTTCTTCTCGACGGTCAACCCGGGCTCGGGCAACCTCCAGAGCCTCGCCATCCCGGATGCCGCGTACTCGGTCGGCGGGCAGTCGTTCGGCTTCGCCGCGACGACCGAGGCGACCATCGAGGGATCGAGCGTGACCCCGAGCGGCAGCGCGACGATGGAGCTGTTCACCACGACCAGCGCGGCCGGGACCTTCAGCTACTCGTCCGCGACGGTGGGGGACGCGTTCGTCGGCGGTCTGCTGCAGCTCGAGGTGCCGCTCCGCTCGCTCGGCATGGTGCCGGGCGACGGTGTCGAGTTCATGATCGCCGCGGTGAACGCGTCCACGGGCGATGTCGGCTCGTTCGTCGGCCCGATGTCGGTGACGGTGCCGTCGGCCCTCGCGGTGTTGACCCCGATCTCGACCATCCACAACACCGCGCCGAGCGACGGGACCGGCAACTATACCTACCCCACGGAAGCGCCGGGCGGCAACCCCGACTATCCGCCCGGATCGGTCGACATGACGTGGGTGAACGTTTCGGACAACCCGTACACGGTCCAGTTCAACATCACGTTCGCGAGCCTCTCGAACGCGTTCAACGGGCCGTACGGGTTCACGCAGCCGATCATCAACATCTACGTCCACGAGCCCGGTGTCACCGGTAGCACGGTCGGATTGCCGGGGGCTCAGATCGACCTCGCGTCCGTCTCCTCGTGGGCGTGGGCCATCCAGGCGGCCGGCTGGTCCTCCAACAGCTACGTGGAGAGCGCAAGCGGGGTCTCGTACCCGACCGCGGTCCTCGTCGGCACGAACTACGTCGGCACGAACATCTCGGAGCCCGACCGCACGGTCTCGATCCAGGTGCCGACCGAGCTGATCGGCAGCGCGATCACGAGCTACACCTACACGATCGTCGCCGGGTTCCAGGACGGGTACGGGACCAACGGATGGGACTCGGTCAACGTCGGTCCCGCGACGGCCTACCAGGGCGGGGGCGCGAACAACATCATGGCGCCGTACGTCTACAGCTACATCGCGCCCGCCGTCGTGGGGTCGAACCCGGCGCTCACCCAGGAGGCGCTGCTCTCGAACTACACCGCCTCGTCCTTCGCGACCCTGGTCGGGATCAGCCTCCCCCTCCTCCACGTCTCGCACGCGCAGGTCGCGACCCTCGGCGCGTCGACGATCGTGAACGCCTCGGGCGACCCGGTTGGGTTCTACGCATTCGGCACGCATCTCTTCCAGACGTCCTCGACCGACGGGGTGACCTGGTCGTCGCCCACCGCGATCGCGAACCTGTCGTGGGTCCCGCAGGGACTCGCCGCGAGCGGCGGGTCGACTCCGGGTCTGCTGGCCTGGAACGGCTCGAGCGCCGTGTTCCTGAACACCGCCACCGGCGCGTACACGAACTGGTCGGCGGCCGGACCGATCGAGGCCGCCGCGGTCACCTTCGTCGACGGCACGTACCTGATCGCGACCGACGTCGGGGGGACGGTGTCGATCGGGCCGCCGGGCGGCTTCGACTTCGCCACCGATGCCCTCGGGGCGACCGCGGTCGGGATCGGGAGCACGGGGACCACCGTGTTCCTCGCCTACGCGACCGCGTCCGAGGTCCGGGTCGTCGAGCTGTACGCGACGCTCGTGTCGGGCGACGACAATGTCACGTTCGGGAGCCAGACCGTGCTCAACGCGTCGCTCCCGAACGGCTCGACAGCGACGGCCCTCGCGCTCGGCGTCGCGCCGAACGACGGGGTGGCCCTCGCGGCCGACCTCGTGAACTCGAGCGGTTCGAACATCTTCCTGGCGAGCACCTCGACGAACGGGACCGCGAACGCCACCCTCACCGCGATCACGACCGACGGGGCCGACTCCTCGCCGAGCCTCCTGATCGGAGGTACGGCGCCGGACTACGACGGGTACGTCGGATTCACGAGCTCCGCGGGCGCCGGGAACGTCTTCTTCCTGCCGGTGACGGTGGGCGCGGTCCACGCTCCGCCCACGCTGGCCGGAGCGCCGCCGCCCCCGACCAAGGTCGTGACGAAGTACAACAACACCACGTCGACCGTCACCTCGTCGTCGATCCCCGACTGGATGTGGGCGGTGCTCGGCGTGGTGGTGCTGCTGGCGATCGTCGGCTGGGCGGTCGCGGTCATGCGGGGCGGCCGTTCGGGCTCCACGCCCCCGAAGGAGTACAACCCCAGCTCGCCCCCGGCCGACTCCGGGACCGGGTCGGGCGACGACTCTGGCGGAAGCTCGAACTGAGGTCGCGAACCCATTCCACGAACCCCGGTACCGGGCGGCTGATCCGCCGCGCCGCACCGGGGCCCCGTGGCTCGCCGATCCGCGGGTCGGCGATCCGCCGGCGGGGCGACCCCGCCACGCGCAGACGGGGAACGAACGGCCCGGCAATCCTCAGGAGGGCGGAGGAGGCGCCCCGACGCTCAGTACGGGGACACGCTGTTCTGCATCATCTGCCCGATGATCTGGCTCTGGATCGAACCGAGCGCCGCCTGGGCCGAGATGCTACCGGACATGTAGTCCGAGATCTCCGTGTTGTACGGGTCCCAGAAGTAGGTCATCTGGACCGTGTTCGGGAACGGTTGGGAGTAGTCGAAGAACTGGGTGAGGAAGCCGTTCTCGAACGGGATGTCGAGGCTCTGGACGTACGTGAACACCGAGGAGAGCGACGGGATGTCGCCCGAGGAGTTGAACAGCTCCCCCTCGACCGACGGGCTCGCGAGGAACTCGCTGAACTGGATCGAGTCGTTCACGAGGGCCGCCGAGGCACCCGATGCGATGCCGTTGCTGACGTACGCCCCGATCGAGCCCCAGAACGGAAGGGGGTGGAGGCCCGTCTGTGAGACCACCGGGATCGTAGCGACGCCGACGTTGGCGGCCCCCAGCGCGCTCACGTACTCGTCGATGTCCCACGGTCCGTCGAAGATCATTCCGACCTTCCCCTCCGCGAAGAGGCTCTCCCAGGTCGTCTCGGAGGTGATGTCGGGCGGCTCCACCCGATACACGGTCGAGAAGTTGTTCACGAACGTCAGCGCGTCGGTCGAGGCCGAGGTGTTGAGGTTCGGCGACCCGTCGGGCATGAACATCGTCCCGCCGAAGCCGGCCTGCCAGGCGGGGTACCGATACCCCCCGTCCGAATCGAAGGCGTAGATCAGGCCGGCGGTACTGATCGTTCCGGTCGTGTTCACCGTGATGTTCTCGGCCTCCGAGATCATCTGGTCGGTGGTCGTCGGAGCGGTCGGCACGAGCTGCTTGTTGTAGATCATCGCGACCCCGTTCACGTTGAGCGGGAATCCGTAGATCGTGCCGTCCTGCGTGACGTCCGCGACAGCGGCCGGGATGAACGGCGAGAACGCGCTCGCGGGCAGCGCAGCGCTGAGGTTCACGAGGAATCCATCGTAGTAGAGGCCGCCGGCGAAGTCGCTGGTGCCGATCAGGATGTCCGGCGCCTGCCCGGCCAACGCGGCCGCGACGTAGTTCGACGGGGAGGGGGTCGTCTCGTTCACCCAGCTGACGGTCTGGCAGGAGTTCGCGGCCTCGTACTGGTTGACGGCCTTCTGGAAGGCCGGGAACTCGGTCTGCGAGAAGTCCTGCCACACGTTGATCGTTTGAGTCGAGCCGCAGCCGCCGGTTCCACCGCCGCCCCCACCGCCGCCACCGCCCCCGCCCCCGCCTCCGCCGCCCCCGCCGCCCCCGCCGGAGCTCGAGGGCCGGCCGTACGCGTAGTAGGCGAATCCGGCCACGATGACGATCACGATGATCGCCGCGATCGCAGCATTCCGGCCGACGTGGGAGGACCGCTTGCGGGGCCCGCGAGGTCCCGACGGAACCGGTCCCGTTGTACCCGAGGAGGTTCCGCCCGTCGACGGCATGCCGGAGCTACCGCTGGAACCGGAAGGGGTGGATGCGGCCACGAGAGCGGAAGGTCGAGTGTGTATTCAAGACTTCCGAAATCCCCAGCGAAGAGAGAAACCCGCGCTCAGCGGGCGGTCATCGGACGCTGGCAGTAGGTGCAGGTCCGCGCCCGCGGAGAATTCTGGTACCCGCACGCCGGGCAGTCCACGGTCGGCTCGGCCGGCGAAGTCGCCTTCTTCGTCAGCACCGGGACGGGCGTCTTCGCGGAGGCCTGCACCGGGGCGTCGATCGGCGGGGCCGAGTAGGACGATGTCGGTGCGCTCGACCGGACGGTGGGGGCGTACACGAACGCGGGGGGCGACTCACGCCGCGCTCGAGGAACGTACTCTCGTTCGTCGCTCGCGGCCCGCTTCGCGGCCACCGTCTCGCGCGTCACCCACAGGAGAGCGAGGCCCACCGCGAGCACCAGGACTCCTCCGATCAGGGCGCCGTACCATCCGGCCCCCGCCCCCCAGGTCGCGACCGCGCCGCCCGCGCTCGACGTGCCCCAGAACGAGGTCGAGGGGCTTGGCCCCGAGCTGCTGGTCCCGGGGAGAGAGACCCCGGATCCGAACGCCCCGGGCTGGCTCGATTCGACCCAAAGGCTGACGCCGACGAGCAGGCCCCCCGCGAGGACCCCGAGCAGGACCCCGACCAGGGTGAGCCCGCGGCCGGTCCGGCCGAACAGGGCGAGGAGTCCGAGGACCGTCGCGAGGCCGGCGACGACCACCGCGGCGATGAGCGCCCCCTCGAGCGCGCCGTAGAGCGAACCCAGCGAGCCACCGAACGTGCTGTAGGAGAAGCTGCCCTGAGCGAACCCGCTGCAGCCCGAGCAGCTCACGGAGTACATGGAGCCGGGGTTGAACATGTCGGTCTGGGTCGTGTTGCCGCCGGTCGCAGTGAACGTCCACCACGCGGTCCCGAGCGAGACCGCGCTCAGGACGAATCCGGCGATCAAGACGAGCACGAGCACCAGCCGAACCTGGTTTCGGCCCAGCCGGGGGAGCACGCGCCGTCGAACCGCCAACTCCGGCGCGGCAGTCTCGGACGGCGGTGGACCGACCGGCGCGTCGGAGGCAGGGGACGGGGGAGGCGGGGGGGGCGGAGGAGGTACCGGCACCGATGGCGGATCCCCGGACCACGGCATCGATCAGACCGCCCGCGGGGCAGGGCCCCGCTCGTGCGCGAGAGCACTCGCGCGCGGAGGGACCGCCCGGGGCACGAGGACTTCAGGCGGGCGTCCCCCTCTTAATGGTGCGCCCGGCCGCCCACGAGGGGGCGTCACTCGGACCGGCGGAGGTCCTACCTACGGTGGGGTCGCGGCCGCCGGCGGATGCCGCGCCAGATATCGACGGCCCAACGCCCAGCCGATCAGTGCGAAGACGACGCCGCCGACCACCGCACCGATCACCAGGTACTCGATCGCGTGAACCAGGTCGCTCAGTCCTAGCAACCCGAACTGCTGAGCCAACAGGACGAGCACGATGCCCAGCACGACGCCCGACGCGGCCGCCGATCCCGTGGCGCTCACGAGGCCCCTCCGGACGGGGGAGGCGATGGATCGGCTCCGGTCCCGGTATCGGCCGCGGGTGGGGCCGTCGCGCTGCCCGCCGCCGGCGTCGTCGGCTCCGCCGACTCGGGGGTTCCCCCCTTCGGCGGCGCGGACGTCTTGGGCCGCGCGACCGCCGCCAGCTTCCCGACCGTCGCGATGTTGTAGATCTCCCAGATGGCGATGAGGATCAGGACGATGGGCAGCAGCGCCCCGACGTAGAATGGAGCCGCGACGTAGACCCAGAACGCCTGGCTCCACGCGGTCGTTCCGTTCTGCTCGATCAGGCTGGCGACGAGCCGATAGCTCCCTTCCAGGACGTACTGGAGGGAGCCGGTCGTCCAGTTCATGGTGAAGTTGCCGCTGGTCGAGGGCAGCGCCACGGAATTGACGATGTCCCGGGTCGCGAGCGCGAAGCCGAAGTAGAAGATCTGGAGCCGGGCGTCGGTGATCGTGTAAACGGGGGCCGGCAGCAACCCGGAGGACGACCAGTGGTACTCCACGTCCACCACGTCGTTGAACCCGATGCGGGCGGCCGACGTCGCCGAGGTGTAGTTGAGGATGTTCGCCCCGTTCCACGTGACCGTCGCGGAGATGCCGGGGGCGACGGCCGGCTGCGAGGCCGCCACGGTCGGTGCGGACGCGGGCCCGGCAAGGCTGGCCGCGGGTAGCACGATCAGCACGAGCGCGAAGCTCGCGAGCGCCGCGGCGACGAGCCCCGGCCTCCGCGCGCCCGGCCCGAACCCGCGTCGTGCCATTCGGCGGCGGACGCGAGTTGGGGGTTATCTATGTTGTCCCGACGACTCGGGACCCGCCGAGGGCCGAGACGAAGCGCGCCAGCTCGTCCGGGGACAGGAGTTTCGGATTCAGGTGCAGCCACACTCGGGCGGACTGAGCGCGGGCCAGTTGATCGAACGCGATCAGCTCGGCGATGACCCGATCGAGCCCGTGCAATCGGACGAGGTATTCGAAGCCCTCGAGGAAGAACGCGGTCGCCCGTCCCTGGCTTAAGGCGTGGGCCAGGAAGCCTGAGAGACCCTCGAGGTCGGTCGGCTTGAGCGTCGCGCCCCGACCGATGTTCGTGAGCCATCGGATCTCCACGGGCCGCGACCCGGCGTACGCGCGGACGCGTTCCGGGGAGTCCCGAACGATGCAGACGCCCGAGTGCCCGGCGGCGGTCGCGTCGAGGAACCGCTCGAGCGACGGCAGGTAGCTCGTTCCGACGTCGAGCTCGATGCCTCCGCTCGGCGGGGGGGCGGGCTCAGGCTCCGGCAGGAGCGGCGTCGGGGTTGAAGGATCCGCCGGCGCGGGCGACGGTTCCAGCGCTGCGACCGGGGGCAGCGGGGCCGCGAACGGCGATGGTACGGGGAGGGCACGGTCGAGGGACACCTCCGGACCGGGCGGTCGAGGCTGCACCGTGGGTTCGAGGGGAGCCGCTGACTCTGGCGGAGGCGCCCCACCGGGGGGAGGTTCGGTCGGCGGAAGCGTGCCGCCGCGCGATTCGTCGCCCGCGGGGGCGGCATCGGTCGGCGGAGGGACCGGCTCGGACGGGGGATTGCCCGTCGACTCGGGGGTCTCCGCCGGGGTCTCGTCGGGCAGCGCCGGGAGCGGCGCGTCCGGAAGCGCGGGAAGTTCTACCGGCGGCGGTAGCTCCGGCGTCGCATCGGCCGGCGGGAGACTGGGCGGACTGGGGGCGGGAGGCAGAGCCTCTTGCCGCTCGAAGACCGGCGAGTCGGAGGGCACGAGTTCCTCGTCCGACCGCGGACTCTCCCCCGGTTCGGGAACGAGAGGGGGTCCGGACGGTGCCGGCGCCAAGGGCGCATCGGGCGGCGAAGTCCCGGTCACCGCGGTGTCCGAGTCAGGAGCCGGCCCGGCCATGGGCTCCGGCCGGGGCGAGGTCGGGGGCTCCGCTGCCGACGGCGCCGTCTCCGGCGGCAGGGGGGGAGGCGCGGAGCCCGGAGCGGGAGGAATCTCCGGTGGCGGCGGGGGCGGTGATGGCCCCACGACCCCGCTCGGCTCGGGGGCCGAAGAACCCGCTTCGGGGGCAGCACCCTCTGATGGGACGATCGAAGCGGGGGCTCCCGGAGGTGCGGAAGGTGGGACCGGCGCCGTCTCGGAAGGGAGCGGCGGGGGCCTCGCGCCGCGGCCGTGCGTCCTCGAATCGGAGAGGGGAGCGTCTCGAGGCAAGGGAACCGAGGGCGTGGGGGGCGCCGGCGGGGCCGCGCTCTCGGGAACTCGAGAGGACTCGCTATCGATCCCTCCGTTCCCGCCCGCCGCCCTCTTCCTCGGCCGAACGGGCCGCGGAGGGGGCTCGGGCACGGTGCCCCCCAGCTTCTCGACGAGCGCGGCGGCAATGGGCGAGCCGAATCCGGGGAGGGCGACCAGCGCCGCCCAATCGGCGCGGCGGAAGTCGTCGACGCTCCGCAGCCCGGCATCCCAGGCCGCGTCGATCTTGGCGGGTCCCAGCAGCGGTCGACCGAGCAACTGGTCGAGCTCCTCGCCGAGCGTGCGGACCGCGTTGTGGCGCGTGACCCACTCGTCCCCCGCGTAGTTCGGCACGCTCGGCAGGAGGGAGCTCGGCGAGAACGCCGGCCGGACCCGGTCCCCGCGCGCGTGGATCCGCCGGGGCTTGCGGGGCGAAACCACCGCCGGGAGTCCCGACAGATGGAAGGCCCATCGTGCGCCGCCATGCTCGCGCCCGATCTCCCGGGGGCCGGCCGGCAGTTCGGCCTCCGACGCGACGACCCGGACGTCGCCGATCCCGAGGTAGGCGGCAGCCGGGGCCGCGACCGCGGCGAGCTCGGCCCCTACCGCCGCGGGCGCGGCGACGAGCAGGACGACCGACTTGGGGTCCGCGGCCGGGCTCTCCCGCAGGCGATGCCGCACCCGCGCGATCAGACGGAACGCGTCGGGCGACATCGGCGGGGGTGGAGCGCGCGCATCGTGGGGGCCGGCCGCCCGCTCGACGTACATCTCCCCCGAACCCCACGGGACCGGGACGACCCGTTCGGGGAGCGTCTCGACCCAGTCGAGCATCGAGGGAAGGATCTGCGTGGGCTGCCCGTTGACCATGAGGGAAAACCCCTGCGGACCGGGGTCGGCGACCTTCCGTTCGGAGGTCCGTCGCAGGAGGTGGATGATCTGGGCCGCGCGCGAGGAGTAGACGCGCTGGATCTCCGCCTCCACCGGCCGGAGCTGGCGCCGGCGACCGGTCCACGGCGACGCGGGCGACCCGACCTCGATGCGTCCCACCCCGGCCAGGCGGGCCAGGATCGGGGCCTCCGCCCGGTAGGCATCGGCCTCCGCATCGGTCGGGAGGACGAGCACGAGCAACGGTGGCGCCGCTCCGGTCGGGCCTTCCCACGACCGTCGGTCGCGGTGGAGCGCGCGGAGGACGGAGTCCCACCGCTCCCACGCCTGGGCGCGATCGTCGTCCAGCAAGGCGCGATCGACCCCGGGCATCGTCTGCTGGAAGACGCTCGCCCTCCGGGGCGCGAGCAGGCCGTGCACGGTCTCCGCCGTATGCGGCGCCACCGGTGCGAGCAGCCGAGAGGACTCCCGGAAGAGGTGCACGAGGGTCCGCAGCGCGGCGCGCTTGGTCGGGGGAGATCCCGCCATCGCGAGACGCGGTCCCGCCCAGCCGCGGTAGACGGAGAACTCGTTGTCGATGAACCGGAACAGACGTCGCAGGGCGGAGGGTGTGGCGCCCCGGTCGAGATCGGCAAGCGCCTGGACCCGCATCCGCTCGAAGCGCGCCAGGACGGCGCGGTCCTCGGGCTCGAGCTCGCCGACGAATCCGCCGATCGGCTGGCCGAACGAGGCGAGAGCGGTCGGATCGACGCGGGTGGCGTAGGCGCGCGCGCTCGCGAGCAGTCGATCGAGCCGCGCCCGCTCCTGGGCGCACCGCTCGGGGAACGTCTCGGTCCGTCCCGGGGAGTCCTGGGCGCGGACGAGCGCGGCCCGGACGGCATCCGCGCCGTACTCCGAGAGCAGGCCCGGGAGGTCGACCTCGGGCACCGTCGGGAGCACGGTTACCCGTACGTCGCCGACGACGCCCGCGACGCCGCTCATCGCGGCGAGGTGGTGCACAACCGCCGGCGCCCGCCGACGCGCGTTGACGAAAAGCCGCACGGCGTCCGCGGGCGGGAACGGATCGAGCCCACCCCACGCCGCGGCGGCGCTATCGAACCCGGGGAGGAGACGCCGGCGGACCGGACGGCGCCGCCCGCCGCAGGTGCACCGGTCCGACCCGGCGCCCGGCGCCTCGAGGCGATCGCAGGAAGTGCACTCGAGCAGGGAGACCGCGGAAGGGTCGTCGCTCCGAAGCGGCTCGCTGACCGGCCACGGCACGGCCTCGAGCCGCTCGATCGGCCGCTCGCGCGGGAGCACGGCGCGGTAGAGCGTCAGCGCCGCGGGCGGGAGGCGCGACGGCTCGAGGCACCAGGCCCGGCCGGGAGCCCAGATGAGACCCGACCCGCACCGCGCGCAGTGCGGGACCCCGCGCCGCACGCGCAGGCGGGCGAAGATCGCGCCGCCCTCGCTCAGGTCGCGGCCGACGAAATCGTCGCCGCTGTCGAGCTCGAGGCCGGCGTACTTGTGGACCAGCATGATGTCGAACCGGCCCTTGGTCGTGACGAGCGGCCAGCCGGGAACCCCGAGCCGTTCGGCGATGACCGCATCGTTCCCTCCGTGCCCCGGGATGAGCGGTACCACGCCCGTGCCCGTGTCCGTCACCTCGGGGATCGTGAGGATCGTCCCCGCGGGGGGCTCGAGGCCGCCGCCGATCGGGAACTCGTGGCGCAGCGGATGGACGTACGCGGTACCCGCCCAGTGCTTGCCCGGGTGCTCCTCCACGACCTCGAGCTCGGCGCCGCGGAGCCAGCGCCGGATCCGGTCCAGCGACGATCGGGAGGTGAGGACCAGCTCCTCCGCGCCCTCGCGTCGGTACCGGGCCACCACGTACGGGAGGTCCGGGTGCACCAGCAGCGCGCTCGCGCCGAGCAACCGCCACGCGGAGTCGGTCCAGACGAGCGCCGAGATCGGCCGGTCCCCGCCCTCGAGCGGAAAGCGGACCAGAAGGGTGTCCCCGTTCTCCTCGCGGTAGACGATCCGCTCGGGGTCGCGCGGGACCGCGCACGCCGGGCAGACGCGCAGGGCGACGTCCCGGACCGCGAGGACCCCGGCATGGGCCAGCCGCTCGGTGATCCGCTGGATCGCCCCGGCCGCCGGTCGGGCCACGAACCGACGGTCCCCGTCGCCTCCGACCCAGACGCCGAGCGCGGCGAGCACGGGCACGAGCGGGGGGTCGGGTGCGGGCGGCCCGTCGTCCTCGAGCCGCAGCATGCCGGCCGCGCGGCGCCCCGAGAGCGCCAGCGCCCGGGCATCGACATCGGCGGCGACCGCCCGTTGTACGACGAGCATGCCGGCCTCGGTCGCGGCGAACGCACCCTCGAGCTCGTGCACGACCGGGCCGTCCGCCGGACCCAGGACGCCGCTCGGCGGCGGCAGGCGCTCGCGCTGCCACAGCGCGCGGGCGTCGAGTTCGAGCGTCTTCGTCTGTGGAGTCTCCGAGGTCGGGACCATGAGGTGCGCGGCGGGCCGGGCCCGAGAGAGATGGGGGCGGACCGCCGATAAAGGCTCGGCCGCTCCCGAAGCCGGCCGGCCCGCGACCCCCAACGGTTATGGGGACGATTCGCTCCGGAGCGCTCCGGGGTCGTTCGATGGCCTGGACGCAGCAGGAGGTTCGCGAGCTCAAGGAGGGCCGCTACATGCTCATCGACGAGGAGCCGTGCCGGATCCTCAGCATCCAGATGTCGAAGCCCGGGAAGCATGGGGAGGCGAAGGCGCGGATCGACGCCGTCGGTATCTTCGACGAGCGCAAGCGCAGCGTCGTCTTCCCCGTCACGCACAAGGTCCAGGTCCCCCTCATCGGCAAGCGTCAGGCGCAGATCGTCTCGCTCAGCGGCGCCGAGGCCCAGATGATGGACCTCGAGACCTACGAGATGTTCTCGATGGCCGTGGACGACGAGCTGAGGAGCCAGCTCTCGCCCGGGGCCGAGGTCCAGTACATCGACGCGATGGGAAAGCGCCGGATCACGAAGGCCTGAGCCGGGCGGCCTCGGGGCCGGGCGCCCGTGGGTGCGGGGCGGGGGGGTCGCCGCGCGACTGATTTATAAGGGGCCCCGAGCATGAATCGAGTGCCCCGGGTAACGGATCGCCGTTCTACCGTTCGGGGGGTCTAGGGGGGAGAGCCACGTCGGGTCCCGGAGGAGTCGGCTCGCTGCCGTCGTCCCGGCTCGCCCGCATCCTCCAGGAGAAGGCCGAGACCCTTAAGAAGCGGCGGCAGACCGGCGAGGCGCTCCTGAAGGAGTCGGAGGACCAGGTCAAGCTCCTCGAGGATCTCGGCATCGCCCCCTACGAGGCGGCGGATCGGCTGCAGCAGATCCACGAGCTCGCCCGCCGGTCGGATTGGGACGGCGTCGAGATCCAGGCGAAGGGGCTCAGCGACTATCTCGCGAAGACCGTTCCCGCGTCGATCGAGGCCCGCCGCAAGCGGACCTGGGAGGCGGCCCAGAGCCTCGCCGGGGTTGGCATCCGAGTACCGGACTCGGTCCGGACGGAGCTCGAGAGCCTGGCGAATCCCCCCGCGGACGCCCCGTGGGCGACCACCGTCGAACGGCTCAAGCAGGTCGAGGACGGGCTCGCGTCCGCCCAGAAGGAGCATATCGACCGGGAGCGGAAGCTCGCGGTCGCCGTGGCCGACTGGGCCGATCTCGCGCCGCCCCGGCGGGCCGAGTTCCTCAGTCAGCTCGAGGTCGCCACGGCGCCGGCCGCGGACGGCCGGGTGGTCGAGGCGATCGACGGCGTGCGCCGGCTGGTCCGGACCGGGCTGCCCGAAGCGAGCCACCGGCGGGACCAGTCGCGGGACTCCGCGCGGCGGCTCGCCTCCGTGGCCGCCGAATTCGGCGCCCACACCGCTCGCCTCGAGACGACCTTAAGGAACGACCAGGACGCACCGCCCGAGCGCTGGCCCGAGACCGTGCGGGCGATCGACGACGCGATCGTCGCGACGGGCGAAAGCCTGCGGGAGCGCGGGACGCAGACCCTGGAGGCGCTCACGACCGCGCTCGCGGCGACCCGCGAGTACGGGGTCGATCCGTCCGCGGCCCTCCGCGCGATCGAGGAGGCCTCGGCGACGATCGGAGCGGCGGCGCCCCTCGACATCGGCTCGCTGCTCGTGGAGGCGCGCCGCGTGGCCGAGGAGCCGATCGTGACGGTGGTGGCCGGGCTGCTCGACGAGGTCCGCCCCCGCATCGCCGAGGCGCGGCGGCTCGGCCGGGACCCGTCGGAGGTCTTCGCCGCGATGAACCGGGCGCGCGAGGCCCTTCGCCTCAAGATCTACTCCGAGGCCCTCGCCGCGAGCCAGGAGGCGGTCGAGCGCGTCGCGCGCCTGACCGAGGACCTGGACGACGCCCGCGAGGAGTTCGTCGCGGTCGAGGAGATGTTCCAGCGCCTCCGCCGCGTCGGCTTCTCGACCGAACCGTTCGATCCGAACCTGCAGCGCATCCGCGGCCACCTCGACCGGGCCGAGGCGGACCCCGCGCGCCAGCTGCTGCAGGAGACCCTGCTCGCGGTCGGCCGCGAGGCGCTCAAGTACTTCCTCCAACGATGGGCCGCGCTCGACGGCGTCCGCACCTACGCGCGCGACCGCGGGTTCCTGCCCGAGCCGGTCGACGTCGCCCTGACCGAGGTCCGGAAGCTGCTCGACGCGGGCGAGCTCGCGGAAGGCGTCGAGCGGCTCGCCGCCGCCGAGGTCTCGATGCGGACCGCCGCCCTCCCGTACGTCGCCGGCCGGATCGAGGAGATGGAGCGTGGGTTCGCCGACATCCCGGACGAGGCGCTCGCCGCCCCGATCCGCCGGCTGCTCGCCGACGCGGACGTCTCCCTGCGCGTGAAGCAGGACCTGATCGCCTCGATCGAGAGCCTCCGGCGGGCCGAGCGCGACTTTGCCGCGGTCTTTGCGGCGCACGCCTCGTCGCTCGTCGAGGAGCTCGAGGCCGAGAACCGGATCCTCGAGGAGATGGGCGGACCGGGCGACGAGATCCAGCGTCAGATCGACGAGGTCCAGCAGATCTTCAACATGGGCGACTTCGTCCAGGCGTCGCGCGCGTCGCAGGAGATCCGCACGCGCGCCCGCCAGCAGCAGCTCCTCCGCAGCGAGGAGGCGGTCTCGCACGCGAAGCTCGCGCTGGTCGAGCTCGAGACCATGGGGCTCGACCTTTCCGGCTTCCGCGCGCGGCTCGAGGAGGCCCAGGCCGCCGCCCGCGCCTCGCAGTACGCGGAGGCCTACAAGATCGCGACGCGGCTCGAGGAGTCCGCGCAGCGCACCTGGGCGTCGGCGCAGGAGGTCGTCGAGACCCTCGCGAAGGCCCAGGATCTCCTCGGCCGGGTCCGCGAGACCGGCGCGGACACCGGCCCGTTCTACGGCATCCTCCGCGAGTCCCGGCTCGCGTTCCAGGCGCTCGACTTCGACGGCGCCCGGGCGAAGGTCGAGACCGCGCTCGCCGGGCTCACGAACGAGGGGGCTCGGGCCGAGACCGGCCGCGTCGTGGCCGAGATCGATCGGCTGATCGAGGACGGGCGCCGGCTCGCGATCCCGATGGAGCCGTTCGTCACCCGGCTCGCGCAGCTCCGAACGGAGCAGGCGACCGGGGCGCCGCCGGCGACCCTCACCGCGGCCCGGCTCGTGCTCGAGGAGATGGTCGCGCTCCTGCGGCCGGTCCTCGAGGAGAACCTCCGGGGCCTCGAGCGCGACCTGGACGTCGCGCGCGGGGCCGGGATCGATGTCGATCGCATCCTTCCGCCGCTCGCCGAGGCGCGTCGGCGGATCGCGCTCCCCATGCCCGCCGGCGCGGCCGCCCTCCTCGACGAGGCGCGGGCCGAGTTCGTCGAGTCGCGCGGGTTCGTCGAGCACGCGGAGCGGGTCGCCCGGCGCGCGCGCGAAGCGCTCGCCGAGGCGGAGCTCCTGCACGTCGAGATCGCGCCGCTCCGCCAGGCGATGGATCGGCTCGAGACCGGCCTCTCCCAGCGGCAGTACGCCCGGGTCATCGAGCTGGGCGGCCCGCTCGAGCGCGAGCTGATCCAGGCGACCTACCAGCACGTGTCGAAGACGCTCGCCGGCTTCCAGGCGACCGTGACGCGCCTCCGGCGCGAGGGCGGCGACACGACGATCGCCGAGAACCTGCTCCACCAGGCCCGCATGGCGCTCGACGAGGGGAAGGCCGTGGAGGCCCTCCAGCTCGCGAGCCGCAGCGAGTCCGAGCTCGAGCGCGCGGAGCTCCAGCGGCGGATCGCCGAAGGGTCGCTGCTGGCGACCGAGCGGTCGATCGCGCGGACCCAGTCCGAGGGGATCGTCGCCCCCGACGCCGCCGACGAGTTCGGGCGCGCGAAGAAGTCGTTCCAGGAGCACGACTATCCGGCGGTCTTCGAGCGGGCCCTCTCCGCCTCGGACATCCTGAGCCTCGCCCGCGACAACCACCGCCGGGCGAAGGACGCGATCGCGGCCGCGTCCCGGCAGTTCTCGGAGGCGACCTCCTTCGAGGCGGACGCGCGCGAGGCGAAGGCGCACTTCGACGAGGCCGTCCGCGCCGCGGAGGCCGGCCGGTACTCCGACGCGATCCGCTCGGCGCGGGAGTCGGCCGAGATGGCCCGCTGGTCGATCGAGCGACTGTTCGCCGCCCCGCTCGGCGAGCTCCACCGGACGATCGAGCGGGCCCGCCGCGAGCAGCTGACCACCGAGGTCGACCTGCTCGAGTCGATCGTCACGGAGGCCGAGAACGCGCTCCGCGCCCGCGAATGGAAGCAGGTCGGGGAGGCGATCGACCGCGCCGAGCTCGCGAGCCGCCGCGCGTTCGAGACCGTGATCGACACCCGCTGGAGGGACGTCGAGGCCGAGATGTCGCACGCCGGACCGGCCTCGGCCGGCGAGGCGGCCCGTCGCGAGGAGACCCGGACGCGCCTCGGGGACCTTCGGGCGAAGCGCGACTACTCCGGCGCCCTCGAGCTCGTCCGGACCGAGCTCGAGATCGTCCGGCGCCGCCGGCGCGAGCAGGTCGAGACGAAGATCGCGGAGCTCAAGGCCCAGCTCTGGGTCGGGGAGCGCCTCGGCCTCGATACCACGCCCGTCATGCAGACGTTCAGCGAGGCCCGCGCCGCGGCCGACGCCGGCAAGCTCGAGGAGGCCGAGCGCCTCATTTCGGGCGCCCTGCCGGCGCTCGAACGGGCGGTCCGCGAGCCGTTCTCGCGGCGGTTGAAGGACGTCGCGACCGAGCTCAACTTCGCCCAGGAGGGGCTCCACGTGAGCGTGGGTCCCGTCGCGGAGCGGATGCGCGAGGTCGAAGTGCTCGAGCGGACCGGGCGGGTCCTCGACGGCGCGCGGAACCTCCTCGCGGCCGAGGAGGAGCTGAACCTGAGGAAGTCGCTCCACCGCGAGCTGCTCAACGTCCACTACCTGCTCGACGCCGCGCTGGCGCGCGCGCAGCAGGCGCACGTCGACACCGCCCCCGCGCGCCTCCTGCTCGCGGAGTCGATCCGGCTGCGCGAGAGCGACTACGCGGCCGCCCTCGAGAAGGCCCGGGCCGCGCTCAAGCTCCTGCAGGAGGAACCGTCGGTCGCCGCCGCGATCGCCCCGGTCGCGCCGGGCGCGAGCGCGACCAGCCCCGCACCGGGAACTCCTTCGGTCTCGCAGTCGTTCTGGCCGTTCCGGCGACCGCCCTCGGAGAAGAAGGACTGAACGGGGGCCGACCGGGCGGGTCGTCCCGGATCCCCGCCGCCGGGGACGTGGGTGGCCCGGCCCTAGCTCGAGCCGAACATCGTGGACGCCCCGATCGGAGGGAGTCCCGGGGGCCCACGGGGCGGACCGAGCGGCAGCCGATCGTACTCGACGGTATGCCGGATGCCCCGGCGGCGCAGGAGGACGGAGACCTGTTCCGTGATCTGGACGACCTCCTGGCACCGGGCCGGCTTCGTGAAGTAGAACTCGGCCCGGCGCTCGTCCGCCAGCGGGAAGATGAGGCGGAGACCGAAGGCGTCCTGGCGGTTGTACCCCGCGGGCTTCCGGTCCCCCTTCAGGTCCCGGAGGTTCTCGTCGAGGAGCACGTCGGGGAGCAACGGGTCGGTCTCCTTGACGAACGGCCGGTTCATCTCCGCGACGCGGCGGTGGATCTCGGGATAGATGCGCACCAGATCCTTGTACGACCGCTTCGGGTCGAGCAGGATGTGGCCGCTCCGGGCCTTGACCGGCGGGGTCACGATGGTGAGAGGAAGGGGTGGTTCTTAGGTGCTTCGGGCGGCCGGAACTTGTCCCGGCGGAGCGCCGGGGCCGGTGGTCGCCCGGAGAAAGCCTCAAAGAGCGGCCCTCTTACGGAGCCCGGGCGCTCCCGTAGTCTAGTGGTCAAGGATAGAGGCCTCTCGAGCCTCTGACGCGGGTTCAAAACGATCGGGGCCTCGGCCCCGAGCGGGGATCTCCCGCCGGGAGCACCTCTCCCCGCGCGGCGGCCGCGGTCTTCATCGGGTCGTCGGCCTCCCGGGACCGGGGGAGGCCCACGGCGACGCTCGAGTTCCTGATCGTCCTCTCCGAGCTCGATCCCGTCGCCCAGGCGGTCGGGTCCCGGTGGGGCGTTCCCGAGGCGACCGAGTTCCGGGTCGACGGCGCGCCGATCCGGCGGCTGAACGACCGGGCCGGGCTCCTCAAGCGGCCCGGGAGCCACGTGCACGACGAGCGGCTCGACGCGCGGCTGCCCGCGGAGCTCCACCGGGACGGCCCGACCCTGGTGTTCCCGTCGATTCACCGGAGCGAGCGGAACGTCCGCTGCCTCACGGTCCATCCGCTCGGGAATCCGGGACCGACCGCGGAGATCGGGGGCCGCCCGCGCACCTTCGCTCCCTCCGATCCGCGGCGGATGGCCGACGCCCTCCGCCGCCTCCACGAGGGACGCGAGCGCTCGGGGGTGCCGGGCACCTACGAGGCGACGCACCACGGCCCCGAGCTCGGGCTCCCGGCCTTCTTCGTCGAGGTGGGGTACGGGGACGCCGACGGTCCGTGGCCCGAGGCGGTCCGGCTCCTGGCGGACGCGATCCCGGCGATCGAGAGCGATCCGTCCGACCGGGTCGCCCTGGCCGTCGGAGGCGGCCACTACGCTCCGCACTTCACGGACCTCGCGCTGAAGCGCCGGTGGGCGTTCGGCCACCTGCTCTCCCGGCACGCGCTCGCCGAGCTCGACGCGGCGACCGCCCGCGCGGCCGGGGCGGCGGTGCCGTCCGCCGAAGGGATCGTGTTCGCGCGCGCGGAGGACGCCCGCCTGCCGTTCTGGGACGGGCTCGGGCCCCGGCTCCGGGATTCGGAGGCGCCGGCTCGGCCCGCTACTTCGGGCGCTCGGTCGGCTTCTGGAACATGATCGCCCCGGACCGGTAGACCGCCTTGCCAAGGCGCACCTGCTGCGTCGAGGCGACCGAGGGGCTCCGCTCCGCGAGCATCAGGCTCTCCACGATCTGCCGGAAGAGCGCGCTCTGGTTGATCTCGGGGTGCCGGCGGAGGAAGTCCTCCTCCTCCTGGGTGATCGTGATGTTCTTCCGGAGCATTCCCTGCGCGGGCGCCTCGGGACGGGTCTGAGGCCGCATGGCGGCGGCCACGGGTCCGGGCGTATAAGTGCGTATTGGTCGGCGGGTAGCCGTCCTCTCGGCGGTAGCGCGCGGGCAGGTCCGCGCGCCGGCGCCTACGGCCGCGCGAGCGGCCCGACCACGACGGTCACGGACCGGTTCGGATCGAACACCGTCGCCGCCGACCGCTGGATCTCTCCCGGGGAGATCGCGCGCAGCCGCTTCGGCCAGGTCAGCCAGAAGTCGGGCGCGAGATCGTGGTACGTCGCGTCGACCGCGAGCTCGTGGGCCTCGGCCGTCGACTCGATGCCGAGCGGGATCTCGCCGATCGCGCTCTCCCGGATCGTCGTGAGCTCCGATCGCCCGATGCGTTCGGTCCTAAGCCGTCCCACTTCGCGCTCCAGCATGGGCACGACCTTCCGCCACCGGTCGGCCCCGGTCCCGGCGCCGGCGGTCCACCAGCCACCGAACCGCAGGGTCTCGAGCCGGCTCGAGGCGCCGTAGGCGAGCCCGCCCTTCTCCCGGACGTTCTGGAACAGGCGGGAGATCAACGGGCGCCCGCCCAGCACCTGGTTCGCGAGGAACCCGGCCGGATACTCCGGTGCGGAAGCGGCGACCGAGGGCCCGCCCACCCGGATCTCGACCTGGGAGTTCCCCGGCAGATCGACCTCGACCCGGCGACGGCGACCCCGCGGCAACCGGGGCACCGAGACCGGGGCGCGGGACGACTCGTCGAGCCGCGAGAACAGGCGGCGGGCCTCGGACTCCACGCGCGCCAAACGCGCCGGCCCGGTGACCACGAGCAGCGCCCCGTCGCCTCCGTAGTGCGTCCGATGGAACCGGGCGAGGGCGGGCCGGGCGAGCCGGGCCAGGCTCCGCGGGGTGCCGACGCCGGTCCGGTGGTACGGGTGGTGGTCGGGAAAGATCGCGCGCAGGAGTTCGGCGTGCGCGCGGGCCGCCGGATAGGTCTGCTCGCGCATCTGCCGCTCGCGGAGCTGCCGCCGCGCGCGGGCGACGTCGCCCGGATCGAACCTCGGCCGCAGCACGATCTCGCGGAGGATCTCCATCAGCGGGACCCACTCGTCGGCCGGCCCCCACGCGGTGACCTCGGCGGACTCCGGGCTGGTCTCGACCCCGACGGTGGCGCCCAGCCGGTCGAGGCGCCGAGCCAGTTCGACCCGGTCCCAGGGCCCGGCCCCGCTCGCGACCAGATGGTTGACCACGCGGGCGACGCCCTCGAACCCGGGCGGATCGAGGCCCCAGCCGGCCGGGGCGAGGTACGTCGCCGAGAAGCTCGCCGAGCCGGCGGGCGACGGCTGGCGCACGACCCGCATGCCCCGGACCGGGGCTCCGGGCTCCAGCCGAAGCGGCGCGAGCTCAGTCGGCATCGGCCGTACCTCCGGTGGGCGTGTAGCGTACGACGATACGGGCCGACTCCCGGAGCATCGTCCGGGCGTGGTCGCGTACCTCGCGCGCGGACGTGCGGAGCACCGCGCGGAGCAACCGAGACTCGAACCCCGGGGGCGCGACCGAGGCGAAGTAGCCGAGCCGGTAGGCCGAGCGCGATGCCCCCTCATAGGCAAGCGCCGCCCCGCGTCGGAACTTCGCCCGGGCGTCCTCCATCTCGGCGCGCGTGGGACCCGTGCGCAGGAACCGCTCGACGACGTCCTCGATCCGCTCCTCCAGCCGATCGAGCGCGACGCCGGGCGCGGCGAGCGTCGCGATCGAGAAGATCCCCGGGTAGATGTGCGGGTGCCAATTGCTGCCGGCGCGGACGGCAAGTCCGGAGTCGACGAGGGCGCGGTAGAGGCGCGAGGCCGGGTGATCGGCCCCCGGTGGGCTGCCCCAGACCGAGAAGAGCGGCACGTCGCCTCCGAGCACGGTGTCGACGAGGAGGGTCGACGGGGTGGCAGGATCGAGGAGCCCGGGCACACGCCACGCGATCTCTACGATGGGGGTGGTTCCCGGTCCCGACAGCTCGGCCCGGCGCTCGCCGTTGGGCGGCGGCTCGCGTACCGGCACCGTCACGTCGTCGCCGGTCGAGGGAAGGCCCGAGAAGCGGCGTCGGACCGACCGCTCGATCGCGGTGGGTTCGATTCCGCCGGCGACGACCAGGACGGCGTTCCGCGGGCCATAGAAGCGGTGGTAGTAGTCGCGGAGCTGCTGCGGAGTCAGGTGCTCGATGTCGGACCGATAGCCGAGCGCGTCCCAGCGGTACGGGTGCACGCGGAACGCGAGCTCAAGGATCTCTTCCCAGACCCGAAACTCGGGCCAGTTCTCGTTGCCCTCGCGCTCCGAGTAGATGACCGTCCGCTCCCGCTCGACCTCCTCGTCCCGAAGGAGCGCCCGGGTCATCCGGTCCGACTCGATGTCCAGCGGTACCTCGACGTGCTCGCGGGGCACGGTCGAGAAGTACGCGGTGTAGTCGGTGTCCGTGAACGCGTTCAGCTCGCCACCGACCCGGATCACGGCCCGGTCGATCTGGCCCTTGCCGTAGCGCGGGGACCCCTGGAAGAGCATGTGCTCGACCCAGTGCGAGGCCCCGGTGATCCCGGGGTGCTCGTTCTTGGAGCCCACCCGGTACCAGACCCAGACGCTTGCGGTGGGGCTCCTCCGGTCCGGGGCGAGGCGCACTTGAAGCCCGTTCGCCAACCGGAACGAACGGACGCGGGGGATGCCCGTGGCGGGACCGGCCATCGGGCGGGTGGGACGGAGGGGGCGATATAAGCGACCGGGCGGCGCGGGAGGACCGGCCCACCGAGACCCGTCCCGTCCATCCCAACGGTTAAGCGAGCGCGGCCCCCCTCGGCCGCCGTGCACCCGGCGTTGCGGTTGGTGCGGGTCGGCAACCTGGGAGTCTCGTTCGTCGGGGCGATCGTCGGAGGCCTGGCCGCCCGGGGGGCGGGCGTCCTGGTCTCGTTCGACCTGTGGGTGTACATCCTCCTGGCGGCCGCCTCGACCGCCCTGGTGACCGCGGGCGGCAACGTGCTCAACGACGTCCTCGACCTTGACGGCGACCGGGTCAACCATCCGGACCGTCCGCTCGTGACCGGCACCATCTCGCTCGGTACCGCGCGATTGCTCGCGATCGGGCTCTTCGTCGCCGGGATCGAGATCGCGATCCCGGTCGCGCTGCGCGAGCCGCTGCTCGGGCTGATCCTCGCGGTCGCGGTGGGCGCTCTCCTCGGGTACGAGTTCCGGCTCAAGGCGCGCGGGTTCGCCGGCAACCTCACGGTCGCCCTGCTCACCGGGCTCGTCTTCCTGTACGGGGGCGCGGCCGTGGGCGACGCACTGGTCATGGTGCCGTTCGCGGCCATGGCGTTCCTCGCGACCCTGAGCCGCGAGGTGATCAAGGACATCGAGGACCTCGAGGGGGACGTCGGGCGCTCGACGCTCCCGATGGTGCGCGGGATCCCGTTCTCCGCGAACGTGGCCCGGGGCGCCGTCGGGGCCGCGATCGCGCTCAGCTTCGTTCCCCTGCTCTGGTTCGTGTCGCCGGTCTCCGTCGCCGGGATTATGTACCTCGGCTTGGTCCTCGCGGCCGACGCGGTGTTCGGCGTGTCGATCGCGTACCTTCCCCGCCGGTTGCACTGGGAGCAGACGATGAGCAAGGTGGCGATGACCGTCGCCCTGTTCGCGTTCCTGGCGGTGGCGTTCCGGTGACGAGCCCGCGCGGCCCGGGCCGGGTCGAGGCCCACCTCGCGTCACGGCTGGCGCGCGGGCCGGTCCACCTGACGCTCATCGATCCCGACAAGTCCCCCGGGGACCGGGCCGCCGCGATCGCGTCCGGCGCCGTGGAGCTCGGGAGCGACGCGATCCTGCTCGGAGGCTCGACGGGCATCTCCCGCGACGTGATGGGCGCCGCGGCCCGCGCGATCAAGTCGGCGGTGGAGGTGCCGGTCGTCATCTTCCCCGAGGGCCCGGATTCGCTCACGCCCGACGCGGACGCCGTCCTGTTCATGAGCCTCCTCAACTCGCGCAACCTCGATCTCGTGATCCGGGCCCACGCCCGCGCCGCGCCCGCGGTCCGCGCCATGCATCTCGAGCCGATCCCGCTGGGGTACCTCGTGATCGCACCGGGGATGCGCGTCGGAGAGGTGGGCCAGGTCGATGTCGTCGCGCGCGACGATCTCGCGGGCGCCACCGGCTACGCGCTCGCGGCCGAGTTCCTCGGCATGCGGTTCGTGTATCTGGAAGCCGGATCCGGCGCCCCCGCACCGGTGCCGGCGCCGCTCATCCGCGCCGTTCGGGACGTGCTCGCGATCCCGCTCATCGTCGGGGGCGGGATCCGGACGGGCGACGACGCGCGGTCGGTCCTCGACGGGGGCGCCCAGATCCTCGTCACGGGCACCGTGACCGAGGAGCAGGGGCTCGGCGGGGGCTTCCGCGGGATCCTCGAGGAGGTGCGGCGGCGCCGTGGCCGATAGTGCTCCCCCGACGCCGGCGAACGCGGCCGGCGAGGCCCACCGCTCGTCGCTCATCTTCCGGGCCCCGAGCCCGCCGGTCACGCTCGCGGGGATCGTCGCGCTGAGCGCCGCGCTCGCGGCGCTGATGTGGTCCCCGAACCTCACGGCGTTCTCCGGCGGCTTCCTGTTCGTCTGGGCGCTCCCGTCGCTCGTCGCCGCGTTCGCGACGACGCCGATCGCCCGCGCGCTCGGGGGGCGGATCGAGGTCCGCCGCTCGATGTTCCTCTCGCTCAGCGTGCTGCTGGTCCAGCTCCCGCTCGCCGCGATCTGGCGGGGGGCGCTGGTCGTCTGGCCGTCGCAGACCCCGTCGATCCTCTTCCTCGGCGCCTTCCTCGCCGGGCCCGCCCTGTGGCTAAGGCACATCAGCCTCTTCGGGCTCTCCCGTCCCAGCCACGGGGCGTCGCTCGTGCCGGCGCTGGTCCAGCCGGGCCTCTCGCTGATCGGGCTGTTCCTGTGGATGCCCCCGCCGCTCTCCGTCGTCGCCGCCGCGATCGCATTCCTCGCGATCGGGTTCGCGTGCGGGGTCGCGCTCCTGCACGCCGCCGACCGCCCGATGCGGCGCGAGTTCCAGTCGTCCGGGATCTCCCTCATCCGCCCGCTCCTCGATCACGTCGGCCTCCGCGACTCCGCGTCGACCCGGGCGCTGGAGGCGTTCTTCGAGAAGTTCGCGTTCCCGGCCGACCTCCGGATGGCGCTCTTGATGTTCCGCCGCCCGGGCCGGACGAGCGCCACGGTCGCGCTCCCGACCGTGCACCCAGGGCCGTTCGCCGCCGTCGGGGCGAGCGACCTGCCGCGCAAGCTCGCCGAGCGTCTCGGGACCGACGCGGGCTTCGTCCTGGTCCCGCACACGCCCTCGGACCACGACCTCGACCTGCCGAGCGAGTCCGAGGTCGAGCGGTTCGCCTCGGCGAGCCGGGAGATCCTCGCCGAGCCGGGCCCGCCGATGCCGAACCGCGCCGGCCCGCTCGTCCGCCCCTACGCGGGGAGCGCCGCACGGGCGCAGTGGCTCGGAGACGTCGCGCTCGTCGTGATCTCGCAGGCACCCGAGCCGACCGACGACATCTCGTTCTCCGTGGCGGACCGGATCGTCCGGGAGGTCGGCCCCCCGGGCGGAGGGCCGCGGATCGCGCTGGTCGACGCGCACAACTCGTACGTGGAGGGGCGGGGCGACATCCTCTACGGCACGCCGATCGCCGAGAAGGCGGTCGCCGATGCGCGGGCCGCGATCGCTGCGGCCCGGTCGGCCGCGGTCGACGGCCCGGTCGAGGTCGGGGTCGCGGTGCGGGACCACTTCGAGACCGGGCGCGACGGGATCGGGCCGGCCGGGGTCCGCGCGCTCGCCGTTCGGGCCGGGGGGAAGACGACCGGCTACGTCCTGATCGACGGCAACAACCTCGTGATCGGGTTCCGCGAACCGATCGTGCGCGCGCTCGAGACCGTGGTCGACGTCGCCGAGGTGATGACCACGGACAACCACGTGGTGCACGAGGTCGATGGGGGGATCAACCCGGTCGGGGAGCGCCGCTCGCAGGCGGCGCTGGCGCGCGACGCGGTCGAGGTGCTGCGGGCCGCGGTCGCCGACCTCGCACCGGTCGAGCTCCGCTACGGGGAGCGGAACGTCCCCGGCGTGAACGTGCTCGGCGCCGGCTTCACCGCTCGGCTTTTGACCTCGCTCGGCGACACCCTGTCGATGTTCTCCAACATGGCGACGGCGACGTTCCTCCTCCTGCTCACGAGCTCGTTGGTGGTCCTGTTCGCCCTGCGCTGAGGAGGCGACGTTGGCGAGCGCACCCGACCTCCGATCCGCCGCCGAGGCGATCGGTGACGAGGAGAGCCTGCGACTGCTGACCCAGCTGGTCGCCGCGGCCCCGACCAATCTCGAGGACCTCGCGGCGGGTCGCTGGGAGAAGCCCCACTACCTTCGGACCGCGGACGTGATCGTCCGGGCCGCCCGCGCCGCCGGACTCGCGACCCGCATTTACGATCCGGTCGTCGCGGGCGACGTCCCCGGCGACTGGCACGGCGCGAACCGGCCGAACGTGATCGTCGACCTGGACGTCGGAGCGCCGGAGACTGTCCTGATCCTCGCCCACTACGACGTCGTGCCGGTTCCGACCGAGCAGCTCGCACATTGGAAGAGCCCGCCCCATACCTTGACCCTTCGCGCGAACGGCCGACTCTACGGTCGGGGGGCTGCCGACGACCTCGGGAGCGGGGTCGTCGCGTCGATCCTGGCGATGAAGCGCCTCGCCCTCGGCGCAACCCCTGCGCCGCGGAACGTTCGGCTCCTGGCGTGCTGCGACGAGGAGACGGGCGGCACGGGCGGGATCGAGGCGATGATCGCGCACGACGAGCCCCTGCCTCCGGACGACCCGGCCCGCATCGTCCGCGCGGAGGTGGCCCTCATCCCGGACGGGAGTCCCGAGACGACCGCCGGTTCGAGCGGGGTCGCCGTCCTCTACGCCGGCTTCTCGGGCCCGGTCCCGCTCGGGGCGGCGCTGGAGTACGGACACGCGCTCGTCGGACTGCACGAGGTGGCGCGGACCTGGAAGTCGATCTACCGATCGCCGGACTGGCCCGATCGCCACGCGCCCGAGCCGGTGATCACCGGCCGGGCCACGGTCACGAAGGTCGAGGTCTCGGGCGTCGCGGCCGACCCCGCGCGCGTCCTCCTGCGCGCCGTCCACACCGAGAACGAGGCATCGAACCAGATCGCCCGGGCGGTCTCGCTCGCGCTCGCCGGCCCCCCTACCGCGGTGGCCGAGGTCCGTGCGCAGCTCGCGTCCCTCCTCCCTCCGCCGTTCCGCCTCGAGTCGGGGGGCGCGACCGCGATGTCGGTGCCGTCGGGGGCGGAGCTCGTGCAGCTGATCGGTGAGTCGGGTCATGGGGGCTACCCGCATCGCGCCCACAATCCGGTGCCCGTCGCGCTCACGATCCTTCGAGCCGCGATCGACCGCGGCTGGATCGACGGGTCCGCGTCGGGCGCGGCCTCGTTCGTGGTCGACGTGCGGCTTCCCCCCGAGATGGAGCTCGAGGACGGCCTGCGACCCGCGCTCGAGTACGTCCGCTCGTGGTGCAAGGTCCACGCGCCGAACGCGACGATCGAGGCGCCGCCCTCCCGCTCGAAGGCGGGCTCGGCGGTCCCGCCGGACCACCCGGCGGCGGTGAAACTGGAGCGGATCATGGCCGGCACGCTGCACGCGCACGGGATCACCGGAGAGTACGGCGGGACGGACGCGAGCGCGCTGCGCCCGGTCCGGACGCCGGCGGGCGCGCCGCTCCCGACCCTCGTCTTCGGCGCCATGGACCTGGAGTCGCACATCCACGAGGCGGAGGAGAGCGTGGACCCGCGGAAGATCGCGGGCGTGGCGGCGACGATCGAGCGGTTCGTTCGAGAGCCGTAGCGGAGCCGCACGTGCTGAGCCCCGTCTGGGCGTCCGCCCTCGCCGTGCTCTGGGTCCTCTTGCCGGCGTACGTGGCGAACGCGATCGCCACGGTCCCCCGCGGGCGCGGTCCCCCGATGGACTTCGGGCGGGTCTGGCCGCGCGACGGCCGTCGCATCCTCGGTCCCTCGAAGACCTGGTCGGGGTTCCTCTTCGCCGGGTTCGTCGCCCTGCCGGTCGGCCTCCTCGAGGCGTGGCTGATCCTCCTCGCGCCGCCAAACCTCCAGCTGGTCCCGCGCCTCGCGCCGAGCGTGCTCGCCGCGGTTCCCGTCGTCGCGATCCTCACGTTCGGGGCGATGACGGGCGACGCCCTCGGCTCGTTCCTCAAGCGCCGGCTCGATCGCCCGAGCGGGGCGCGGACGATCTTCCTCGACCAGCTGCCGTTCGTGCTGGTCCCGATCGCGATCGGCGCGGTCGTCTATCCCGGCCTGTTCGTCGGGACGTTCGCGAGCTGGGAAGCGGTCTTATGGCTCCTCGTCTACACGCTCGGGCTGCACGCGGCCTTCAACTACGTGGGCTACTGGGTCGGGCTGAAGAAGGTCCCATGGTGAGGCCAGCATCGCCGCCGACCACCGCCGACCTCGTGCGCACGCTGATCGACGCCGGCGCGGTCCGCTTCGGCGAGTTCACGCTCTCGTCGGGCGAGACGAGCGACGTGTACATCGACGTCAAGCGGGCATGGCCCGACCCCGACCGCCTCGCCCTCCTCGCGCGCGCGCTCGTGGGGCGCCTGGGCGACGAACCGCGGCTCGCCGGGATGGAGCTCGGGGCGGTGCCGCTCGTGGTCGCCGTGTCGCTCGCGACCGGCCGTCCGTACGCCATCCTGAGGAAGGCCGCGAAGGAGCACGGGACCCGCCAGCCGTTCGAGGGCGAGATCCCGAAGGGCGAGCGGGTGCTGCTGATCGAGGACGTGACGACCACCGGCGGGAGCTCGGTGCGCTCGGTCGAGATCATCCGCGCCGCGGGCGGGCAGGTCGACCGCGCCCTCGCGATCGTCGACCGGGAGGCCGGCGCTGCCGAGCGGCTCGCGGCGGTCGGGGTGCGCCTGGAGCCGCTGCTCACGATGGCCGAGCTGCGGGGCGGCCGGGCGTGAGCGGGGTCCTCGCCGCGGACGGGCGGGTCGAGGTCCGCGACGCGGCCGAGGCGAGCTCGATCTACGGAAAGGGCTACTTCGGGACGCCCACCAACTCCGGCGGTCTCGCGCTCGACCGCTACGAGGCCGTCTACCTCGCCGAGATGGACCGGGCGGAGATCGTCGGCTCGAACGGTCGGAGGGTCGACTGGCCCGTGGTGTTCCGGCACGCCGTCCGGGCCGAGCCCGGGTTTCCCGTCCGGTACCTGGTCTACCGGGACCTGCGCCAGCGAGGCTACGTCGTGCGGGCGACCCCGCCGCCGGTGGCCTTCGCCGTCCTCCCCCGGGGCGGCGTCCTCCACAAGACGCCGTCCCGCTACTGGGTGGAGGCGCTCAGCGAACGGGTGCCGTTCGACCTCGCCCGGCTGACGGATCTCGCGGACCGCGCGCTGAGCGCGAAGAAGGTGCTCCTCCTGGCCCTCGTGGACGAGGAGTCCGACCTCACCTACTACCGGGTCCGCCGGACGGCCCCGAAGGGGGCGCTGGTCCCGTCCCCGCTCCCGGCCCCGACCGTCGGATGGCTCTCGGGGGACCGGGTGACGGTCCACGATCCGGCCGCGGTCGACGGTCTCGGCCGGGCGCTCGCGTACGGCAGCCGGGTAGGGTCCCGCCTCGAGCTGTCGATGATCGAGGCGGCGTACCTGCTGGACTCCGGACAGCTCGTCCTCCGGGACGCGACCTCGGGTCGGACGGTGACCCGCGAGCGCCTCCAGCGCCGCGCGCACCGGCTCGATCCGCGGTTCGTCGAGCGACTGACCGCCTACCGCGACCTGCGCCAGCGCAAGCTGGTCGTCAAGACCGGATTCAAGTACGGCGCCCACTTCCGCGCCTATCCGCGGAATCCGGAGCACGCGCACGCCCGCTACCTGATCCAGGCCGTGCCCGACTCCCACCGCGCCCCGTGGCCCGAGGTCGCAGGGAGCGTGCGCGTGGCGCAGGGGGTGCGGAAGGAGTTCGTGATCGCCGGCGTCGCGCCCGACTCCGCGGTCCGGTTCCTGACGCTCGACCGCATCCGTCCATGACCCCGCGCCCAGCCCCAGGTCCGACCGTCGCGACGGGGGGTGCCTCCCGCCCCCGATCGCGCCCGACCGATCGCTTAGCTCAAGCGGGAGGACGGCCGACGCGGGGCGCCCCGGGGCCGTCGCGCTCCCGTCACGGCTCGGACGAAACTGGAGAGCGGACCCAAGTCGCTCCCTTGGCCGAGGAGCTGTTCGATCGCGGTTCCCACCACGACGCCGTCGGCCCCCGACCGGAGGGCCTTCTCGGCGCTGGCCCGATTGCGGATCCCGAAACCGACGAGCACCGGTAGCCCCGGGTTCGCCGCCCAAGCGGAGCGGACGATCGGCGCGAGGTCGACCGGCGGCCCTCGGGCCCTTCCACCGGTCGTGCCGTAGTGGCCGACCAGGTACAGGAATCCTTCCGATCGATCCGCGATGCGCCGGACCCTGGCCGAAGTCACGCCGGGCGCCGCGAGGAGCACCAGGGAGACCCCGTGCCGGCGCGCCGCCGCGCGGAACGGAGGACTCTCCTCCACGGAGAGGTCCGGAACGATCAGCCCGGAGGCGCCCGCGTCCGAAAGGTCGGCGAGCGCGACGTCGAGCCCCCGGTGCTGGAGCGGGTTGGCATAGGTCATCACCGCTGCGGGGAGGATCGGGGCGACGGCGCGGACGGCAGCGAGCAGGTCCGCCCACGTGGTGCCGTTCGCGAGCGCCCGCGCGTGGGCCGACGCGAGGAACGGGCCGTCGGCGATCGGCTCCGAGAACGGGAACCCGAGCTCGAGCGCGGTGGCGCCGGCGGCCGCCATCGCGCGCACGATGCGACGGACCTGGGCCCGACGTTTGCGGTCGACGAGCAGGTACGGGACCACCGCGGTGCGCCCGTCCAGCAGGGCGTCCCGGAGCGCGCTATCGAGACGCGCCAAGTACCACCTCGAGGTCCTTGTCGCCGCGCCCGGAGAGCGTGACGACGATCCGCTGCTTCGGTCCCCGCCGCCGGGCCTCGCGGACCGCCGCGAAGATCGCGTGCGACGGCTCGAGCGCCGGGAGGATCCCCTCGTCCTCCGCCAGCCAGTGGAACGCGCGAAGAGCGTCCTCATCGTGCACCCCGAGGTACCGGGCGCGGCCGGTCTCCTTGAGGTGCGCGTGCTCCGGCCCGACGCCGGGGTAGTCGAGACCGGCCGAGACGCTCTCGGTCGCGGCGACCTGACCGTCGCGGTCCTGGAGCACGTACGAGTACGAGCCATGGAGGATCCCCGGCGCCCCGCGCGAGAGCGATGCCGCCCCGACCGGGTGGCCCCGAGGGCCGGCCGCCTCGATCCCGAGCAGTTCCACGTCCGTCCGCCGCAGGGGATGGAACGTTCCGATCGCGTTGGAGCCTCCGCCCACACAGGCGACGGCGAGGTCCGGAAGCCGACCCATCGACCGCACCGACTGATGCCGGATCTCGCGCCCGATCACGCTCTGGAAGTCCGCCACGATGGTGGGGAACGGGTGGGGCCCGACCGCCGAGCCGAGGAGGTAGTGCGTCGTGCGAACGTTCTCGATCCAGTCGCGGAGCGCCGCGTTGATCGCGTCCTTGAGGGTCCGGCTCCCGTCGCGCACGGGGATCACCCGGGCGCCGAGCAGGCGCATCCGCTCGACGTTCGGCCGCTGGCGGGCCATGTCGACCTCGCCCATGTACACCTCGGTCTCGAGGCCGAGGGCCGCGCCGACCATCGCCGTCGCGACGCCGTGCTGGCCCGCGCCGGTCTCGGCGATGAGCCGCCGCTTGCCCATCTCGACCGTGAGGAGCCCCTGGCCGAGCGCATTGTTCAGCTTGTGCGCGCCGCCATGCACGAGGTCCTCCCGCTTGAGCCAGATCTCGGCTCCGCGCGCGCGGCGCGTGAGGTTCCGGGCGAAATAGAGCGGGGTCGGCCGACCCGCATAGGTCGCCTGCAGCCGGTGGCGCTCCGCGCGGAACGACGCGTCCCGCCGGGCGGATCGCCAGGCCGCCTCGAGCTCGCGCAGCGCGGGGACCAGCGTCTCGGGGACGTACGCTCCCCCGAACCGGCCGAACCGCCTAGGCATGGGTCGACTCGAACGCCTCGACCGCGGCGACGAACGCCCGCATCTTCGCGACGTCCTTCACCCCGCGGCTGCCCTCGATACCGGACGAGACGTCGACGCCCCAGGGGCGCACGGTCTCGAGGGCGTCGGCCACGTTCTCGGCCGTCAATCCGCCGGCGAGCACGAACTTGCGGCCGGGGTGCGAGTCCACGATCTGGGCGCAGACCTCCCAGTCCGGTCGGGTGCCGCTGCCGCCGGGGACGGGCTGGCCCGCGGCATCGAGGTGCACCCGCGGATAGTCCTCGGCCGCCGGGACGGGCGGGACCGGGGCACCGCTCCCCAGAGCCCCGATCGGCATCGACGGGACGAGATGATGGACCTCGAGGAACTCGAGTCCGGCCGGGACCGCGCCGTACACCTGGACGCGATCGACCCCGACCTCGTCGAACAGACGGTGGATCAGCTCGGGCGTCGGATCGACCACCACCGCCCACGCTTCGGCCTCGGTCGGCACGTCATCGATGAGCGCCGTCGCGGCGTCGAGCGAGAGGTTCCGCGGCGAGGTCGGCACCTCGACGACGAACCCGGCGGCGCCTCCGGCCGGAACCTCGCGCACGCTCTCCGCATCGCGGAGACCGCAGAACTTGACGAACGTCTTCATCGCGGGTGCTCCGCGCGGTGCAGCGATCGGAGGAAGGCGGCCGGGTCCTCCGCGCGAGCGACGGAGGTCCCGACGAGCAGGCCGTCGGCGCCCGCGTCCCAGGCCCGGCGCGCGTCGAGGGCCGACCCGACCCCGCTCATCGACAAGAGAGGTCGCAGCTCCGCCGCGGCGCGGATCGTCTCGGCCGCGACCTCGGGCTCCATCCGCAGGGAGTCGAGATCCCGCACATTGACCCCGTACACGTCCGCGGGCACGTCCGCCGCCCTCCTTAATTCTGCCTTCGCGTGGAACTCGAGCAGCACCTCGAGTCCGCGTCCGTGCGCCACGTCGGCCAGCTCGGCGAGGGAGACCTCGAGCGCGGGGTCGTCCTCGAGCCGGGCGATCAGCAGCACCGCCGCCGCGCCGGCTCGGGCCGCGGCGTCGATCTGCACTGGATCGACCACGAAGTCCTTGAACAGCACGGGGAGCTCCGTCGCTCGGACGACCGCAGCGACGTCGTCGACGGACCCGTCGAAATGCGGGCGTGTCGCCAGGCATGAGTAGCCCGCCACGCCGCCCGCTCGGGTCGACCGCACGAATTCCTCCGCCGACCGGGCGGGGAGTCGGGGGTCGGCCTGGCCGGGGGAGTTCCGCTTGAACTCGACGACCAGGGCGCCGCCCGCCCGCGACCGATCGATCGCGGCCCGCAGACTGGGCGGCCGCGGCGCGCCGCGCGCTCCCACGTACCGGCCCTCCCCCACGTCCCGTCGCACCTCGGCGACGATGGACTTGAGGAATCCGTCCGTCAAGCGCCCCCCCGCGATCGGTACGGACGGGCGAGGCGTCGCATATCGGCCAGCAACCGCTCCGGCGCCCCGCGGTCGAGTGCATCCCGCGCCTGCTCCACGCCGTCCGAAAGCGTCGGAGCGCGGCCGGCGACGAAGAGGGCCGCGCCCGCCGTCAAGAGGACGGATCCTCGGCGGGCTCCGCCGCCCCCCGCGAGGATGCGTTCGGTCTCGTCTCGGGCCCCCGGCGCGGGCAGCGCTCCCCAGTCCCCCGCACGATCCTCGGGCGGGAGGTAGCGCTCGGGTCGGATCCGCAACCGGCGACGGCCGGCCCGGTTCCACAGGACGATGGTCGTCGGCCGGGCCGGAGAGAACTCGTCGCATCCGTCGTCCGAGGCCATCGAGATGCCGCGATCGACCCCCAACGCTCGGAGGACCGTCGCGACCTCGTCCGCCGCGCGAGCATTGGCCGCGCCCGAGACCTGGCGACGAACGCGCGCCGGATTCGAGAGGGGTCCGAGCCGGTTGAACACCGTCGGGATGCCGAGGCGCTGTCGGGCGGGAGCGACCGCGGCCGTGGCCGGATGGAACAGCGGGGCGTGCAGGAACGTGATCCCGAGCCGGTCGTACGCCGCGCGGGCGAACGCGGGCGAGCTCGTGACCGGGAGGCCCAGGGCTTCGAGGAGGTCGCTCGAACCGCAGACGCGGCGGCTTCGATTCCCGTGCTTGACCACGCGGACTCCGGCCGAGCGGACCACGAACGCCGCCACGGTGGAGACGTTGAAGGAGGGGGACGGGGCCCCACCCGACCCGCACAGGTCGATCGGCCGGTGGCTCGGCGGAACGGCGAAGGGGCGCGCGCGCCGCCGCATTTCTCGAGCGAAGGCGACGAGCTCCCCCGGGTCCGAGCGCCGGGATGCAAGGGCGACCAGGATCGCCACGCGGTCCGCCTCGTCCGCCGCGGGGCGGACGAGCGCATCGAACGCCCGACGGACCTCCCCGGACTCGAGCCGGCTCGGGTCGAGCAGTCGGCGCAGCTCCTCGCCGATCACCGTCGCACCCCCTTCAGGAAGTTCTGGAACATCCGCTGCCCGGCGGGCGTGAGGTACGACTCCGGATGGAACTGGACGGTCTCGACCGGGCGCGATCGGTGCCGGGTGGCCATGACGACCCCCCAGCTGGTCGCGCTCACCTCGAGCACGGCCGGGACCGTGCGGGCGTCGAGCACGAGCGAGTGATAGCGCGCGACGGCGGTCGGGTTCGGGACGCCTTGGAACACGCCCCGCCCGTCGTGCCGAAGATCGCTCGTCTCGCCGTGCACCGGCGCCGCGGCGCGGACGACGTCCCCGCCGTAATGGTCGGCGATGATCTGGTGGCCGAGGCAGATCCCCAGGAACGGCCGCTCCCGGTCCCAACGCTCGAGCAGGGACCGGGCCACTCCTGTCATGCTCCGGTCCTTCGGATGCCCGGGACCGGGGGAAAGGACGACCGCGTCCGGGTCCGCCCGCACGAACTCCCGGAGGGGTCGACGGGCCCGGAGGCACTCGACCCGGACCCCTTCCTGCCGCAGGGCCTGCTCGACGTTGCGGACGAACGAGTCCTCGTGATCGACCAGCACGATCTTCACGCGGGGCCTCCGGCGAGCGCGGCCTCCACCTGGGCGAGCTTGACGAGCGTCTCGTCGAACTCCCGGCCCGCCCGCGAGTACTGCACGATGCCCGCACCCGCGGCCGTGTGGAGCCGGGGGCCGGCCGCGAAGCCGGTGCGGATGGCGAGCGCCCACCGGGCACGACCGTGCGGCTCGAGCAGTCCGACCGTCCCGGCGTAGACGCCACGCCAGCTCGCTTCCTCGCGCCGCAGCAGTTGGGTCGCCCGGATCTTCGGCGCCCCGGCCACGGTGCCCGCGGGAAATGCCGCGGCGAGGACGTCCCACGGTCCGATCCCTCGGGGGAGCTCGGCCGTCACCCGGGACACGAGATGGCTGAGCCGGGCGAACCGCTCGACCTTCTCGAGCGAAGCGAGTCGCACGGATCCGGGGCGCGCCACGGTCCCGAGGTCGTTGCGGGCGAGGTCGACCAGCATCCGGTGCTCGGCCAGCTCCTTCGGGTCGACCGAGAGCGGACGACGTCCCCGGGAGCGCGGCCCGCGGGGGATCGTGCCGGCGATCGGGTTCAGGAGCGCGCGGCGTCCGTCCACCTCCGCGACGGACTCGGGGGAGGCGCCGACGATCTCGAGATCCCCGAACCGGAGGTAGTAGAAGAACGCGAACCGCTCGGACGCGCGGAGCGCGCCGGCCCGTCCGAGGAGATCGCGCGGCCGGGCCCAGCTGCGCCGATGGGCGAGCACGACCTGGTAGGCTTCGCCGTTCCGGATCTCCTCCACGAGCCTTCGCACGCTGCGGCCGAACGCCGGGCGGGGCAGAGAGTCGGATCGCGGGCGCCCCGGGTCCGCGAAGCGACGAGGACGGTCGCGCCGCCGTGGGGGCACCTCCGATCGCACCGGCTCCCGGACCAGCGCGAACGCCCCGAGGGGGAACGGGTCCCCCGCCGAGTGCGGGCCGAGCACGGGCTCGAACATCCCGACCGCGTCGAACCCCAGGAACCCGAGGGCCGCGCGGCCGTGGCCCTCCTGAAGCCAGCGGTCGACCACCCGCGGCACGTCCGGCGCCGCCCGGCCGTCCTCGATCGTCCGGACCTCGTCTGCGCGCGAGAACCAGACCGCGCGCCCGCGCTCGGTCGGACTCCGGGCCGCCGTCTCGAAGTAACCGACCGTCTCGCGACCGTCGGCCGCGGCAGTGAAATCGGCCCACGGATCGGTCACGACCCGGCCTCCGAGACCAGCGCCCGGTGGAGCTCGCGCAGGATCGCGGAGCCCCGCTCGAGAGGAACGGCGAGGGAGAGCGCCCGCGGGGTCGCGCTGAAACCCTGGGCACCGCGGACGACGCCCTCGGGGACCCGGTGGACGTCGTCGAGGATCCCGTCGCCGATCGCGGTCACGAGGGCCACGCGGTACGGGCCGTCCAGCATCGCGGCGGCTTCCTGGGTGACCGGGGCCAACGCGCGGATCGCAGCGACGACCTGACGGGGCTCGAGGACCAGGCAGAGCAGGGCCGAGGAGGTGTAGAGTTGGACGACGTTCACCCCGTGGTCGGAGAGCCGGTGCGACACCTCGGCGACGATGCCGGGTCGTTGCCGTCCTCCGGGCACGCGCAGCCGGAGCAGCCGCAGAGGACGCAGCACGGTCAGTGCTCGGTTTCGACGGCCGGCTCGGGACGGCCCGATCGTGGTGACCACCCCCGGGTCCTCGAGCGAGCGCACCCTAAGCGTCAACCCCGCGGCCCGGGCCGGCTCGATCGTGAGCGGATGCAGGACCCGGGCCCCGAACTGCGCGAGCTCCTCGGCCTCCTCGTACGAGAGCTCGGGGATCGGTCGCGCGTCCGGGACCTCGTGGGGATCGGCCGAGAGCACCGCGACGTGACGCTTGACCAGCTCGACGCGTGGCGCCCCGAGGAGCGCTCCGATCCCGGCGGCCGCGTAGTCGGACCCTCCCCGGCCGAGCGTGGCGACCCGGCCTTCGAGGCTCCGTCCAAAGTAGCCCGTGACCACGGGCAGTTGACCCGAGTCGAGGCGACGGCCGAGGCCGCGACGCACCGCCGGGCCGGATCGGTCGAGGAGCAGGCAGGACGCCCCGTAGGCGTTGTCGGTGATCAGGCCGAGATGGTCCGCCTCCACGGGCACCGCGGGCAGGCCCTTCTCTTGCAGGCGGTCGGCCAGCCAGTGCACGCCGATCCGCTCGCCTTGGCTCAAGACGCGGTCGGCGAGCGGCGCGTCGGGTCCGGGCGAGGCTTCGAGCACCGCGAACAGCCGATCGAGCCGCTCGAGGTGGCGGCGCCCGGCCGGCGGAAGTCCGGGATGCCGGCGCCGGATCTCCTCGAGCACGCGGCGATGGGTCGGTCGGGACCGGCGCCGGGCGATCGCCCGCGTGAGGAGGTCGGTCACGCCCTCGCGGGCCGACGCGACCACGACCACCGGCGCGCCCTCGCGCCGGAGAGCCCGGACGTCGTCGGCGATCCGGTCCGGATTCTCGAGGGAAGCCCCTCCGAACTTGACCACGACCGGCCGCCGGCGCGTCATCGGCCCGAGCTCCCCGACCTCGGGAGATAGCCGTCCACGACAGCCCGCTCCGCGTTCAGCACGGACGCCCCGGCGGCGCCGCGGACGGCGTTGTGCGAGAGCAGGAAGAACCGCAGGTACGGCGCCGCCCACCGAACGCGGCCGACCGTCACGGCCATCCCCCGCGCCCGGGCCGGGTGCCCGGCCCATCGATCCCGGAGCGGTTGAGGACGGTCGCGCTCGCGGCGGATCTCGACGGGGGGATGCGGCGCGCTCGGGAGCCCCGATCCCTCCAACGGGTCGTACCGTTTCCACGCGGCGAGGATCGCGGTGAGCGTGGGCGCCGACCGCGCCTCGAGCGTCACCGCTTCGAGGTGGCCCTCCCGCGTGGCGACCCGCGCGCAGTGCGCGAGGATCGGCACCGGGAGCGGCTCGACCGCCCGGCCCCGCAGCGCCCCGAGGATCCGCTGCGACTCCGCCACGATCTTCTCCTCCTCGTGCTCGATGTACGGTACGACGTTGTCCGTGATCGCGAGACCGGAGACGCCGGGATACCCGGCGCCGGAGAGCGACTGGTAGGTCGTCACGTGGATGGCCCGCGGGCGGACCACGGGGAGGATCGGCGCCAGCGCAACGACCAGGCCGGCGGCCGAGCAGTTCGGATTGGCGACGAGGAGCCCCGCGCCGTGCGGGCGCCGGCGCTGCAGCGCGAGGTGCGGCGAGTTGACTTCGGGAACGAGGAGTGGGACGGCCCGATCCATCCGGTGGTCGGCCGCGTTCGAGAACACCGACACCCCCCGTCGGACGAGCTCGGTCTCGATCGGCCCGGCGGTGCCCGAGGGCAGCGCGGAGAACGCGAGACGGATCCCGGCCCGCGCGATCGCGGCCGGGCTCGCGCGCTCGAGACGGCGCGACGCGAGCTCGTCCGGGGGAGCCTCGACGAGCTGCCAGACCTCTTCGAGCCGACGGCCGGCCGTGCGGTCGCCCGCGACGAGGCGGAGCGGTTCGAAGTAGGGGTGGTCCGCGAGGAGCCGGGCGAAGTTCTGTCCGACGTACCCGCCCGCGCCGAGGATCGCGGCGGGGATCCGGGGCTCGCTCACGGGAGGTAGCCTCCGCGCAGCGCGAGGTCGGTCAGGGCGATCGCCGTCACGGCCTCGAGGACCACGACCGCGCGGGGCACGATGCAGGGGTCGTGCCGCCCCGTCACCACGACGGTCGCTGGCCCGCGTCGCTCGAGGTCGACGGTGGTCTGGGGTCGCGCGATCGACGAGGTCGGCTTGACGACGGCCCGAAACACGATCGGCATGCCGGTCGCGAGTCCGCCGAGCGCGCCGCCCGCGTGGTTCGTGGTCGTGCGGACCTGCCCGCCCTCCCATACGAACGGGTCGTTGTGTTCGCTGCCGCGCATCCGCGCGGCTCCGAACCCGGCGCCGAACTCGATGCCCTTCACGGCCGGCACCGAGAACACCGCGTGCGCCACCGACGATTCGATCGAGTCGAAGAACGGCTCGCCGAGCCCGACGGGGGCTCCCGTGACGCGGACCTCGACCACGCCGCCGACGCTGTCCCCGTCGCGCCGGGCCGTCGCGATCGCCTCTTCCATGCGCTTCGCGACCTCAGGATCAGGGCATCCGACCTCGTTCGTCGACGATCGGGCCCGCAGATCCTCGAGCGGAAGTGATTCCGGCACGGTGGCCTCGATCCCGGCGATCGACCGAGTGAACGCCGCGATCTCGACACCGCGGCGCGCGAGCATCTGACGGCCTACGCCCCCGGCGATCACCAGGGCCGCGGTCATCCGACCCGAGAAGATCCCGCCGCCCGAGAGATCCGCCTCGGGTCCGTAGCGCACCCGCGCGGGATAGTCCGCGTGCCCCGGGCGCGGGGTGGCGCGCATCCGATCGTACGGCTCCCGACGAACGTCCTCGTTCGCCACATGGGCCCGGAATTCGGATCCGTCGGCCCGGCCGTCGACGAGCCCCCGGTCGACGACCAGCCGGTCCTCCTCGAGCCGCTTGGTCGCGAGCCTCCGGCCGACGGGCCGCCGACGGTCGAGATCGCGCTGGATCTGGTCGGTATCCAACGGCGTGCCCGCCGGGATCCCGTCGATCGCCGCCCCCACCTCAGGGCCGTGGCTCGAGCCGAAGATCGTCACGCGGAACGCCTCCCCGAATCGCATCATTCGCGCTCACCCTCGAATAGCGAGTCTAGCGCGGTCCAGAACTGGGGGAACGACTTCGCGACGGCCCGCGCGTCGCCGATCGTCGAGGGGCGGTCGGCCGCGAGCGCCCCCACGGCGGCGCTCATGACCAGCCGATGATCCGTGAGGTCCCGTAGCCGGGCGCCGTGGACTCGGGCCGAGCCGCGGATGTCGAGCCCGCCGCCCCGAGGTTCCACCGCGGCCCCGAACGCGCGCGCCAGCCGCGCCGCACCGGCACGACGATCGGACTCCTTCAGGACCGCGTGCGCGGCCCCGCGCAGTCGACTTCGGCCCGGGACCGTCGCGGCGAGCACCGCGACCAGCGGGTAGAGATCCGGCGCCGCGGTCAGGTCCACGGAGAACGGCGCCCGCAGCGGCCCCTCGACCCGGGCGCCGTCCTCGCGGTCCACGACGCGGACCCCGGCGGCCCGGAGGAGCCCGAGGATCGCGAGGTCGGCCTGCGGCCACGACCTCGGGATCCCCCGCACGTCGACGGATCCGCCGGTGACGGCCGCGGCCGCCCAGAGATAGGCGGCCGACGAGGCGTCCCCGGGCACGACCATACCGGTCCCGCGGAAGGTCTGGTCCCCCGGGATCGCGAACGCGCGACCGTGTCGCTCGGCCACGACCCGATGGCGGCGCAGCACCGCCTCGGTCGCGGCGATGTACGGCTCGGAGACGACGCGACCGACGAGGCGCAGCTCCGAATCGCCCGGGAGGGTGGGCAGTGTCAGCAGCAGGGCCGAGGCGAACTGCGAGCTGCGCGAGGCGTCCAGGCGGATCCGTCCCCCTCGCATCGGCCCGCGGACCGTGATCGGGAACCCCCCGCCGGCCGACGCACGCCGGGACTCCGCGCCGAGCGTTCCGATGGCATCGAGCAGCTCGGACACGGGGCGACGGCCCAGTCGGCCCTGGCCGCGGAAACGGATCGGGCGGTCTTGCCGGGCGGCGAGGGCGAGAAGGAACCGGAGCGTCGTGCCCGACTCTCCGCAGTCGATCGTCCCCCGGCGAGGGCGGGTCGATCCCCCCGGCTCGATCGTCCATCGCGCCCGTCCCGCTCGGACGCGCGAGCCCAGCTCGCGGAGCCCGCGAGCCGTGGCGCGCGTGTCGTCGGCAAGGAGCGGGCGGTCCACGCGGTAGCGCCGACCGGTCAGATGGCCGGCGACGAGGGCGCGGTGCGTGTAGCTCTTCGAGGGCGGCGCGGCGATCCGTCCGGACGCGACGCCCGGCAGCACGGTGCGGAGACTCACGGCGTCTCCTCCGGCGGGACCAGGGGAATTCGGGAGAAGTCGAGCACCCGATGCTCGGCGGCCGTCCCCGGGAGGTGACGGGCGACGGCCTCGACCCGGCCGCCGGTCGCGACCGCCACCAGGGCGGGGCCGAGACCGCTCACGCCGCAGGCGATCGCGCCCGCCGCCTCGAGCCCCGCTCGGGCCGCGCGGTAGTCGTACCCCATCACCCGCTCCACGACGTCCGAGTTCAGGCGCATCGCCTCGGTCCATCGTCCCTCGATCGCCGATCGGACCGCGCGCGAGCTCGCGAGGGCTTCCGCCTCGAACTGGGCCCGCAGGCCGGGCGAGGGCGGATGGGACTCGGCCGGAACGTAGATCGCGAGCCCGAGGCCCGGCTCGACCGGGATCGCCCGGAGGAGCTCCCCACGGGCGTTGTCGGTCACGACGATCCCGGTCGACAGGCCCGCGAGGGCGTCGTCGAACGCGCCCGTGGCACTGACCCCGGCCTCGATCGAAGCCTGCGCCGACACCCGGGCGACGTCGACCGCCGAGACCCGGGCGTCGATCGCCCGGGCGACGGCAAGCACGACCGCGGAGCTCACCGCGCTCGAGCTCTTCAACCCGCGACCCACGGGCACGGCGGACCGGAGCGAGAGCGAGCCCCGGCCCGACGTCCCCGGGGCGAAGCGCCGCAGCGCCTGCGTGAGCGACTCGATCACCAGCGGGGACCGGTGGTCGTCGCCGATCTGGACGTCCCACTTCTCGCTCGACCCGGACGGATGGAGCTCGAGCTCGGCCCGGACGGGAAGGTCGACCCCGACGGCGGCGCCGACACCCGTCGGCAGCGCGTTCACGATCGAGATCGCCCCGGTCGCGACCCCTACCCCGCGCACGGGCCCTCCTCGATCGTGGCGTCGAGCTCGGATCCCGAGGGTTCGGCATCCCACCAGATCCCGAAGCTCGCGGCGGCCTGGTAGACGAGCAGCCTCCAGCCGTCCTCGTAGCGCGCGCCGGTCGCTTCCGCCGCGTCGCGCACGAGGGACCGATCCGGGGCGTACACCCAGTCGAGCAGACGCGAGCCCCGCGCCAGCAAGGCCCCGAGGGGGAGCTCGAGGTCGCCGGCGTCGGCGCGTCCGACCGGCGTGGCGTGGATCGCGAGATCGAACGGACGATACTCCTCGGGCCCGAGCCAGGACGCGCCCAGTCGGTCCGCGAGCGCGCGGCCGCGAGTGCGGTCGCGAGCGGTCACGAAGGCGTGCGCGCCCAGGTCGCGTGCCGCCACCACGGACGCGGCCGCGGCCCCGCCGGCTCCGACCACGATCAGCTCCCGCCCGCTCCAGACGCCCTGGGCACGGTATTCTTCGAGGCGGCGCAGCACGGCCGCCAGGTCCGTGTTGTCCGCTTCGGTCCCGCCCTCGGCGAACGTGAGGCAGTTGGCCGCGCCGCACAGCTCGGCGGCGCGCCCGACCCGGTCCGCGGCGGCGATCGCCGCGGCCTTCCAGGGGTGCGTTACGTTGACCCCGCGGAAGCCGCCCTCGGCGAGCGCGGGGAGGCTCTCGACGAACTCGGACTCGTCCTCGATCTCCAGAGGTACGTAGAGTCCGTGCCGGCCGGTCGCGCGCATCCAGCGCGCGTGCAGATACGGGCTCTGCGAGTGCGCCACCGGTCGACCGACGATCGCGAACATCGGCGCGTTGGGTCCGCCGTCGAGGAACGACCGCATCCGGTCGGTGGGGACCTGGCTCGGCTCTACCGGGGGTCCATCGACCGCGCGCCGCTCCGCCGGAAGGCTCGCGAACACCAGCGGAAACTCGAGGCGCGCGGACCACGCGCGCAGGAGGGGACCCGACGGACCGGTCGTCAGGAGGACACGCGGGCCGTCGCCGGCCGGAGGGAGCGAGGGCAGGAGCTCCCGAAGGGCGGCATGCACGGAGGCGGGAACGACGACCTTCCGGACCGTCCCGGCCGGTGCCTCCTCGCGGAGCGCGCGGGCGACGTCCGCGACCGCGGCCCCATCGCCGACATGGACCGACAGCACCCTCCACCGCGGGTGCGACGGCGGGAGCCGACCGAGCAGCTCCCGATCCCGGGACGCCTCGAGATCGATGCCGTCGAACGGCAACGCCGCCAGGCGCTCGAGCTCGCGGGCTCGCTCGGCCACGGCGTCGGGGCCGGCACCGCCCTCGGCGCGGGATCGCAGGGTCGCGAGGAGCGGGAGCGGCGAGGGAAAGAGCTCGGCGGCCCGTCCTCGTTCCTCGGCGGACCAGCGGTCGAACCGTACCTCGGCGAGGTCCGCCCCCGCGGCGTGTGCCACCCGGATCTGCTCGGACGTCTCCCGGAGGGTCCTCCCGGGGAGCGACGTCACGATCCGCGGCACGAGTTCGGTCATCGCTCCTCGATCGTCTCTTCGACCGGTCGTCCCAGATGGCGGGCGGCCGGGAGCCGGACCCCGAGCGCCGGCGGGCCCGATCGCAGCTCGGTGGTGGGGATGCGGCCCTCGGTCGTCGTCAGTCGGACCGTCTCGGCCTCCTGCAGAAAGACCGTCCGCGACATCCCGTCGTCGTCCGCCGTCACGACGACCGTCGGCCGTCGCTCGATCTTGATCCGGCCCACGCGCACGCTCCGCACCGGCCCGTCGGGCTCGGCGGCGAGCACCGCGTCGCCCGGCTCGAGCTCGGAGAGGTACCGGGTCTCCCCGTCCGCCATCAGCACGTAGGAGTGGGCGGCGCCGGCGTTCACTCGGAACGGTCGGGGCCGGCTGAACGCCGAGCCGATGGCCTCGCTCGCGACGTGGAAGAGGAACGCCGCCGCACTGCCGACGAGGAGCCCTTCCTCGGGCCGCAAAAGGGACGTCGTGTCCACGAGAACGCGGTCGCCGATGCCGGCCGGTCGCACGGAGCGGATCGGGGCACGGGTCCACGTCAACTGGCCGGGAAGCGGACCTTCGACCACCGACTCGAGTCGATCGACTTCCTCGGGACTCCGCACCTCGACGAACACCCGGTCGGCGCCGTGCTCGAGCGCCCCCAGGGCCCCGGGAACTTCGGACGGGGTTCGGGCGTACACCCAGACCGCGAACGACCGCCCCCGCGCCGCGATCGCGTTCTCGAGAGGGATCACGCGATCCCCGGTCCACTCGAGCGCCAGCACGCCGTGGTCGGGCGCGTGCCGCGCGGCCTCCTCGAGATCGCGCGGAGTGGAGATCGAGACGACGGGGATCCCGCGTTCGAGCGCAGGCGCGGCGTACAGCCGGTCCGCCCGGCGCACCACGAGCTCTTCGCCCGCGGCCGGCGCTATCCGATGGCCTACCGGCAGCTGAAACCGGGAGAAGCCGCGGCGCCGGGCGCGTTCGACGATCGCGTGGAGCATCGCCGGCTCCGCCCCGGAGATCGCGATCGTCACCCGGTCGCGCGACACGGTTCGGCTCAGCTCCCGTGGAGGATCGCCGCGATCCGCTGGGCCAGCGGGAGGACCGGTCGGCGCTGGAACAGGTTGCGACCGATGCAGATCCCGGCACCGCCGGCCCGGACGCTCTCCTCGACGATCCCGAGGAACGCCGCGTCGTCGTCGAGGCGCACGCCCCCGCCGATCAGGACCGGCACCGGGGTCGTCCGACAGAGGCGGGCGTACTCCTCGGCCGACCCGGGCCAGCTGGTCTTCACGATGTCCGCGCCGAGGTCGGCCGCGGCGCGCGCCGCATGACGGAGCTCGTCGGGCGTGCCGCCGTTGGCCTTCTTGACGTAGGCCATGCAGAGCAGGGGGAGGCCCAACGCCCGGCACTGGTCGACCGCGGTGCCGAGATCCGAGAGCATGTCGCCCTCCTCGGCGACCCCGAAGTTGACCTGGACGGAGAGCAGGTCGGCGCCGAGACCGACCGCCTCCTCGGCCGTGCCGACCAGCCGCTTGTGGTGCGAGCTCGGTCCGAGGCTCGTCGACGCCGACACGTGGATCCCCAGCAGCGTCGACGGCCGAAGGACCGGGGCGAGCTCTCGCACCGCGCCCTTGGTGACGATCAGCAGATCGGCCCCCCCGTCCTGCAGCTCGCGCGCCAGCGGGGCCAGCTCCTCGAGCCCCTCGATCGGCCCCATGGAGAGGGCGTGGTCGAGCGGCACGGAGAACAGTCGTCGAGCGGCGGCCGGGAAGATGCGGCGCAGTCGGATCGATTTTCCGTACATCGGTGGTTCCTCCTTCGGTTCTACTCGAGGGAGAACGCCGGTGGGAGCGGACCCTGCGTCGCGCTAGGCGCGATGGGGGGCGCCCTCCCGGCGCCTCCCGTTCACCAGAGCCAGGCCCCGGCAGTCCGAGGGCACGACGCCGCGCCTGCGGTCCGGTCGGTCCGGCCTGCCATCGTCCTCGCGACCCCCGGGGTTCTATTTAGCCTTGCGTCCGGCGACCGCCCCGCCGTTGTTCTCGGCGAGCACCCCGTCGACCAGCAGGGCGTGGATCGAGAAGCCCCGGAGCATCTGGTCCCACATCTGCTTGCGGACCGCGGTGGAGTTCGCGAACCCGGCAACGATCTGGCCGATCCACTCGCTGTGCTCCACGTCGGCCGTCACGTGGAGCCGGTAGTACTCGAGGTGGTCCTCGTCGACGCCGTAGTGCTTTCGGAACGCCGGCAGAAGCCGGGCGCACAGCTCGACGTTCGGGGGCTCCGAGGAGCCGGCGGCCGACACGTAGAACGTGTTGACCCGGTTCGTGTAGAGGAAGTCGTCGATCGCGACCATCGTGCTCGGGAGGAGCGGCGCCTCCTGGACCTCGGCCCGAGGGACGCCGAGCCCCTCGCAGAAGCGGAGCCAGAGCTCCGGGTGTCCGGGTTCCTTCCCTTTGGGATCGCCGGCCTCCTCGACCAGCTGGTCGAGGATCATCCGGCGGTAGCGGTCGTTCGACGGCTCCCAGGAGCAGTTCGAGAACCGCTCCGCCATCGCGATCGGGACCGAGGCGAGCCATGGGTAGAACTGCTTCACCCACGCCCGTACGATCGGCGGAGGGACCTCGCCCTTCTCGAGGCGAGCGAAGAACGGGTGGGTCTTGAACGGGTGGTGGGCCATCTTGAACTTCGTGAGCTCGTCCCGGAACCTCTCGCCCTCGTAGATCTCCCACGGCGCGCCGGTCATGGTCCCTTCGACGGGCCCTGCGTATTTGGGGCCCGAGGTTCCGTCCTGAACCCCGGGAGTTATCGCCGACGGACGGGGTCGGGGGCGATGGCAACGGCGGAAGCGCCGCCGGGGCTCGTGCCCCCGTTCGGCCCGCTCGCGGGGATCCGGGTCCTCGAGTCCGCTCGCTTCGTCGCCGGCCCGTGGGCCGCAACGTACCTCGGCGAGTTCGGCGCCGAGGTGATCCACGTGGAAGGTCCGCCGTTCGCGCCGCCGTACGCGGACGCGACGCGGTCCCTGCGCCCCCTCTTGCCCGGCGGGGCCCCCGGGGAGGAGATCTCGGAGTCGTGGGTCCAATACTCCCGGAACAAGCTGTCGGTCGGTCTCGATGTCCGGACCTCGGACGGCCGCGAGGTCTTCCGGGACCTTGCGCGACGCTCCGATATCTGGATCGAGTCGTCGCGCCCGGGCACGTACGACAAGCTGGGGCTGTCCGACGCGGAAATGCTCCGCGCGAACCCGCGGCTGACGATCGTGCACGTCTCGGGGAACGGCCAGACCGGGACACCGGAGCGGGTCAGCGCCCCGTCCTACGATCTGACCGCACAGGCGTACAGCGGCTACCTCTCCTTGCAGGGAGAGCCCGATCCGGCGCCCCCGATGCGCGCGGGCACGGCGCTCAACGACACGGTCACCGGGCTCGCCGGCGCGACGGCGGGGCTCATGGGGTACATCCACGCTCAGCGGACCGGCGAGGGACAGGTCGTCGACGTCGCCCAGTACGAGGTGTTCTTCGTCTTGCTCGAGAACCTCGCGCTCGACTACTTCATGCGAGGGGTCGTGCGAGGTCGGTTCGGATCGGCCCACGCCCGCCTGCACCCGTACGATGTCCACCGCGCCCGCGACGGGTGGGTCGTCGTGGCGGCCCCGACGCCCGACGCCTGGATCCGCCTGAAGGAGGTGATCGGGTTCGCCGACCCGCAGTTCGACGACCGCGACTACCGCCTCGCCCACCGGGAGCCGGTCGACCGTGCGATCGCCGAGTTCTGCCGTGAACGCTCCCGGGACGAGCTCGAGCGGATCGCGCAGGAGCACGACGTGGCGATCGCCCGCGTGAACGACATCGCCGACATCGCCCGGGACCCGCACTACCGCGAACGGGGCATGTTCCTGGAATGGGACGATCCGGTCGCCGGGCGGGTCAAGGGCGCGGGCGTCGCGCCGACGTTCTCCGCGACCCCCGGCGGCGTCTGGCGCGGCGCGCCGTGGCTCGGACAGGACAACGAGCGGGTCCTTGGATCGATGCTGGGCTACTCGCCCGAGCGGATCACCGAACTGCGATCGACCGGGGTCGTCGGCGAGCGGCCGCCGCGGGGGAACGCCCCCCGCCCGACGCCGTTCTTCCAACGGGAAGGACTGTGACCGTTCACCTGCCGCCCCTCCCTGACGACCCGCTGGTGCCGGAGATCGACGCCGCGGTCGAGCGGCTCTCCCTCCCCCGACGATACGAGGAGATCGATCGGGTCCGAGAGTTCCCGTGGGCCGAGTATCGCGCGCTGGGCGCCGCGCATCTGCTCGGCCTTCGAACCCCGTCGGACCGTGGGGGCCGCGGGCTCCCGCTGCCCCGGGTCGGCGCCCTCCTGTTCCGGCTGGCGTACCGGAGCGGCACGACGTTCGCGAAGCTCTCGCTGCAGCCCGAGTTCTGCTCCGTCCTCGGGGACCACGGATCGACGTCGCTGCGCGACGCGTGGTTCCTCCCGATGGTGCGCGGCGACCGCCTGGTCGGGAACCACTTGACCGAGCCGTCCGCCGGCTCCGACGCGGGTGCGATCCGGCTCAGCGCGACGCGGGACGGGGACGCCTACGTGCTATCGGGGGAGAAGAGCGAGGCGGCCTTCGTGGAGGAGGCGGACGCAGCGATCGTCTACGGCGTGGTCCCCCCGGCCGCCGAGGGCGGGGGACCTACCGCCTTCCTCGTCCCCCAGGATCTCCCCGGTATCACCCGCGTCCCCGGCCCGGGGGATCTCGGCGAGCGCTGGCAGCGGCGCGGGAGCGTCCGCTACCAGGACGTCCGGGTGCCCGCCTCCCATCGGATCGGTGCCGAGGGTGAGGCGTTCCGCTACGTACGGTCCGAGCTCACGCGCGAGCGGGCGCTCCTCGCCGCCATCTACCTCGGGGTCGGTCGAGCGTCCTGGGACGAGACCGTCGCCTACGTGGGAGACCGGTCGGCGTTCGGTCGGCCGCTCGCGGCCCAGCAAGCGGTCGCGTTCCCGCTGGTGGAGGACGGGGCCGCGCTCGAAGCAGCGTGGCTCTACGTCCTCCGCACCCTCGAGCGCCTCGAGGCCGGCGAAGCCGCGCACGGAGATGCGGCTCTTTCGAAGTGGATGGCGACGGAGGCCGCGCTCCGCGCGATCGATCACGCCATCCAGTTCCACGGCGGACGAGGATATTCGAGGGCGTACCCCCACGAGCAGCGGTGGCGGGACGTTCGCAGCGGGCGGATCGCCCACGGACCGGCCGAAGTCATGCACGTCGTCGCGGCGCGCGAGCTCTGGCCCCGCGGACCCACCGAGTCGCGCTAGGAAGGGGTTTCCTCGGGGCCGCGAGACCCCGAGGGATCGGGAGCGCGCGCGCCCTACGTCTCGAGGAGATCCGTGGTGCCCCCGAGCACGCCGAGCGTCGCGATGAGGTTGCTGTCCTCCCCGAAGGTCGTGCCCGAGAGGGTCACGTTCGTCGGGTTCGTCGCGCTCTCGGAGCTCGCCTGGATCGCCGCCGTGGTAAGG
>DATJRX010000062.1:0-6934 GCA_035504395.1 Thermoplasmata archaeon | reverse complement strand
TTGTCGCCCCACTTGATGTTGCGCGGAACGCGCCACATCACGTTCGGGCCCTTGTAGGCGTCCTCCCAGTTGATCGTCGTGGCGCCGATCAGGCTCCCGCCCGAGGCGGGGATCGGGTTGTTGGTGACCATCGGTGGATTTCCTCCTGGACCTTACGAGACGCGGATCCCTTCGATCGCCTGCACGCGGGCGCGGAACGCCTGGTCGAGCTCGTTGACCTGCCCGCGCGCGGTGGCGATCACGCCGCCGACCTGGCTCGAGTTCGGGCCGGTCGCGAGCGCGGCGAGCGGGGCGATCGTCTGGGCGAGCTGGTCGCCCGCCTGCGCGAAGCCGAAGTCGTACTCGTAGAGGCGATCGAGCTGCTGCGGATTGATGCGGACCGCGGGGGAGATGCCGGTGTACCCCTGCTCCGCGTGACGGATCTGACCCTCGAGACGCATGAGGTCCGCGAGGAGGGGCGCGAGGTCGTTCAACGTCCCGAACTGGTTCGCCTGCACGAGCGCCTGCCGGGTGTTCTCGAGGGTGGCGCGCGCGTTCTTGATCTTGTCGGCGACCTGGAGCCTGAGGAGGCTGTCGGCCTCCCGGATGTCCTCGGCCTGCCGGTAGCCGCGGTAACCGGGCACGAGGAGCTGGAGGCGCTTCAGCACGCCGCGATCTTGATCGACGCGGGCGCGAAGGTCGACCGGGGTCGCTCCGGGCGCCGCGGGCGCGGCCGGTGCGGCGGCCGCCGCCGGACTCGCGACCGGCGCGGGCGGCGCCGGGGCGACGGAGAGCGACGCGCCGCACGCCGAGCAGAACTTGTTGCCGGCGGGGACCTGGGCCCCGCACTTGGGGCAGGTGAGGGATCCCGAGGCGGCCGCGGCCGGGGCCGACATCCTACGAACCTCCGGGGGGACGCGGCCCGCTGCTCGCGGGCGGCGGCGTCGACGTCACCGGGACCGAGGGGGAGTTGGCGGCCGCGTAGCTGAACGCCGACGGCGCGGGTCGCTCGCGCCACGCCTCGCGCTGCTCTTCGCGGGGCTTGACCGCGGCGACCGCGCGGGCGCGCCACATGACGCCGACCACCGCGATCGCGAGCACGATCGTCGTCACGAGAAGGCCGGCCAGCTGCCAGCTGGTCCCGATCGAGACGCCGTACGACGGCGCGAGTCCGATCGTCAGGTACAGGACCGCGAAGCCGAGGCCGAAGAACGCCCAGGCCAGCGAGCGCTGGTACGACGGATCGCGGGCGAGCGACTCCGCGAGGTAGCACACCAGGGAGATGATCAGGGCGAGGATCCCGATCCAGATCAGCCCGTAGAAGTGCATGCTCGCGGGGAGGAGCACGTAGACCAGCGCGAACAGGACCGCCGCGATGACGAGGAAGAGCACCGTGAGGACCGGCGCGCTCCACTTCGCCACGGTCGGTGGGGCGGGGGACGACGGGGACGACATCGGGACGAACCGTCAGAATCAGTCGGGGCGACTATAAGACGCTACGGCCGGCGACGGTCGGCTCAGAGCCGCGGCTCGTCGTCCGGCTTGTCGCGCTTGGGCTTCACGACCGGGGCCGGGGGCGGCGACGGAGGCTCGGGAATCTTCGGCGCCGCGGGCCGGGGACCGGCCGGCGGGATCACCACCGGCGGCTTCGCGGCCGCGGGCGGAGGGGTCGCGGCCGGGGGCGCCGACTTCGGGGCCGGGACCGGCTTTGCGGGGGCGGCGGCGTGGTCCTTCCGCGGCGTCGCCGGAGCGGGCTTCGATCGGTGGAGGATCGACCGGCCGCCGGACGCGGGCGGGCTCGTCGCGTGGAGGACCGTCCCGCCCGCGGCGCGCGTGTTGTCGGTCGATATCGGACGCCCGCACTTGGGGCAGTTCGGGAACTGGCCGATGCAATGCTGGCACAACGGGGCGCCGCACGCGTGGTGGACGGACGCGATCCCCCCGCACCCGACGCACCGGGCGGGTCCCGCCGCGGGTGCGCCGGCCGCGACGGTGGTCACGGACGGGGCGAACGTGGAGGGGGGGACCGCCGTCGAGGGCGCGGTCCCGGGCGAGGCGACAGGGCGGTTCTCGGGAGCGAAGTACACCTCGCCGTCGGCGGCGGGCGCCGGCCCTTCCGGCGCCGCGTCGGATCGGAACTCGGGGGAGTAGGCGCCGAGGTCGAGCGTCGGCAGCGGCGCGTGGACCGCGGAGCCCGCCTGCTCGACGACCTTGATCAGGCGCGCCTTGTACAGACCCACGCGCAGGTTCCGGACGAGCTGGAACAGCGTGCGCTGCTCGGGTGGGAGAAGGAGCGCCTTCCGCGCCAGCTCCTCGACGTCCGGGGTCAGGTGCAGGTTCTCCGGCCGCAGGTCGGCCTCGAGGACCGCCTTGAGGTACCCGAACAGGCGCTGGACCTGGTCGAGCGTGTAGCCCTGCGGGGAGAGGACGGCGACGTCGGCCATGGTGAAGCCGCGGCGCTCGATGCCGGGCGGCCGGCGCTCGAGCGCCTGGGTGACCAGGTGGTACGAGGCGCTCTCGAGGTCCCGGATCTCGGTCTCGTTGAGCCGGTCGAGCCGAAGGTCGGGGGGACGGCCGATCGAGGCCAGGACCGGCTCGAGGAACTCGTACGGCACGTGCAGCGTGACAAACAGGTCGTTCTTCGCGACCGTGCGGTTCAGCTTCGCCTCGAGGAGGAGCGCCTCCATCCCGAACCGCTGGATCTCCGCGTCGCGCGTCTTCTGGGTCGCGAGCTTCTTCCCGTCCTTCGCCGCGCCGAAGTCGGAGTCGAGCGCGAGGGCCCGCTCGAAGCTCGCGAGCGCCTCCGGCGGCCGGCCCGTGGCGAGGAGCGCGAGACCGCGGCTCGTCCAGGCGTTCTTGTTCTTCGGGTCGGCCTCGGCGGCGCGCTCGTAGAGCGAGAGCGCCTCGTTCGGGTGCCCCAGCCGCTCGGCGACGAACCCGGCGCGCAGCAGCACGTCGACGTTCGCCGGCGCGAGGGTCAGGGCGTGGGCGAACGCGTTCGCGGCGTCCGGCCAGGTCTGCCGTGCGATCCCGACCTCCCCGAGGCGGATCCAGACGGCCTCGCTCTTCGGAAGGAGCTCGGCGCCCTTCTTGAGCGCCTCCGCGGCGGCGTCGAGGTGGCCGAGTCCGCTTTCGGCCTCGGCGATCAGCAGGTAGAACGACTCCTGGGGCGGGAGCTGCGGGGTCGATTGACGCAGGAACTCGAGCGCGTCCTGGGGCCGCCCCTCGTCGAGCAGCGAGCGGGCGGTCCCGGCGATCGCGAGCGGTGAGCGCGGCTCGCGCTGGCGGACCTCCTCGTAGACCGCCCGGGCGTCCGCCGGCCGTTCGAGCGCGCTCAGGATCTCGGCCCGAAGGAGCAGGGCCGCGATGTTCGCCGGCGCGCCGGCGGGCGAGGCCTTGAGGCCCTCGTCGAGCACCTCGAGCGCGAGGTCGGGCCGGCCGGCGGTGAGCCGGAGGCGCGCGCGACGGTTCGCGATCTCGACCCGGTAGACCGGATCGATCTCGGCCGCGCGCTCGTAGGAGCGGTTCGCCTCCTCGGCGAGGCCCAGGTCCGCCGCGAGGTCGCCCCGCTCCAGGTGGAGGGTCGCGTCGTGGGTGTCCGGGCCGTCGATCGCGAGAAGCTTCGAGAGGGTCTCGAACGCCTCCTTCTTCTCGCCGCCGTCGCGGTGCAGCCGGTACTTCTCGAGGAGCGCCGGGGTGTTCTCCGGCTCGAGCAGCAGGATCGCGGTGAGCGAGTACAGCAGTTCGGTCGGCCGTCCGAGCGCCCGCCACGCGTCGCCGCGTGCCTTCCAGGCGGCGATCTCGTTCGGGTCCTCCTTCAGGAGCTGGTCGGCGATCGTGACGACCTCGGGATACTGGCCGGCGAGCAGCAGGGTCTCGGCGAGCGCGAGGCGGCCGTGGCGGCTCTTCGGGTCGACCTGGAGCCCCTTGCGGTCGTATTCGATCGCGTCCGCGTAGGCCCCCTGGGCCCGCAGGGCCTCGGCGACCTCGAAGTACGCGTGGGCGTCCCCGGGGGTCGTCTGGACGGCCGCCTGGAGGACCGTGAGCGCCTCGGGGCGCCGCCCGACGCGGAGCAGCAGCTGGCCCTTCTTGCGGAGGAACATCGGATTCGTCGGCTCCTTGCGGAGGAGGACCTCCACGAGCTGGATCGCGCGCGCCTCCTGGTTCAACAGGGCGAGCACCTCGACCGCGCCCCAGAACAGGTCGGGGTCCTCGAGGCCGCCCGAGATCGCGCGGGCGTACGCCTCGGTCGCCTCGGAGTTGCGACCGGTCTCGCGGAGGGCGTGGCCCAGCTCCTTCAGCACGTCGTTCCGCGCCTCGTTGCCGGGAAGGTCGAGGAACTGCTGGTACGCCTGGATCGCCCGGTCGTGGTCGCCGATGAGGCGGGACCCGCGCGCGACGCCGAGCAGGCTCACCGCGCCGGCCTCGGGGTCCGTCGACGAGCGCTCGTACGACACGAGCGCGGTGCGGGCCGCGCGGTCCCGCTCCGTCGAGCCCTCGGGCTGGTCGTAGGCGATCGCGAGGTAGAGGTTGCCGCGCTCGACCGCGACGTCGATGCGGGTCGGGTCGACCCGAAACAGCTCGTCGAGCACGCCCGAGAGCTGCGCGGGATCGTTGGTCTGCGCGACGATCTCCTTCTTCTCGAGGAGGTACGGGAGCTCCCCCGGATGCGCGGCGAGCAGGGCGTCGTACGCCCGGACCGCTCCCGGGATATCGCCCGACGACGAGAGCGTGCGGGCGAGCTCGACCTGCGCGCCGACGTCCTCGGGCTCGTCGGCGAGGACGGCCCGGGCGAACTCCTGCACCGCCGGCTCGTTGCCGGCGGCGCGGGCCGCATCGAGCGCCTTCTTGAGGTCGGGGACCGCGTGGGGATGGGCCTTCGCGAGCGCGCGGTACGCCTCGATGCCGGCGGCGGCGTCCCCGCGGGCGAGCTCGAGCTCCGCGATCCCCCGCATCGCGTCGATGTGGTCCGGCTGCGCCGCGAGGATCGCCCGGCACGCCGCGAGCGCGACGTCGGCGCGGTCGAGCCGGAGCCCGAGATCGCGCAGCTCGAGGAGGTTCTGCAGGTTGCGCGGCTCCACCTCGGTGAGCCGCTGGCGGGCGGCGACCGCGAGGTCCGGGGCGTCCGTCTCGAGCGCCTTCGCGATCTCGTCGAGCGCGGTCGCGTCGGGCACGTCCTTCCCCTGGACGATCCCCTGGGCGATCGGGAGCGCTTCGCCCGTCCGGTCGAGCCGGAACAGGGCCCGCAGGTGGAGCACCTTGGCCCGGGGGTCGTCCGGGGCGACCTGATGGACCCGCTCGAGCGCGTCGAGGGCCTCGGGCAGGCGGCCGAGCGCCGCCAGGAGATCGGCCCGCGCGAGGAGGAGCTCGGGGTCGTCCGGGGTCGCCTTCAGGAGCTCCTCGGCCGCGGCGAGCGCGGGCAGCTCGCCCCCGTTCGCGCGGGCGAGCTCGAGCTTCGTCCGCAGGGCCCGGCTGTGGTTCGGGACGAGCTTCAGGGCCCGATCGACGTACTGCGTCGACGTCGCGTCGAGCTGCTGGGCGCGCAGGTACGCTTCGGCCGCGTCGGCGCTTTGCCCGAGCAGCTTCAGCGCGTCGCCGCGCGTCGCCCAGACGCCCTTGTCGTGCGGGTTCGCCTCGATCGCGAGGTCGGTGAGACGCACGACCTCGGGGAGGTCCTGGTTGAGCGCGAGGAGGATGAGCGCCTTGTGGTGGAGGAGGGTCGAGGCCCCCGGCGCGAGCTGGAGGCCGAGGTCGATCGCGCGGCGCGCGAGGTCGGGCTGCGACGACCGGTAGAACGCCATCGCCGCCTCGTCGAGCCACGGGGCCACCTCGCCGCCGACGTCGGCGAGCTCGGCGTCGTGCGCTTCGGCCGACGCGAGGAACGCCTTCAGCGCGTTCGTGTACTGCTCGCGATCGGTGCCGCCCTCGGCCTCGATCGCGGCGCGGTAGCTCCGGCGGACCTCCTCCAACGCCGGGCCGGCGCCCGGCGAAGCGGGCGGTGCTGCGTCCGAACCCATGAACGGTCGACGAACGCCCTTCGCGACCTAAATAGGTTGGTCGCGGAGCGGCACGCGGCCATCGACCGGCCGCCTCCCTTCGATTAAATGCGGCCGGGACTCGGGGAGTCGATGCCCCGGCGCGCGCGGCACGCTCCCCAGGCGAAGGCGATCTTCGATCCGATCCACGGCGCGATCTCGCTCGACGCGATCGCGCTCGAGCTGGTCGGCACGGCGGAGTTCCAGCGGCTCTGGGGGATCCGGCAGACCGGCTTCGCCCACCTCGTGTTCCCCGGGGCGAACCACACCCGCCTCGAGCACTCGCTGGGGACGTACTGGGTCGCGACGCAGTTCGCGGAGCGGCTCGGTCTCGACGACGACGAGGCCCGCACGTTCGAGGTGGCCGCGCTCCTGCACGACCTGGGCCACGGCCCGTTCTCCCACACGGTCGACGCCCCGATGGTCGAGGTGCTCGGCCACGGCCACGAACGGATCTCGCGGGAGCTCGTGACCGGACAGGGTGCCGGCGGCGCGAGCTCGATCCCCGGCGTGCTCCATCGGCACGGCGTCGACGCCCGGGCGGTCGCCGAGCTCATCGACGCCCGCCCCGGACGTCGGGGGCCGTGGGTCGGCGCCCTCCTGCACGGCGCGATCGACGCCGACCGCATCGACTACCTCCAGCGCGACGCGCATTACACCGGCGTCGCCCACGGGGCGATCGACGCCGGGCGCCTCCTCGACACGATCCGGGTCCTCCGCGGTCGGCTCGTCTTCGCGGAGAAGGGCCGCAGCGCCGTGGAAGGGTTCCTCGTCGGTCGGGCGCTGATGTACTCCTCGGTCTACTACCACAAGACCGTCCGCGCGGCGGAGATGATGGCGCAGGCCGCGGTCGAACGTCAGCCCGGCTACCCCGACGCGGCGCGCGCCCAGTTCCGCTGGACCGACGGCGAGCTGCTCAC
>DATJRX010000061.1:0-39335 GCA_035504395.1 Thermoplasmata archaeon | reverse complement strand
CATCGGCCAGTGGCCCGCGTCGAGGATGCGGTGGGGCCCGTCGAGCTTCCCCCACTTGCCGGCGACGATCTCGTCCACGGGATCTCCGCTCCGACTGCAGAAGATGTAGGCTTCCCGGACCCGATCGTAGCCGCTCGTCAGCGTGATCGGATCCGTGGCGAGCTTGATCGGCCAGGGCGTGGAGAGCCGCTTCATGCGAGCGAGGTCCTCCCCCCGGACATCCGGCCCGATGCGGGCGATCGTCGCCTCGGTGAGGGGGATCCCGAGGCTACCGGGCGGCGGGGCCCCGAACTCTCCCGAGGGGTCGAACCCGCCCTGCGGGGTCGTCACGCGTTCGGGGCGGAACGAATCGAGATAGATCACGCGCGGGATCTTCGAGGGCGCACGATCGGCCACGGCCGCGGCGACCTTGCCCGCGAAGCTGTGCCCGACGAGCACGCAGTGATCGACCTCGTCGTATCGGATCACGTTCAGCACGTCCTTGATCGCGGTCTCCATGCCGACCTGCGGCGAGGCGAGATGCACGCGATCGCCCATGCCGGTCAACGTGACGGGATGGGCCGAGTGTCCCTCCTGCTCGAGGAAACGAGCGACCTCCTTCCACGACCACGCCCCGAGCCACGCCCCGGGTACGAGGACGAATTGGGTCATCGGCGGCCCCTGGCCCGCGCGAGAGGGTTCGCCAAAGTCGACTCGGGGGTCCGTGGCTTTCGATCGAGCGCCGCGGTCATGGCGATGCCGCCATCGCGTGTCCGAGGGATAAGACGCCCCGGAGGGGGACTGAAACACCGCGGGCGAGGGGTCGGCACGACCACCGGCGGAACCCGGGCGGGAAGTGTCGGTATATACTCGGGCCCGGTCGAAGTCGCCCGGAATGGCCACGACGATCGGGGACCTCCGGCAGTTCCGGATCGCCTTCCTCTACCAGCTCCGCTCGTATCTGCGGACCTGGCGATTCATCGGACTCCTGATCTTCGTGCTGCTGATCGCCTCGGGCCTCCTCGCCGTCCAGCTCCACCGCGGCGTCGACGCGGTCACGGCGAACAATCCGACCTCGTCCGACTACCTCGCGACGTACCTCTCCACGCTGGAGGACGCGGTGATCGTCGTCGCCGCCTTCCTCGGCGGGGACGCCCTCGCGGTCGACCTGTCGGGCGGTCCGGGCTACCTCATGCTGACCCAGCCGGTCCGTCGCGGTACCCTGCTCGCCGGACGGTACGTCGCGGCGGTGGTCACCGGGACCGCGATCGGGCTGGTCTACTACCTGTTCGCGGCGGTGGCGGTCCAGTACTTCTACGGCAACATCCCGTCGTCGATCCTGCTCTCGCTCGGCGCCGCGCTCCTGTTCCTGCTCGCGGTGCTCGCCGTCGCGTTCTTCTTCAGCTCGTTCTTCCGCAACGCGACGGTCAGCATCATCGCGTCGATCCTGATCCTCCTCCTCGGGTTTCCCATCCTGACCTCGGTCGGCGACCTGCTCGGTGCCGAGCCCTGGTACTCCCTGGACTACGGCGCGCAGACGATCACGACGGTCTTCCAGTCGAGCTTCAAGCACGAGTCGTCGATGCACATCGGCGGCGCCCGCGGGGTGGGGATCACGCTGTACTCGTACTCCCCGTACCCGTGGGAGGGGGCGGTGATCATGGCCGTCTATCTCGGCGTGTTCCTCGTGCTCTCCTACGTCCTCTACCGCTACAAGGAGGTGAAGGGATAGCGTGCCGTCGATCGCGGCCACGAACCTCACGAAGCGGTTCGGCAAGTTCCCGGCGCTCGAGGACGCGACGTTCCACTACGATCGCGGCGGGGCGATCGGCTACCTCGGACCGAACGGGGCCGGGAAGACCACGACCCTCAAGCTGTTCACGGGGCTATTGCGACCGACGTCGGGGACCGCGCTCGTGAACGGGCGCGACGCGGCGACCGACCCGAAGGGGGCGCTCTGGGACGTCGGGTCCCTCGTGGAGACCCCCGAGCCGTACCCGGCCCTGACCGCCCGGGAGACGCTCGCGATGATCGGCGAGTTCCACGGCCTCACCTCCGAGGAGATCCGGGACCGGACCGACCGCTACGCGCGCGAGCTCGAGCTCCCGCCGCTCGACCGGAAGACGGCCAAGCTCTCCAAGGGTCAGAAGCAGCGGATCGTCATCGCCGGGATCCTGATCGCCGAGCCGACCGTCCTCTTGCTCGACGAGCCGACGAGCGGCCTCGATCCGGCCGAGCGGGTGATCATCCGCAACCTGCTGATCCGGCTGAAGGCCCAGGACCGGCTGATCCTGATGAGCTCGCACCTCCTCCAGGAGGTCACCGAGATCTGCGACCAGGTGATCTTCATCAACAACGGCCGGATCCTGATGCAGGACACGGTCGAGCACATCGCCGACCGGTTCAAGGTCACCAGCCTCGAGGTCGAGTTCGCCCGTCCCGCGGACCCGGGGCAGATCGCGGCGATCGCCGGGGTCACCCGCGTCCAGCCGGTCTCCCCAACGCGCTTCCGCCTCGACTTCGACGGATCGGAGGAGGCCCGGACCCGCATCCTGGAGAGCTGCCAGAAGGTCGCGCCCGTGACCAGCTTCAGCAGCGCGTCGCTGACGCTCGAGGACGCCTACATGCGGCTCATGCAGGGCGGCTCGGCGCGGTAGAGCTTCCCGCGCCCCACCGCTCTCACCGGTCCTGGTGGCGCGTCACGACAGCGCGTACGCGTAGAGCTCGTCTCCGCCCGCGACGAGGAGACTGTCGGGGGTCGCGGTCGGGGAAAGGAAGTGGTCCGAGCCCGCGAGCGGGAACGAGAAGGCGATCGCCCCGGTCGTGAGATTGAACCCCAAGAGGTCGGAGGTCGAAATGTTGACCGCCCAGACGACGTCGCCCGTCACGATCGGGGACCCGGCGTCGAACCCCGTCGCGCTCCACGCGACCGAGAGGTTGGTCGCCGTGGTCGCCACCGCGAAGAGGCCGTTCGTGCACGGGACGAACACGGTCGGGCCGACGTGCGCGGTCCCTCCGTACGCCCCGGCGCAGACGTCGTTCTCGCCGAGCTGCCCCCCGACCCCGCCGAGATCCGCGCCGTCGAGGAGGTAGCCAACCCCCTCCTTGCCGGCCATGAAGACGTTCCCGTCGGGGAGCAGGGTCGGGTTGAGCGACCCCAGGTCCTGGTCGTTCTCGTTGAGCGACAGCCAGTTCACCGGCGCGAACGCGCCGACCTCCGCCAGCGTCGGCGACAGCTCGATCACGCTGTCCCCGAAGTCGTAGGTGCTCCGGGACGCCCCGTTCCCTGTCGCCACGAAGAGGCTCCCGTTCGGGGCGACCTGCACCCCGCCCGCGGCCCAGATGCCGGCTTCGCGCGTCGTCGGCACCTGGTACGACCGGAGCACGGAGGAGCCGTTGACGGGCGCCCCCACGACGAACCCCCAGTACTGCGCGCAGTCCCCGAACAGTCCGCCGTACGGCACGTACACGAACCCGTTGGCGAGCGCGAGGGCGCCGCGCTGCTGCTCGTTCGCCGGTGTCGAGCCCGGAGCGTCGACGGCGACCTGGGACTCGATCGTGCCGTTCGTGACGCTCAGGCCGAACAGTTCGTGGTGCAGATTCTGCGCCAGGAACGCGACGACGTAGAGGATCCCCGTCGCCGTGTCGATCACCGGTGTCCCGGTGATCCCGGTCGGGTTGATGTCGCCGCACGGCAGGTCGGACTGGGGCACCGAACTGCCGAGGGCGTCCGACCACAGGATCGATCCGGTCGTCGCGTTGATCGCGTAGACCATGTTCTCCTCGGTCGCCACGTAGACCGCGTCGCCGCAGACCAGCGGCTCCGCGTACACCTGTCCGTCGAGCGACACCGGTCCCCCCCACATCGGCGTCGCGCCGGTCACGGGACCGGTCGCCTCCACGCCGGCGCGGGAGTTGTCCTGATGGTAGGTGGTCCAGTTGCCGGCCTCGTCCGCTCCCGCGCCGGTCGGGCAGAACGCCGGCACGACCGGACCCGTCGGACCGGGGCCGGGCGCCGAGCCCATGGGCCGGGTCAGGAGGAGGTAGGTCGTCGCGCCGGCGACCCCCACGATCACGACGAGGACGATCGCGACCAGGGTCCGGGTCCGCGGCGGCATCGATCCCTCGAAGGTCGGCCAGCATGTGGGGCCCGATTACGGTTTGGCGACGGCGCGGGCCGACCGATAAATATCGGGCCCGACCGTCCCACGCCGACCATGATCCGGCTCGAGCCGATGACCGAGGACGAGTTCGGCCCGTTCTTCGAGGCGTCGGTCGCCCGCTACGCGCGCGAGAACACCCGGTCCGGGCGGTGGAGCGAGGACGGGGCGACGAGCCGCTCGCGTCGCGAGCACGAGCAGCTCCTCCCGCAAGGACTCCGCTCCCCGGACCAGTTCCTTCGCACCGTCCGCGACGCGGCGACCGGCGAGCGCGTCGGGGAGCTCTGGTTCGCGCTGCGCAGCGAGGACGGGCCGAAGCAGGTCTGGATCTTCTGGCTCGGGATCGGTGCCCCGCACCGCCGGAAAGGCTACGGGGCCGCGGCCCTTCGGGCCGTGGAGGACGAGGCGCGCCGGCTCGGGGTCGATCGCGTGGGGCTCCATGTCTTTGCGCACAACACCGGCGCCCGGACCCTCTACGAACGCGCCGGCTTCGAGACGACCAACGTCGTGATGTGGAAGCCGGTTCCCCGGTAGAACGGGCGTCCGCTCCTCGGCCGGAACACCGCTCGCCGCGGCACGGTCGGCTGCGGCGTCTCGGACGCGTTGAGCCGGGGGCCGACGGTTGCGAGGAGCGGGGCGCTCGTCGCCCCGCTCTGCTTCTCGTGGCGGCAGGTGCGCGCGATCGCCGTCGAGCCCGAGACCCCCACGCTCCGCGAGATCGGGGAGAGGCCCCACCACCGGGTCGAGGTCTTTGCCGCCCGCCCCGAGCTCATCCCGGTCGTCGAGCCCGTCGACCGCGTCGTAGCGCCCGGACGGGGCCGCGCGAGGCCCTATCAACCCCCCGGACCTGCGCCCCCCGGCCCTTGGATGCCGAGGGTCCGGAGGCACGGATGGGCGAGGGGTCGAAGTTCCGGATCCGGCCGGGGGAGAGGGTCCGCCTCGATCGGTCCGACCCCGACGACACCTCGGCGGTCCACGGTTCGAAGCGGACCGCGCTGGCCGACGGCGCGAAGCTCGCCCGCCGCCTCGAGCACCTGCAGGAGCTGCTGTGGGCCGACCACCGCCGATCGATCCTGATGGTGCTTATGGCGATCGATGCCGGCGGGAAGGATGGGACGATCCGCCACGTCTTCGAGGGCGTGAACCCCCAGGGGGTCCGCGTCGCGCACTTCCGCGTGCCGACCGAGGAGGAGGGGGCGCACGACTTCCTCTGGCGGATCCACCCGCACACGCCCGGGAAGGGCGAGATCGCGATCTTCAACCGCAGCCACTACGAGGACGTCTTCGTCCCCCGGGTCGAGAAGCTCGCGCCCCGGCGGGTATGGCACCGACGGTACCGGATGATCAACGAGTTCGAGCGTACGCTCTCGCTCGAGGGGACGACCGTGCTGAAGTTCTTCCTGCACATCAGCGAGGCCGAGCAGAAGTCCCGACTGCGCGAGCGCCTGAAGGACCCGACCAAGCACTGGAAGTTCAGCGAAGCGGACCTCCCGACGCTCAAGCTCTGGCCGCAGTACCAGGCGGCCTTCGAGGAGATCCTCCGGAAGACGAGCACCCGGTGGGCCCCGTGGTACCTCGTCCCGGCCAACGAGAAGTGGTTCCGCGACTGGGTCGTCTCGAACGTGCTGGTCGAGGCGCTCGACGAGATGGCCCTCAGCTGGCCGCCGCTTCCGGCGGCCTGGAAGAACGTGGAGATCCGGTAGCGATGGGGCGGGGGTCCGAGCGGCCCCGCGGGGTGCGTTCGTGAGCGGGCCGGTCGGGGCCGAGCCGCCCCCGCCCCGCAGCCGGGGCCCATTTCGATGGATCGCCTTCGTCCTCGCGGTCACCGCCTTCGGCGCCGGGATCCCGACCCCGCTCTACGCCACGTACGAGGCCCGGTACGGATTCGGGGCGGGCGTCCTCGGACTGGTGTTCGGCACGTATACGATCGGGGTGCTCGTCACGATGTTCCTGGTCGCGCCGCGCTCCGACCTGGTCGGGCGCCGCCCGATCCTCCTCGTCGGCATGGTCCTCACCGCGCTCAGCGGGGTCGTGTTCGTCGCGGTCAACGGCGTGATCGTCCTGGCGCTCGCCCGGGTCGCCTCGGGCCTCGCCGTGGGCGCGACGACCAGCACCGCGACGGCGGCGATGGCCCGGCTCGAGCCCGGACTCGATCAGCACCATGTTGCGCGGGTCTCGGTCGCCGCGAACTTCGGCGGTGTCGCCGCGGGGGTGCTGGCGAGCGGGCTGCTCGTGGCGTACGTGCCGTACCCCACGACGGTCGTCTACGTCGTCCTGATCGCGCTCAGCGTCGTTGGCGCGCTCGCGGTGCTCGTCGTTCCCGAGACCGTGCAGCTCTCGACCGTCCGCCGCCGTCTCGCACCCCCCGCGCTGCACATCCCTCCCGAGATCCGGCGGTCGTTCTGGATCGCCGCGCTGGCGCTCGCGTCGTGCTACTCGATCTACGGGTTCTTCGGCGCGCTCGCGCCGACGTTCGTCCGGGTCGCGCTGGGCTTTGGGGGCACCGTCGCCACCGCGCTCGTGGTGGCCACGATGTTCGCCTTCGCCGCGATCGTGCAGCTGTTCACGCCGCAGGTCCGCGACCGGCGGGCCCTGCTGTTCGGGTTCCCGCTGCTGGTGGTGGCCCTGTCGATCTTCGCGCTCGCGCTCCTCTTCGCGTCGATCGTGGTCCTCGTCCTCGCGGCCGCGCTCCTTGGGATCGCTGTCGGATTGGCGTTCATGGGGTCGGTCACCCTGATCGACCGCATCGCGCCGGATCGGTGGCGCGGGGAGATCCTCTCGGCGTTCTACATCGCGGGCTACACCGCGCTCGCCGTCCCCACGGTCGGCGTCGCGTTCGCGAGCGAGCGGGTCGGGCTCGGTGCGGCGGCCGCGGCGTTCGGGATCACGCTCGGACTGTTCGCCGTGGTCGGGTGGGTGGCGACGTGGCGCACGCCCACGCCCCCGGGCGGCGGCGGACGCCCGTGACCGACCCGGGGGCGCTCAGACCGCGTGCTCGTAGTGGAGGAACTCCGCGTCCCGGCGCCAGCCCTCGGCCTCGTAGAGCCGCTGCGCCGGGTTGTCCTTCGCGGTCTCGAGCGTGAGGTAGCCGGCGCCGCGCTCCCGCGCGAAGGCCACGGCCGCGCGGAGCAGCGCGGCCCCGACGCCCTGCCGGCGGTGCGTCGGCACGACGAAGAGGTCGTTCAGGACGTAGATCGGCCGGAGCGACACCGACGAGAACGACGGGTAGAGCAGCGTGAATCCGGCGATCGCGCCGCCCCGCTCGGCGAGGAAGACGACCGCCTCCCCGGCGGCGAGCCGCGCGGCAAGGAACGTCCGCTCGGCCTCCGGATCCCGCCGCTCACGGTAGAACTCCCGGTAGGCGCCGAAGAGGGGGACCAGCGCCGGCACGTCCGCCTCGGTCGCCCGACGCAGCGCGATCGTCGCGGGCGCACGTCCCGTCGACGTCACGGGGACGCGCCCGGTTCGGACCCGAAGGTCGACGCGCCGCCGTCCACCGTGAGGACGGCGCCGGTCACCCAGCGGCTCTCGTCCGAGACGAAGTAGCGGATCGCCCGAGCGACCTCCCACGGGCTGGTTCGGGTCTGGTCCGTCAACACGACGCTCGGGTCGCGCGGGGGCGGGTCGAGCTGCTCCAGCGACCCCGACATCGAGCCCGGCAGGACGGCGTTGACGCGGATCCCCGTCGCACGGTAGTCCCGCGCGAGCTTGGGGACCAGGTCGACGATCCCACCCTTCGCGGCGCAGTACGCGGCGCTGCCGGCCCACCGGACCGCGAGGGCGGCCGAGACGACGACGAGGCTGCCCCGTCCGCGCTGAAGGAAGTGCGGGATCGCCGCGCGCCCGACGAGATAGATCGCGTCCAGGTTGTCGCGGAGCCCGCTCGACCACTCGTCGGCCGACATCCGGTGGAGGGCGGTCTCGCCGGGGACCCAGTGCCCGACGTTCACCGAGGCCGCGTCGAGCCCGCCGAACTCCTCGACCGCGTCGTGGACGAGCCGGTCGACCTCCGTCGCGTCGAACAGGTTCGCGGTCCGGATCTCGACGTTCCAGTTCCGGTGCCGCGCGTGCGCCTCGAGCGGCGACAGCGCCGTCCCGTGCCGGGCCACCGCGATCACCCGGGCCCCCTCCGAGGCGAGCAGCGCCACCGTCGCGGTCCCGAGCCCCTTGCCGACCCCGGCGACCAGCACCACCTTCCCGTCGAGCGAACCCGCCATGCGGCGGCGAGGGCGCGGAGGCTCATCCTTCTGTCGACGCGCGCGCGTTTCCGGCCGTTCAAGTACCGGGGAACGCTACGCCCCGCATGCCGCCCGATCTGCCCAGCGCGGAGCTCACCCAGGTGGAGCACTACGAGTTCTCGGTCGCGTTCCCCGGGGCGTCCTACGCCGCGCTCCGCGTCGACGAGGCGCCGCCCACCGGTGGGGACGCAGGACCGAACCCGGTCCGCACGCTCGCCGTCTCGGTCGGGCACTGCATGAGCTCGACGTTCGTCAACACCTGCGAGCGCGCGCACGTCCCGATCGCCCCGATCCGCACGACGGTCCGGGCGACGGTGGGCCGCAACGAGAAGGGGCGGATGCGCGTCACCGGCCTCGAGGTCGAGATCTTCACCGCGCCCCTCGACCCGGCCGATCGGTCGCGCTTCGAGCACTGCGTCGAGGTCTTCCCGGACTTCTGCACGGTGTCGGGCGCCGTGCGGGCCGGGATCCCGATCGCGCACCGGGTCGCGCCGGGCGACGCGCGCTAGGCGGCGGGGGGCGCGCCGAGCAGCGACTCGAGCAGCCCGACCGGGGGGCATCCGAACCCGAGCAGCGCGTCATGGAAGCCCCGCAGGCTTCCGTGGAACTGCCGGTCGAGCAGCCGGCGGCGGGCGTCGAGGATCGCGAGCTTCCCGAGGGTGTAGCAGTAGTACTCGGGGTTGAACGTGCCCCGGATCGCCTCCCGCTCCGCCGGGAGCCGCTCGAAGTGCGCCTCGCGCATGAACAGCTGCGTCGCGTCCTCGATCGACATCCCCTGGGTGTGGAGCCCGATCGAGGCGAGCAGGCGGCAGTCGCGGAGGAGCGCGTCGTGGATCTCGGCGACCTCCGCGTCGTGGCCCCCGGGCCCGATCCCCTGCTCGATCGCGAGCTGCTCGGTATAGTGGGCCCATCCCTCCACGAACGACGGGGAGAGGTAGACCTTCCGGGCGAGGCTGCCGGAGCGCCGGTGGAAGTGGAGGAACTGCAGGTAGTGGCCGGGGTAGACCTCGTGGACGGTGATGTTGCGCAGCAGCGACCGGTTGAACGATCGGAGCCACTCCTCGGCCTGCGTGGGCGTCCACTTCGCGTCGACCGGGGTCACGTAGTAGATGCCGTCCGTCGGCCCGGTGTCGAACGGGCCGGGGGGATTCATGCTCGCCGTGGACAGGGCCCGGCCCCAGACCGGGGTCTCCTCGACCCGGCAGACCGCGGGCTCGGGGATCGAGACCAGGTCCTTGTCGGCGACGAACCGCCGAGTCTCCTCGACGAACTGCCGGGCGAGGGGCAGCACGCCGTCCGCGGTCGGGTGGTCGCGGCTGATCCGATCGAGCAGCTGGGGGATCCCGACCTTCTCCTCGGCGGCGATCTCGTCGAGCCGGGCCTGGTTGCGGGCGAGGTCGGCGGCGCCGGCGGCGCGGAGCTCGTCGATCGACGCCTCGATCCCCTCGCGCACCCAGAGGAGGCGCTGGTAGCGGTGCGCCCCGAGCGCGAACTCGGGGGTCGCGCGCGGCAGGCAGTCGTTCTTGAGCCACGCCAGGAACTCCGCCACGGCCGCCTGCGCCGTGGCGCGGGCCGCCGCGACCTTCGGCCCGAGCCCCGACCGGGTCGCGAACTCCTCCGCCTCACCGAAGTGCGTGGGCAGTCCCCCGCCGATCGCGAGCGAGAGGTCGACGAACGGCTTGGGCAGCGGCCCGTGCAGTCGACGACGCCCGTCGTCGAGCAGGCGGGGGACCGCCTCGAGCGTGCGCACGATCGCGTCCACGCGATGCTCGATCGGAGCGTAGTCGCGCACGAGGTACGACGTGAGGGACGCGGACCCGAGGTACGACATCGGGTTCCGATCGTAGTCCCGGGCCTCACGGAGGTCGAACAGCGGGCTGTCGAGCAGGAGCTGGAGGAGCAGGCGGTCGACCTTCCGGTCCGCCGAGAGCGTCTCGTCGCCGAACCGGCGCAGGCGCAGGAGCAGGGCGTCGGCGCCCGTCGCCCACGCGTCGGTCGCGACGCTGCTCAGATCGGGCACGAGCCCGTCGTACTGGTGGAGGCCGAGGCCGACCCCGTACGACGGTTGCAGACGGAAGAGGTGGTCGACGATCTCCTGCTCGAGCGCGTCGAACTCCGGGGACGGGGGGGACGGTGGTACCATGTCGGTCTCGCTTCGGGAGGAGGGAGGGTTCAAAACGCTAGGGTCTCCACTCGACCCGGCTCCAGATTCGAGCCGGCGGCCGAGCCGGCGGGTTCCCACATCGACCGGTCGGCCCGCTCACTCGACCCAGGTCATGCGACAGGTCGGGCAGCGGCCGCTCTCGAGCGCGGTCCCGCAGACGAAGCAGTACGACCGAGGGTGGGGGACGATCGGAGCGGGGCCCTCGGGCCGCGGGGCCGGATCCGGGAGCGGGGGCGGGGCGACCGCCGGCCGGACCGGCGGGGCCGCATCGACCGGAGCGGCGGGCGATGGGGCGGGGGGAGGCGCGGGGCCTTCCGATGGGGCCGGGCTGGGGACCTCGGGGGGGACCGCCGGCTCGTCCTCGGGCGGGGGGGCCGGGGGCGGGGGGGAGGCCGGCGCGGGAGCGGCCGGCTTCTTCGCCGGTGGTTCGTCCTCCCGTTTCCGCCGGCGAAAGAACGACATCGCTCAGTACGACGGTCCGCACCGTCTTAGCCGTTCCGTCGGACGGGGGCACAGCATTTTTCTCCCGGCGCCGTTCCGGGGGCGTGACGCCCACCCCGAGCGAGCGGCTCCAGTCCCTCGGCCTCCACCTCCCCGAACCTCCGAAACCGGCGGGCGCCTACAGCCCGGTGGTCGTGCACGACAAGCTCGGCTGGGTCTCGGGCCAGATCGTCACGGACGACGGCCTCGTCGTGCTTCCCGGCCGGGTCGACCGGGACGTGCCGACCGAGCTCGCGAAGGACCTCGCCCGTCGGGCCACGCTCCAGGCGTTGAGCGCGATCCAGGCGAACCTCGGCTCGATCGACCGGGTGCGTCGCTTCGTGCGCGTCGCCGTCTACGTGGCCACCTCGGAGGATTTCGAGAAGCCCCACGAGGTCGCCAACGGGGCGACCGAGCTCCTGATCGAGCTGTTCGGGGACGAGGGTCGCCCCGCGCGCATCGCCATCGGGGTGCACAGCCTTCCCCTCGGGGCTCCGGTCGAGGTCGAGTTCTTCTTCGTGACCTGGTAGCGTCGGGATGGAACCGGCCGCCTGGCCCGGGGTGTTTCGCGAGGGGCGGGACCTGTTCACGGTCAACGCGCGGCCCGGCATCAGTGTCTACGGGGAGCGCCGGGTCGACCGGGACGGCGTCGAGTACCGAGGCTGGGATCCGTTCCGGTCCAAGCTCGCGGCGCTCCTGCTGCGGGGGCCCGCGCCCGCCGTGCCCGCCCGGGTGGAGCGCGTGCTCTACCTCGGGGCCTCGCACGGCACGACCGTGAGCCACGTCTCGGACCTGTGGCCGTCCGCGTCGATCTTCGCGGTCGAGAAGAGCCCGGCCTCGTTCGCTCCGCTCCTCGCGCTCGCGCGGGAGCGCGCGAACCTCCTGCCGCTCCTGGCCGACGCGCAGCTCCCCGAGCGCTACCAGGCCGACGTCGGTCTCGCCGAGGTCCTCTACCAGGACGTCGCCCAGCGGAGCCAGGCCGCGATCTTCGCCGAGAACGCCCGGGCCTGCCTCGCGCCGGGCGGGCTCGGGCTCCTGATGCTGAAGATCCGGTCCGTGACCCAGCGCCTTCCGTCCGCTCAGGTCGTCCGGGACGCCCGACGGGAGATCGAAGCGGCCGGCCTCCCGATCCGCGGCGAGATCCCGCTCGCGCCGTTCTCCCGGGAGCACGTCGCGCTCGTCACGGGCGGGCCCCGCACACCTTCCAGCGCCCGCTGAGCGAGCCCCGAAGAAATACCGGGGGAGGGTCCTCGACCCCGGTGAGGTCGAGTGGACGGCATTCGGGCGGGGCATCTCGCGCGAGCCGCTGCGGTCGCCGCGATCGTGCTCGCGATCCTCGCCGTGCCCGTCCCGACCCTCCCCCTCGCGGCGGGACGCGGGCCATCGGCGTCGTCCCTCGCGGTCGCGCTCGCGGCGCCGGTCCTCACCATGGACCCTCCGGACTGGCAGATGCCGGGCGGGGGCTGGGAGCCCCTGCGGGCGATCTGGTCGGCCCCCGCGCCGGGCTGCACGCTCGAGCCCCAGTGGTACCGATGGTCGATGCCGGATCCTCCGGCGTCCGGCACCCTCAACGCCACTTCGGGGCCGGTGGTCGAGTTCTCCGGGGACGCGTCGCAGCCGGGCCGTACGACGATCGAGGTCCGCTCGGAGGCGGTGCTCGACTGCGGCACCAACGCGACCCTGGAGCTCGCGGGCGCGTTCGGCAACCTCACCGTCGAGCCGCCCCTCGCGCTCGGTCTCCTCTCGTTCGGCCCGGCCCCCCTCGTGCCGGGGGAGGTCGGGCTCCTGCGCGCCACGGTCTCCGGAGGGACCCCACCGTACACGGTGCGCGTGAACTGGACCGACGGCAGCTTCGCGACGCTCTCGCTCCTGAGTCCCGGTGCGTTCTCGCTCGCGCACGCGTTCCCCGCGGGCACGTTCGATCCGGGCCTGACGGTGGAGGACGCGGGCGGCCTCGTCGCCACGGCCGCGCTCCCCGGACAGATCGGGGTGAACGGAGGCCTCGCGGCGGCGATCGTACCGGCCGCCGCCGAGGTCGACGCCGGGATCCCGGCGATCTGGAACGCGTCCGTCGATCGGGCCGGGGCCTGGTTCGACACGTTCGAGGAGTGCGACGGGCTCCGCCCCTCCCCCCCGATGCCGTCGGGCGCGACCGCGGGGAGCTGTACGTTCGATTCCGTCGGAGAGAACTCGATCTCGCTCCTGGTCGCGGCGCCGCTGCTCGGGGCCTCCGCGGAGGTCTCCGCCGAGCTCTGGGTCGCTCCCGACCCGTCCGTGACGAACGTCACGCCCGTCGGTCCCCCCGAGGTCGGTCGAAGCTCGTACCTCGTGGCGAGCGTCACCGGCGGCGTCCCTCCACTCGAGCTCCTCTGCGCGGGACCGGCGTTCGGGGAGCCGTATGCGGGATCGATCGACTCCGACGGGCCGGTCGCCCTTCCGATCGCGCCGGCGAGCCCCGGCCAGCTCGCGTACTCGATCGTCGCGGTGGACGCGGACGGGGTCGCGAGCGCGCCGGACAACGGGACGATCGCGGTCGCGCCTCCGCTGAACGCCTCGTGGGAGTTCACCCCCGCGACGAACGGGAGCGGGCCGGCGCTGTGGGCGCTCGGGACCGTCACCGCCGGTGCGCCGCCGTTCCAGTGGTCGGTGGTGCCGGCGGTCGTCGGCCCGTCACTGGCCCCGGGGGCGGGGGCGCTCGCCCTTCCGGGGCCGTTCAACTGGTCGGGCGAGTCGCACGAGGACCAGGAGGTTCGGCTCGCGGCGATGCTGGTCGACGCCGCCGGGGCGACGCTCCCCGCGGACCGCGAGCTGAACGCCGTCGACCCGCTCGAGGTGGATGACCTCGTGATCACGCCCGTCCCGGGCGTCGACTCGGCGACGGTGTCGCTCGCGCTCTCGGACGGCCTCCCGCCGTACAATGTCTCGATCGTCGCCAGCGACGGGGCGCGGTGGAACGTCTCCGCGGCGCAGAACGGCTCGCAGCTCTGGCACCTCGACTTTCCCGGTCCGGGGGTCGTCGACCTCTCGCTGCTGGTCCGGGACAGTGCGGGCGACACGATCGGGGAGAACGGGTCGGTGGTCCTCACCGGTCCCGCGGACCCGAGTCCGGACGCCGGGCTGCTCTCGGACGTCGCGCTCGTCCTCGCCGCGTCCCTCGGGATCGCGGCGGTCGTTTTCCTTCGCCGGCGCCGTGGCCGCAGCCCCCTGCCGGCGCGCCCCTCGGTCGACCCGACCGCCGTCCTGCGAGGCATCATCGCACCGGCGGACGGCGCGGACCGGGCGACCGTCGAGATGCTCGCCGAGGAGGCCGGCGTACCCGCGACCGAGGCGCGACAGACCCTCGATCGACTGGTCGCCGAGGGCACCGTCCGCTCGGAGGTCGACGAAGATGGCTCGGAGGTGCTGGCTTGGGAGCGCGATCTCGCCGACTGAGGCCCGCCGCGTCCCGCCGGGATCCGATGTCGACGCTGGTCGCACTTGCCGCCGCCTTCGCCGTGCTCGCGGCACCTCCCCCGACCCACCTCATCGGGCCGGCCGGGACCGTCGGGACGATCGGGGGCGCGACCCCGGCGAACGACTCCGCCGTCGGGAACTTCTCGGCCGCGATCGACCGGCTCGTGGATCTGGTCGGGGTCGCCGGGAGCGGTCTCCTCGCCCTGGTCTGGGCGAGGGTCGCCCTGAGCTGGTTCTCGCACGACGTCACGAAGAAGGTCCAGGCGAAGGACCGCGCCCGCGACGCGCTCGTCGGCACGCTCCTGTTCGTCGCGGCCCTCACCGGGCTGATCTGGGGACTCGCCCACTGGGTGCTGACCGGCGCCTGACGGACGGTCGACCGTGTGGGCCATCGACTGGAGCTCGCTCGTCCGGGCGATCCTGTTCGCCCTGTTCGCGGCCCTGACCGGGCTCGTCGCCGCGGTCGTCGGCCCGACCTACGACAACCTCCTCGTCCCCGAGCTCACGCCCGCCGCCCTCTACCCGGCGCTGCCCGGGTCGGGGGCGGCCTCGTCGAGCTACTTGACGGCCGCGTCCCACTTCTCCGAGTTCACGCTGGGCGCGATCGTCGACCCGGCGATCGCGCTGATCGCGATCGGGATCGCCGCGCTCTACCTCGCCCGGGCGGTGAGCGCCCGGTTCGGGGCCCGGTTCGACGGGTTCCTGCCCCGGCTCCTCGTCGCGGTGATCGCCGCGAACTTCACGGTCCCGATCGCGGGTGCGCTCCTCGGGCTCGGCGGCGCCCTCTACCCGGTCCTCGCTGGATGGGACGGCGGGGCATGGCGGCACTGGGTCAACCTCGCCGGCATCGGGGAGGTCAGCTACTCCTGGGACAACGGAGCGGTCGCGTTCATCTACTCGATCGCGGAGTTCCTGCTCGTCTTCGCGCTCGTCTTCGCCGTCGCGCTCCGCGACGCGCTCCTCGCGGTCCTCCTCGTCCTCCTCCCGCTGTTCACGCTCCTGTGGCCGTTCGGCGTCCTCGCGCCGGTCGCGCGTCGGGCCTGGCTGCTGTTCGTCGAGCTCGTCTTCCTCCCGTGCATCCTCGTCGTTCCGCTCGAGCTCGCTGTCGGGAGCTCCTCCGCGACCCTGCTCCTCGCGTACCTCGCGTGCGCGCTGGGCTCCCCGTTCCTCCTGTCGACCGCGGGCACGCACCTCGCCGCGGTCGGGTTCCCGGGCGGGGGACCGATGGTCGGGACCGGCCTCCAGCAGGGACTCCAGAGCAGCTCGACCGGCGCGTCGAGCTACCTCTCCCCGATCGCGTCGGCCGGCCGTTCGGGAGGACCCGCGGCGGCGGCCGCCGGTGGCGCCGCGCGCGTGGCGGGGTCGGCGGCCGCCCCGGCGGCCGCCCCGCTCGCGGCCGCGCATCTCGTGGGGCACGGGGCGCTCCACCTCGTCCGGCACATCGGCCGCGAGCCCCACGGTCCTCGCGGGTCGGCGCCGGGCCCGTGGCCCCCGATCCGCGGAGGAGGGTCGGGATGAGATGGCGGACGAGGCGGTCGGCCCGCCGATGGTCGTCCTGCCGGAGCGCGTCGACCGTCGGCTTCGACTGGGCCCGTTCCCCTCGGCGCGGGACGCGCTCAAGTTCCTCGGGTACGCGGCCGTCGGTTCCCTCGTCGCGCTCGCCCTCTCCCCCTGGATCGGCGTCGGCACCATCGTCCTCGGCTTCGGCGTCGCGATCGCGCGGGTGGACGGCCAGAGCCCCGACCGCCGGGCGCTCGCGTACCTCCGTTACCGCGTCGGACGCCCGCGACGGAGCGCGACCGTGAACCGGGGGCCGGTCTCCGCCCTTGCGCGACGGGGGTTCGTCGCGCTCGCCGACGGGCGGTACGCGGCGATGGTGCGGGCCGGGGGCACGCCGATGGCGTACCTGCCGCCCGCCGATCTCGCCGCTCGGTTCGACCGCTTCCGGGAGATGCTGCGGTCGAACGTGGGCGACCTCATCCTCGCGGGCTCGCTCGCCCCGATGCGCGCGGGGCCGGTGATGCCGCCGCCGGTCGCCCGGGAGCGGATGGACCACGACGCTCACGGCGGCTACTCGTCGCTGATCCGCATGATCTGCCACCGACGCCGCGTGCGGAGGGTCGACCTGCTACTCGCCTCGGACGAGGGCGGACCGGTCGGCATCGAGCGGCTCGAGGTCCGCGCCGGGTCGGTGATCGAACGGCTCGCCGCGCTCGAGGTACCGGCGCAACGCCTGCGGGGGCGGGCCCTCCGCGATGCCGTGGAGCGCGTCGCGGGCCCGGGAGGATGACGCGCTCGTGTTCGGAGCCGGTCCCTTCCGTACCCGAGCGGAGTTCGACCCGTTCTCGATCGCGGTCGGCTTCGCGGTGCTGGCCGGAGCGCTCGCCGTGCTCCTCCCCTTCCTCGATTCGCTCACCGTGACGCTCGCCGCGCTCGCGGCCGCGGCGTGGGCGTGGCGACGCCGCCGGTCCGTCCCGACCGACGCCCTTCGCCCCACGGCCCTGGAGTGGCTGGGATGGGGGTGCGTCGGGCTCGGTGCCGGCGCGTTCGTCCTGTGCCCGCCGCCGTGGAGCGTGGCGCGCGGGTTCCTGCTCGGAGCCTCGCTCGTCCCCCTGTGGTGGGTCGATCGGGCGGACCGACGCCGCCGGGGCCCGCGCGGGGGCCGGCCGTGAGGCGGCCGTGCGCCGTCGAGGAGCGCCCGGGCTGGCGGCGGGTCGGGCGCCGCTACCTCGCTCCGCTGCTGATCCAGCAGTTCCCGCCCGAGGTCCCGTTCGGCTTCCTCGGTCGCGTGCTGCCGACCACCGAGCCGATCGAGCTCATGATCGAGGCCCACCGGCTCCCGGCCGAGCGGGCGCTCGAGATCCTCCACGGCGCCCGGGCGGTCGCCGAGGCCGAGCTCGCGACCGGGGGCGAGGGCACCTCCCATTCGGAGCTCGAGGTGGAGCGCGAGGCCGCCGCCCAGTTCGGCCGGGCCGTCGCACGCCGCACGCAGGAGCTGTGGAAGGTCGGGCTGAGGTTCGCGTCGGTCGCGGACTCGCGGCCCCGGGTCGAGGCGGTGCGACAGCGGCTCGTCGAACGCCTCGGAGCCCTCGGGTTTCGGGGCCGGATTCCGCGCTACGAGGTCGGCGCGGCGCTCGCGCCGCCGGGTCCGTCGGGGACCGAGTCGCGGCCGACCGGGTACTGGCAGACGCTGCCGACCGATGGGGTGGCCGCCTTGTTCCCGTTCGTCGACGAGTCCATCGTCGAGCCGCGCGGGATCCTGCTCGGGCTCGCCCTCGCCGACGCCAGCCCCGTGTTCGTCGATCGGTGGGGGCACGCGAGCCACTCGTGGGGGCTGTTCGGGACGACCGGCGCCGGGAAGTCGTTCGCGGCCGCGCTCGCGGTCCTCCGGTCGCGCTGGATGCGCCCGGACCTCGAGGTGATCCTGCTCGACCCGCTGGGGGAGTTCGCGCCCCTCACCCGGGCGCTCGGCGGTGAGGTGCTACCCGTCGGCGACGCCGGGTCCCGCTGGAACCCGCTCGATCCCGCGACCACCCGGGGCGATCGGACCGAGAAGGCGGCCCGCGTTGGGGCGATGCTCCGCGCGGTGTTCCCGAGCCTGGCCGACGAGGAGGCGGCCCGGCTCGACGCCGCGATCGCGCGCCTCTACGCGGGGAGCACGACCGCTCCCACGTTCTCCGACCTCGTCGGGGAGGTGGCGCGCGACCGCCCGGGGACCGATCGGCTGTCGACCCTGCTCGACGTGTTTCGCGGCGGGTCGCTGCGGGGGGTCGATGGCCCGACCACGGTCGCGACCGGGGCGGCGATCGTCGACGTCGACCTGCACCGGGTGCCCGACGATCACATGCCGTTCCACCTCACGTACCTCCTCGACTGGGTGTATGGGCGGATGCGGGACCGTCCGGGGCCGAAGCTCGTGGTCCTCGACGAGGTCCACCTCTTGCTCCGGCACCGGGCGACGGCCGACTTCCTCGACCGCGTGGTCCGCCACGTCCGGCACTTCGCGGGCGGCTTCCTGCTCCTCAGCCAGGCCCCCGACGACTTCCTCGCGCTCCCGAGCGGTCGGGCCGTCCTCCGGAACCTCGACCTCGTCGGGTTCCTGCGCCTGCCCGAGGTATCGAGCGAGGCCCGGGAGTTCTTCGGCCTCACCGGGCCGGAGGCGGAGTGGCTTCCGAGGGCGCGGCTCCCGTCCGAGGCCGGCTATTCGGAGTCGCTCTGGCGGATCGGCGCCCTCCACCTGCCGCTCGCGATCATCGCGTCCACGCCCGAGTACGAGTTCCTGAACGCCCACCTCGCGGGGCGGACCGCGGATGTTCCGGCTGCGTCTCGAAACGGGTCTTTATGAGGGCGAAGCGAGAGCCCGGAACGTGGACGCGGAGGCGACGGCCGCGGGCCCCCCGCGCCGGCGCGCGAGCTGGAGCCTGAAGTCGATCGTCGAGGACGTGGCGGGGCGCCCGATCGGGGAGCTGCAGGACCCGGAGCGGCCGGTCCATCCGTACCTCGAGGGCAAGGGGATCGCCGCCGCCGCACCGGCGCCGCGCCGGGCCCCGGTCAGCGAGCCGCCGTACGACCCCGTCGGGCACGTCTACCCGCCGCTGGTCGGACCGCTCGGGCGCGACTACCACGGAGCGGATCACGAGCACCACGCCGAGACGCTCGAACACCACCCGGCGCATACCGACGCGTCGCCCGGGAATCCGGCCCGTCCGGGCGGCCCGATGCATCGGCCCGAGCGGATCTACCTGCACTACCTGCTGCTGCATATGGACCGGCTGAGCCCGTCCGCGCTCCAGTACCTCAGGACCGCCGTCGAGGAGGAGCTCGCGCACCGCGCGCGGCCGCCGCTGCCTCCCGCGCCGGAGTGACGATCGTCCAGCCGAGAGTGCGGCCCTTCCTCGCGAGCGCCGCGTAGGCCGCCGGGTCCCACTCGACGCCGATCGCGTCCCGACCCCAGTGCGCCGCCGCCTCGAGCGTCGTGCCCGTCCCGGCGAACGGATCGAGCACGGTCTCGCCGACCAGGGAGAACATCCGGACGAGCCGCTCGGGGATCTCTCGGGGGAACGCGGCGCTGCGCCCCCCGCCCGCGTCCTGCCGCACCCCGCGCACGTCGGACCAGATCTGGCTGAACCAGAGGTCCCGCTCGGCGCGCGAGTACCGGCTCCAGGCCCGGAGCGGGTCGTGGGGCGGCAGCCGCCGAAGCCGCCCCTTGCGGAACAGCAGGACGAACTCGCAGTCGAGGGTCACGTAGGCGTTCGGCGGCTCGAACCCGGAGCCGAGGAACGCGTTCGGCCGGTTGGTCGGCTTTTTCCAAAGGACGTAGGGCAGGGAGCGGAACCCAGACCGCTCGGCCGCCGCCACGGTCGTGGCGTGGTTCGGCCACAGCCGGAACTCGCCATCGATGGTCCGCATCGCGTCCCCGATGTTGATGGCGAGGATCCCGCCCGGCACCAGGACCCGGTAGCAGGCCCGCCACGCCCGCTCCAGCTCCCGGTGCATCCCCGCAAAGTCCCGTGCCCCGAGGCGTCGAAAGAGGCCGTCCCACTGGGGGATCATCGGGTACGGGGGCGAGGTCACGATCAGATGGACGGAGGCGTCGCCGATCCCGTCGAGGAGACGGGCGTCGCCCCGGATCACGCGGACGGCCCCCGGGGCGGGTCCCGACACGCGCGCGGCACCCGCCCACGGCTTATACGGCCCGTCCCCCTCGGCACGCCATGCGACTCGAGCGGCCGGTCCTCCAGGTGGCGCTCGACTTCGAGAACCTCTCCCGCGCCCTCCCCGCCGCGAAGGAGGCGGTCGAGGGCGGCGCGGACTGGATCGAAGCCGGGACCCCGCTCATCAAGAGCGAGGGCCTGGACGCGGTCCGGGAGCTGAAGAAGGCGTTCCCGGACCGGTCGATCGTCGCCGACATGAAGGTGATGGACACCGGGGCGTTCGAGGTCGAGATCGCCGCGAAGGCGGGCGCCGACCTCGTGACGATCCTCGGCGCGGCGGACGACGACACCATCGCGGACGGCGTCCGCGGCGGGGAGCTCTACGGGGCGGAGGTGGTGGTGGACCTCCTGGGCGTCCCGGATCCGGTCGCCCGCGCCCGTCGGGTCGCCGAGCTCGGCGCGGCCGCGGTCTGCTGGCACGTCGGGATCGACATGCAGATGCAGGCGAAGACCCCGTTCGCGGTCCTCGCCGAGCTCGTGAAGGGGTCGCCGATCCCGGTCGCGGTCGCGGGCGGGCTCAACTCCGAGACGGTCGCCGAGGCGGTCCGGGCCGGCGCGCAGATCCTGATCGTGGGAGGCGCGATCACCAAGAGTCCGCAGATGGTGGAGGCGACGCGGCGCATCCGGACCGCGATCGACACCGGCGCGGCGCAGGCGACCGAGCTGTTCCGGCGCTACGGGGGGACCGAGATCCGGGAGGCGTTCCTCAAGGTCTCGAGCCCGAACGTGAGCGACGCGATGCAGCGCCAGGGAGCGATGCACGGGATCCTCCCGCACCTGAGGGACGCGAACGTCCGCATGGCCGGCCCCGCCGTCACCGTCGTGACCCGGGACGGGGACTGGGCGAAACCGGTCGAGGCGATCGACCGGGCCGGTCCCGGGGACGTGATCGTCGTCGACGCGGGCGGCGGGACGACCGCGATCTGGGGCGAGCTCGCCAGCTGGAGCGCCCACGGGCGCCAGGTCGCCGGCGTCGTCATCGACGGGGCGGCCCGGGACGTGGACGCCATCCTCGATCTCGGCTTCCCGCTGTTCAGCCGGAACGTCAGCCCGAACGCGGGCGAGCCGAAGGGGCTCGGCGAGATCGGGATCGAGGTCGTGGTGGGTGGCCAGCGGGTCCGACCGGGCGACTGGATCGTGGGCGATCTCTCGGGGGTCGTCGTCGTGCCGCGGGAGCGCGCCCAGGAGATCGCGAACCGCGCGCTCGACGTCCTCGAGCACGAGAACCGGGTCCGCGAGGAGATCCAGCGGGGCTCGACGCTCGGCAGCGTCCAGAAGCTCGAGCGCTGGGAGCGGGTCGGCTGACGCGCGTCGACCCCGGGGCCGACCGGTCGGTCGTCGAAACCCTCGAGTAGGGCCGCTCCGATGCCGGGCCCGGGGAGGCCGGTCGAGCGCCTCCGGAGGGTCCGATGGAAGGGCTGATGATGGACGAGTTCCCGCTGACGATCGCTCCCATCCTGGCGCGCACCGAGCGGGTGTTCCCCCGCGTGGCGATCTCGAGCCGGCTCCCGGACGGGAGCGTCCGGCGGACGGACTACGGGACCGTGATCCGCCGCGGGCGCTCGCTCGCCGCCGCGATCCGGGCGGCCGGGCTCGGCGGCGGGGACCGGGTCGGCACGCTGATGTGGAACCACGCGGGCCACCTCGAGGCCTATCTCGGCGTTCCGGCGTCCGGCGCGGTGCTCCACACCCTCAACCTCCGCCTCCCGCCCGATCAGCTGGCCTACGTCATCGACCACGCCCGCGACCGCTGGATCCTGGTCGACGACGTCCTGCTGCCGCTCCTCGCGCGGATCCGGGAGAAGATCCACCCCGAGAAGATCGTGGTCGTGCCGTTCTCGGGAGCACCGGTCCCGGACGGGTTCGACGATTACGAGCAGCTCCTCGCGGCGCACGCCCCGCTCGACCCGCTGCCCGAGCTGAACGAGCGGGACGCGGCCGGGCTCTGCTATACCTCGGGGACCACCGGGCGGCTGAAGGGCGTGCTCTACTCGCAGCGATCGTTGGTCCTGCACTCGATCGTCGCCGCCTCCACGCTCGACCTGCGCCAGCGCGACGCGGCGCTCGTGGTCGTGCCGATGTTCCACGTGAACGCGTGGGGTCTCCCGTACGTCATGACCCTCCTGGGCGGCCGGATGGTGCTGCCCGGTCGGCAGCTCGACCCCCCGAACCTCCTCGACCTGATGGAGCAGGAGCGCGTGACCTACGCGGCCGGCGTCCCCTCGATCTGGGTCGGGATCCTCGAGGCGCTCGAGGGGCACCCGGGTCGGTGCAAGCTCGCGCCGGAGCTCCGGATGCTGGTCGGGGGGTCGGCCGTTCCGGAGACGATGATCCGCCGGTTCGCGGCCCTCGGGATCGACCTCATCCACGGGTACGGGATGACGGAGTCGTCGCCCCTCGCGACCGTGAACGTCCCGAAGGAGGGGATGCGCGATTGGGAACCCGATCGACTCTTCCCGCTCCGGGCGCGCCAGGGACTCCCGGGGCCGTTCGTCGAGATCCGCCTGCGGGCCGAGAACCGCGACCTCCCGTGGGACGGCAAGACCGTGGGCGAGCTCGAGCTGCGGGGCCCGTGGATCGCCCGGGCGTACTTCCACGATTCCGACCCGGACAAGTGGACGAGCGATCGCTGGATGCGGACGGGGGACGTCGCGACCATCGACCCGGAAGGGTACGTCCAGATCGTCGATCGGTCGAAGGACCTCGTCAAATCCGGCGGCGAGTGGATCAGCTCGGTCGCGCTCGAGAACGCGCTGGTCGCGCACCCGGCGGTCCGGGAAGCCGCGATCGTGGCGAAACCGGACCCGAAATGGACCGAGCGGCCGCTCGCCTTCGTCGTGCTCAAGGAAGGGGCGAACGTGACCGGGGACGAGCTGCGGGAGTTCCTCGCGCCGCAGTTCCCGAAATGGTGGCTCCCGGACGAGGTCCGGTTCGTCTCCGAGCTGCCCAAGACCTCGACGGGCAAGGTCTCCAAGCTCACCCTGCGCGGCACTCTCGGTCAGGCCGCGGGTCGCGGGGTGACCGGGGCGAGCTAGGCCATCCCCCCGGCCGCTACGGCGCCCGGCCAGATGTACAGATACACGTCAGATCCCCGGTCGTACTCGGTCGGCGTCCACTCGGGGATGGCATGGCACCGGCTGACCACCCGGGCTCCCGCCCGGAGCTCGCGCTCGAACTTCGGCCGCAGCCGGGCCATGGCGCCCGGCCACAGGAACGCGGAGACGACGGTCGCTTCGCCGAGCGGAACTTCGAACAGGTTCATCCGGCGGATCTCGATCCGGTCGGAGCCCGGGCCGAGGGCGCGGCGTGCCCGCAGCAGGATCACTCGGAGCGGCTCGATCTCGATCGCCAGCACCCGGGCACAGCGTTCCCGGGCCGCCGGGAACGTGACCGCGCCGACGCCGGCGCCGAGCTCCACCAGAAGGTCGCCGGCGCGGAGACCCGAGAGGCGGAACATCGCGTCGACCGAGCGGCGCGGGGCTCCCTGGTACCCCGCACCGAAGAGGAACGATGACATCCAGAAGTACGCCACCGCGCCCGCGAAGGCGAAGAGCACCGCCCCGCCGATGAAGTACGGACTCGACCAGGACCCGTCCAATTCCCTCGCTCCGTTCGGGCGACCGAGATCTCCGTCGTCGAACGGGAGAGCTCTCAACCACATACACCTCCGCCACGGACTTCCCGAAGCCCTACGGAGGAGGCAGGGGCCACGTCCCTCGCGGGCCCGCGAGGCCGCCGCCCGACGCCGTGCCCCTACGACGGCGAATCGGGCGCCGGGAGCAGCTGAAGGACCTGCTGCCGGGCCCAAAGCGCGTCCCGCTCCTGGGCCAGATGCCGGACCTGGTGCCGGTTCGGTCCCGTCCACTCGAATTCCCACGCCAGCGGATACGTCACCTCCCAGAGGACGAGAGGCTCCGGCTCGGCGAGGGGAAGCGATAGGCGAGCGTGGCCCTCGACCGCCGACCGGAGCTGTTCGATCGTGATCCGGCCCGCGTCGACCTCCCGGACGGCGGCGACCATCTTTCGTACCATCCCCCAGACGAACGACGGAGCGCGAACCTCGAGCAGGGTTCCCCCCGGAACGCTCCGGCTATCGAACAACTCGATCGTTCTCCAGCACGGCTCGGATGGGGGGATCGCGCGCCCGAACGAGCGCGCGTCCACTCTCCCCCGGAGGCGACGGATCGCCGCCGCCCGGAGGCGCGATGAGCGGATCGGCGTCGCGTCGAAGTACCGGTAGCTGCGACCGAGGCTCCTCCGCACCCGAAACTCGGCAGGTACACGCGTTGCCGCCGTGAAGTATATCTCCGGGGAGATCCCGTTCATGGCCCGCAGGAGCGCCGGCCCGCCGAGGCCGGAATCCAGGGCGAGCGCGTTCCCCCGGGCGCTCACGCCCCGATCGGTCCGGCTCGCGACCGAAACGGAACCCGTTCCTTCCGTCGGCGCGATCCCGAACCGCCGGAGGCCCCGGCCGATCTCCCCCTCTACGGTCCGCCGGCCCGGCTGTCGGGCCCACCCGGAGAAACCGCGACCGTCGTAGCCGAACCGGAGGAGCCACCGGGTCACGGAAATCGGGAGCAGTCTTTCGGGTAAGACGCTCTAGGTTCCGGAGTCGACTATAGTCCGTGCCTAGCAGCCACATACGTGGAACTATTGTCAAATATACACTCTAAATGGATTTCCTATATATCCGAATGGGGAGTCCCCGTTCCGATGACGACCTGCGGCCCGGGCGGGTTGCGCGACGCCCTGTCCCGTGGCCGCGGGTCGTCAGACCTCATACGCACAGGTGAAACCGAATGAGCGCACCATCGACTGGAGGAACGAGCGAACCGCCGCCGACCGAACAGCTCTCGAGTCCCATGCGACGCCGGGGGAGCAGCATGAGCATGGCTGCCGCGATCGGGATCGCGGTCGTCCTGCTGATCGTGGGGATCGCCGTCGGGTACGTGATCTACCCGTCGATCAACCCGAAGAGCACGAGCTCGTCCGGGACGATCTCGCTCACCGAGACCGGCTCGTCCCTGCTCTATCCCCTGTTCAATTCGTACTGGTTCCCGAACTACACGGCGCTGGCGGGACCCACGGTGGTCCTGAGCGCGGCGAGCTCGGGTAGCGGCGCGGGTCAGAGCGGGGCCGAAACGGGCACCGTCAACATCGGCGCCTCGGACGCCTACGTCACCAACGCGAGCGCGACGAGCATCATCAACTTCCCCGTGGCGATTTCCTCGCAGCTCATCTACTACAACCTGCCGAGCCTCGCGGGGATGCACCTCAACCTCAACGGGACGGTGGTGGCCATGATCTACGAAGGGAACATCACCACTTGGAACAACCCGATGATCCTGGCCGCGCAGAACTCCACGGTCCAGGGCAAGTTGAACGCGCTATCGAGCCAGACGATCTACCCGACGAAACGCACGGACTCGAGCGGGGATACGTTCCTGTTCACGTCGTACTGCTACATGTCGTGGAGCGGGTTCAGCTACCCCGTGTCGACGAGCGGGCTGTCCGGCGACAACATCGCGAACATGCAGACGGGGACGGGGAACTCGGGGATCGTCTCGACCCTCTCGAAGACCGCGAACTCCATCGGTTACGTGGGGATCGCCTACGAGGCGAGCGCGAACGCGGCCGGTCTCGGCTACGCGGCGATGGGGGACAACGAGTCGCTCAGCGCCTCGGGCGGAACCACCGCCTCGAACTACATCCTGCCGACCACCAGCACGATCTCGCAGGACGCGAACCTCGGCCTCCTCCGCCTGAACTACCCGACCTACGGTCTGGCCGTTAGCCTGATCCTCGGGGGCAGCTGGCAGGGCGCGGTCACGCTGGCGCACGGCGGTGGCGGGTCGAACCCGACCTCCACGAGCCCCACCCCGTACCCGATCGTCAACCTCGAGTACGCCCTGTTCAAGACCGCCGCGATCTCCGGCAGCAAGGTCGTGACGGGCCAGAACCTCGCGGCGACGGTGGCGTTCATGCACTGGGCCCTCTCGTACGGGAACTACGGCACCACGGGCTCGGCCTCTACGTGGATCAACGCAGTTGGCTTCGTTCCGCTGACCCAGGAGGTCGTCGGCTACGACATGACCACCCTCGCGTCGGTCTCGACCTGAGGCGGGTCGCAAAGGACGACCGTAGCGTGGAGCAGAGCCCGGCCCTCGGAGACAGCGGGGGCCGGGAACCCCTTCCTATCCCTTCACCGCGCCGCGTACGCAACGGGTCTCGGGTTCGCGGGATCCTGGGAAAGGTCCCCCCCTTCGCGCTCGCCTTGGTGCCGGCGGCGATCGTGGTCGCGATCGTCGCCTCGCTCGTCCGCGAGACCGGGTTCACCAATTTCGGCTGGCAGTTCTTCAGCAGCACCTGGAACCCTCCCGTCACCTGGGGCATCGCGGTCTTCGTGGTCGGCTCGTTCATCACGGCAATCCCCGCGCTCATCCTCTCCATGCTCATCGGGCTGGGGATCGCGATCGCCTCCGTCGCCTACCTGCCGCGGTTCATCACCCAGATCCTCGACCCGTTCGTGGATCTGCTCGCGGGCATCCCGAGCGTGATCTACGGGATCTGGGGCTACCTCCTCGTCGCCCCCTACTTCGGCTCGACGCTGAACCCGTTCCTCTACGCGCACCTGAGCTTCATCCCGGGGTTCGGCGGCAAGGCTCCGGACCCGGCCGGGCTCGGGTTCCCTCTCGCGGTATTCATCCTGACGCTCATGGCCCTCCCCATCACCACCCTCCTGATCCGGGACGCGCTCCGGTCGGTCCCCAAGGACCTGTGGGAGAGCGGACTCGCGCTCGGGGCGACGCGATGGGAGACGATGCGCCGGGTGTCGATCCCGTACGGACGGGGGGGCATCCTGAGCGCGGGATTCCTCGGCTTCGGCCGGGCGTTCGGCGAGACCGTCGCGGTCGCGATGGTGCTCAACCTCGTCGCGCACTACCCCGTGAACTTCTACGACGGGACCGCGACGATCGCGGCGGAGATGTTCTCGATCCTGGACTCGGCCTACGGCAACTCCCAGTTCCTCGCCGCGCTGAGCGAGCTCGCGCTCGTGCTGCTGGCGATCTCGCTCATCGTCAACGTGGTCGGTCGACTGTTCATCTCGCGGCTGAGCGCCACCGAGATCGCCGGGTTGTAGGAGGCGGACGATGGCGACCGTGCTGCCGGAGGGGGGTCTCGCGCCCGAGGACGTGCTGTTCGATCGGTCCGCCCGGACCCGCTGGCGCCTCGGCTTCGACCGGTACGCGGGCTACTTGCTTCCGCTGCTCTTCCTGGTCGCGATCATCCCGATCATCGACCTGGTCTACTACGTCGGAAGCCAGGCGCTCCCGACCCTCACCTACGCCGTTCTCACGAGCTTCAACTACCGGGTCGTCGATGCGCTCGGCGTCCCGATCGTGAGCACGGCGGAGGTGATGGCGCTCGCCACCTTGTTCGCGGTGCTGCTCGGGGTCTTCGGGGGCGTCGCGACCGCAGAGTTCCTGTCGGATTCGGCCGCGGGCTGGGTCCGCGTCTCCGCGAACATGCTCGCCGGTACTCCGTCGGTCGTGCTCGGCTACTTCGGCTACTTCACCTTCTGCCTCTACTTCGGTTGGGGGCTGGCCTTCATCGCGGGCGTCCTGACCCTCGCGTTCTTCATGACGCCGTACATCTTCCGAATCACGGACCTCGCGTTCTCGTCGATCCCCCGTCACATCCGGGAGGCGGCCTACGGGTCGGGAACGCGGCCCTACCAGTACATCCTCAAGGTCGGCACGCCCATCGCGTTCCCCCAGGTCCTGAACGGAGTGTTCCTCGCCGTCGCCATCGGCGTGGGCGAGACGGCCCCGATCGTCCTCACGACCACGGGATCCAAGATCCTGCCGCAGACGCTGTTCTCTCCCGTGACGTTCCTCACCGCGCTCATCTGGGAGGACTTCAGCTACCCGGCGGGCTCCCCGGCCATCGCCCTCGCCTTCCAGGCCGCGTTCATCCTGCTCGTCGTGGTCGTAGGGCTTAACGTGCTCGTCCGTGTCATCTCCGCGCGCTACCGAAAGCGTCTGGAGGGACTCTACCAGTGAGCGCCACCCCCACCGCCAACGGATCTTCCGTCCTCTCGGTCGAGCACCTCTCGGTCCTCGCCAAGGAGCGCTACCTCCTGCACGACGTCTCCCTCGAATTCCCCCGGCAGAGCCTCACCGCGGTCGTGGGTCCCTCTGGGTGCGGGAAGACGACGTTCGTTCGGACGCTGAACCGGATGGTGGAGATGACGCGCGGCCTCCACGTGGAGGGCGTCGTCAACTACCTCGGTCAGAACATCTACGATCCGGGGGTCAACCCGGTGCTGGTCCGCCGTCGCATCGGGATGGTCTTCCAGCGGCCGACGGTGTTCCCGATGTCGGTCTTCGAGAACGCGGCCTTTGGCCTCCGCCTCGTCCACGAGGACGAGGACGCGATCGACAAGGCCGTCACCGAGGCGCTCCAGCGGGCTGGGCTCTGGGACGAGGTCAAGGGGGAGCTGAACCGCTCCGCCCTCGGGCTCTCGGGCGGCCAACAGCAGCGGCTCTGCATCGCGCGGGCGCTCGCCGTTCGCCCCCGCGTGCTGCTCCTCGACGAGCCGACGAGCGCCCTCGACCCGATGGCCACGCAGCGCGTGGAGGCGACGCTCCGGCGTCTGAAGGAGGAGATCGTGTTGGTGCTGGTCACGCACAACGTCGGACAGGCGGCCCGCATCTCCGAGCGGGTCGCGTTCCTCCACTCCGGCAACCTGATCGAGGTCGGCCCGACGGCCGACATCCTCGAGCGGCCCCGCGACCCCAAGACCCAGGAGTTCATCACCGGAAGGTTCCAATGAGCGCGACCCCGAACATGGAAGAGATCGACCCGAACCCGGCCGACGACCCTATCGAGGTCCTGAAGGGCCATGTCGCCGCAATGAGCGAGCTCGCGGTCGGCATGGTGGCCGACGGAACCCGCGCGCTGCTGACGAACGACGCGGCGCTCGCGAAGAGCGTCACCGACCGCGACGCCCCGCTCGACCGGTTCGACATCGCGATCGAGACGGAGTCGATGCGCCTCATCGCCACGATGCAACCCGAGGCGGGCGACCTGCGCACCATCGGCGCGGTCCTGAAGATCGCGAACTGCGTCGACCGAGTGGGCCGACTCGGCTTCGACCTCGCGAAGAACCTGACCGCTGCCCCGGAGCCGTCCGACCCTGCCCCGGCGGAGCTGTTGCGGAAGATGGACGCCCAGACCCGCCGAATGGTCCAGGCCTCGATCGCCGCGTTCATGAAGGGCGACGCGGACGAGGAGAAGGGGATCTTCGCGCTCGACGACGACGTTGACGATCTCTACGACCAGCTGCAGGACCGCGTCTTTCAGCTCCTGCAGAAGGGCGGTGCCGCGAGCGAACGGCTCGCTCGCTATCTCATCGCCGGCCGGCATCTCGAGCGGGTGGGGGACAACGCGTGCAAGATCGCCGAGAAGGCGATCTACGCGATCACCGGCGAGCGGCGTCCGGAGTATTTCCCCGCGCTCGCGCACCGGGTGACGTCGGGGGTCCGACCTCCGGGCCACGTCCACTGACGCCGCGCGCCAAGTTCATTAGCGCGGTCCGGCCCTGTGGCCCCGGCCAAGCTCCCGTAGTCTAGTCCGGTCAAGGATTCGGGGCCTTCGACCCCGTAACGCGGGTTCGAATCCCGCCGGGAGCATCCCCTCGATCGGTGCGCCCCCCACGCCGGTAGTCACGGAACTCTTTCACGCGGTGGCTAGGGTGAGTGGGGTCAACCATCCGATGTCCGTTCCGACCGTGGCACTCGGGTTCTCCATCACGAAGACCCACTGTCCCACGGCGACCGGTTGTTCCAGATAGGCGAGCGCGACGAACCCCTGCGTCGACCAGGCGTCCACGTAACCGGAGAGCTTGTTCTGCGCGATGATGTACTGATACTCCGTAGGTGTCATGACGTAGAACTGCACGGACGAGTTCGTGGAGTAGGTCCCGTTCAGGACCGCGGGGTTCGACGTAACGAAGTTGATCGCGTAGAACTGACCGCCCGTGAGCGCGGTGACGGTGAGTCCTGGAATCAGGACGTACGGGGAGTTTGGGGTCGACCGGTGGGCTACGACGATAACGGCCGCCACCACGACTACTGCCACGATGGCGATTGCGATCGCCACGTACGCGAACCTCCAACGGCGGGCCGAATGGGAGGGCGCGGAGCCGCCGGCGGCCGTTCCCGTCGCCGTAGGCTCGAGCGGGGGAGTGGGGGTCCGATTCGGGGGTGGAGGTTCCCCCCGATCCGGTTGCCCAGCGCTCACCATCCGGAAGACCACCGGCCCCGACTGGCCGACCCGGATTTCCCTCCGGGACCACATCAACATTTCTTCGGAGATTGTCAGGAGCGCCGTAACTTTCCGGTGAGCTACGAGGTCGTTCCACCGTCTAGACCATGCAAAGTATAGTTCTACTGAATCTATGGAATTCATCTTTAAGCCTACATATTCCCTTCGAACCCGGGTGAGCTTCGTGGAGGGACGGAAGCTGCAGTTGGCGGGCGGATCCACCTACCTTGTCTCACTCCCCAAGCGATGGGTACTGGACGCGGGTCTCAAGCCGGGAGACACGCTCTTCGTCGACTCGGAATCCGACGGCTCGGTGTCCGTGCGTCACAAGCCCGAGGAACGACCCCCGGTTCGGAAGAAGGTGTTCGAAGAGCGGGGGGAGGACTCGCGCGACCACCTCCTCCGGAAGTTGATCGGCGCGTACATCGGCGGGTTCGGTCTCATCGAGGTCCAGTTCACGCCGGACAAGGGGCCGTTCGTCCGTCACGTCGCCCGCGACTTCTGCCGTCTGGTCATCGGTCCCGAGGTCATCGAGGAGGGGCGCACGAACCTCACGATCCAGGATCTCTCGGACCCTTCGGAGCTCAGTGCGGAGAAGTGTCTACGACGGATGCACCTCATCGTCCGGGCCATGCTCGAGGACGCGATCCTGGCCCTCCAGAACGGGAACGGGTCGCTGGCTCACGATGTCGAGTTGCGCGATCAGGACGTCGACCGGCTCTACTGGATGGTCGCGAAGCGGTACGTGTCGCCGGTGCAAGGCGTCGGCGAGTTCGCGCGCTCGCCCGCCGCGATCCAGGCCCATCAACTCGTGGCGAAACTCCTCGAACGGATCGGCGACCACGCGACGCGGGTCGCTGGCACGTTTCCCGTCCTCTGCCAGAAACACGCCGTGGACGCGAAGTTCGCGGCCGATCTCATCGAAGCCAAGAATTCGGCCCTCTCGATGCTCGACCGCGCGTTCAACTCGCTCATCGCGGGGGACATGGAGGCCGCGAACGAGGCGATCGACAATCGGGGCCGCCACCAGAAGCTCATCGACGAGTTGACCCACAAGATCGCCACCCGGAAGGGGGAGGAACTGCTCGCCCTGGGGGGAGCGGTCGACAGCTTGGGCCGGATCGCGAACTACGCCGCGGACATCGCGGAGCAGGCCATCAATCTCGCCGTGGTCAACGAGCCTCCGGCCGCGCGACGCTGAGCCACGACCGAGATCGGTCCAGTTCACCGGACCAGGGGTGCCGGAGGCGGCGCCGGTGGGGCTCCCCCGCCCGTCACCGTGGGGGGCGAGGTGGAGGGATCCTTCGGTCGAACGACCGGGGGCGCACCCTCCTCCTCCCAGGGATCGATCCGGTTCTCCACCATCGACTGGATGTCCTTCACCTGGCGTTCCATAATCGCCGAGCGGACGATTTCCACATCGATCCGATACGAGCGATGTACGGCGGCGTACTCGAGCGCCACGTCGCACATCTCCAGGAGGCGGCGGGGATTCCCCACCGACAGCTGATTCAACCGTGCGATCGCCCCCGGGTCGAATGGGAACAGTGGATCGAGACCGTCCACGAGGCGCTTGGCCAGGAGTTTCTTCGCGACCAGGAGCGATGCTTCCTCGTTACTGACGCGCGGGAGGAGCAGCGTCCGATTGATGCGGCTGGACAGCGGGGGCTGGTCGGTGGCCAATTGCAGCATGAAGCTCGGGAAGGCCCCGAACATCACGAGAACGCCCGGCCGGATCGTGTCGACGAGCTCCTGCAGGGTCTTGGAGAAGATCTGGAGCTCGGCGGACGAGGCGATGTTGTGGAGATCGTTCAGGAGGAGGAACGCCGGGGCGTTCGCGTTCAGGGCCTCGGCGAGGGCACGACCGGACTTCACCGGATCGTAGCCCGTATCCCGGATCTTCTCGAGGGCCACGACGTCCCGGAACCACTTCGGCGAGCTGAAGACCCGTTGGAACCCTCCCAGCTTCGCCGACTTGTCGATCGCGTAGGCGATCCCCTTCGTCACCCACGTCGTCTTGGTCGTGATGTCAAAGTAGACGCAGAAGGCGTTGCGCTCCTTCGCTTCGGCCTGGGCGACGAGCAGCCGCTCCGTCTTACCGGCGCCGTGGAGACCCACCAGCGCGACGAACGCGCGGTTCTCCTTGGCGAGGACCTCTTCCTTGATCGACTCGAGACTTCGGTCGACGTCCAGGTTCACGTGGTAGACCTCGATGTCGTCGAGGCTCTCGCTCGCGAGCTCGCGGAACGGGTTGCTGGTGAGTCCGAATCGATCGTAGGAGGGGCCCGGCATGGAAACTTCCGAACGGTCAGAGCACCCGTTTCCTCAGGTCGATCGCGAGCCGCTTGCCGTCGTATTCGTAGTAGATGTTGCGGTCTACGAACGTCCCTTCGGTCCACTTCGGAATGCGAAGGAACCGGATCAGCCCTTCCGTTCCCTCCTTCGCGTGGAACTGGACGAAGCCGTCCGCAAGGTGCGCGACGATCGCTTCGGACCTCGGATCGAACATTCCCCGGTCGGTCGCCAGGACCACCATGAGGCCCGTCGCGTGCGCAGCCGCGCGCAGCCGTCGTAACATTTCCGAGAGCTGATCGGGCGGGAGGTCGAGCGTGAGGAACGAGAACGAATCGATGGCGAGGAACCCTCGCAGCCGCTCGAGGCCTTCCCACCCTCGCAGGGAGTCCCGCTCGGTGACCTGCAGATTCCTCGCCGAAGAAGGGGTCGCCGCTCCCCCGTTGAGGAGGGCGTGGGAGAGCTCGGAGCCATCCCGAGACGTGAGGAACGTCACGGGCCACGTGAGACCGAGCGCGGTCCGTGCGAGCCGACGGACGAAGAAGCTCTTGGCTTCGTCCGCGCCGCTCTCCACGACGACGATCCTTCCCTCGCCGACCTGCGGGATGATCGTGTCGAGGCCCGGCACCTCGACAGGGAGTCCCATGCTCTTCGGTACGCGGGTTCTCGCTTAATGATGACAGCGGGAGACGACGGCACACTCCGTTCTGATACGGAGTCTCCGTAGGGTGCCGCTATGGCGGCTCAACCCGCTCGCACCATCGTGCACCGACGCCGGCGGATCGCCCCGGGCCGAGGGGCCCGTGGAATTGCGGAGATCGTGGGCACCCTGATGCTCATTCTGATCGTGGTCGCGGCCGCGATCGCGCTGGCCGCATTCGTCGCGGGATACGAGAGCCAATACCTTGCCGAGCAGGCCTCGGCTCACGACAAGTCGCTCGAGAATGTGCAGGTAATCAGCATCGACCCGGTGGTGGGTTCCACTCCGGGTCAGTACGCTAGCGTGAGCACGATCCTCGGCAGCCTCGACGTTCAAAACACGACGGTTCAAGAAATCACCCTCAACGGCCAGCCGATCGCCGCGTACAGCGAGACCCCGTTGGGTTCGGCGAACACGCTGACGGTCTGCCTCCTCTGTGCCGCTCCTGGCACGGTGACCGACTTCCAGCTGGCCCCGGAGGAACAGGTCAGCCTATCGTTCAATCTCCAGATCTGGAACGCCGTGACGAATCCGACCGGGGGCCTGTTCAGTGCGTACACTCTGCCGTTCGATGAGTACGTGGACGTGGGAGTGTACACGCTCCTCGGGAACGAATTTGCTCGGGCATTCTATGCCCCAACCGCGGTCATTCAGCTCTCCGAGACGAACGAGTTCAACGGCGCAGGCAACCCCGAAGTGCCGATGCTGGTGCTCGATGGCGAGGGATCGCAACCGGGGCCGAACGCCACTGCCGTCTGGTGGGAGTGGACCTTCACCCCGATGACCCCGACGCTGTCGTCGGCCTTCCCATCTCCTCCCCTCGGAGAGGAGGTCCTGGTTGCTCAGGCGGACTTCCCTACGTGCGTTCCGCCGAATCTCAGCCCGACGTGCCCAGAGACGTACAATGTAACGCTGACCGTACAGGACAGCGACGGGCTGTTCGGCACATCTAGCGTCGGTTACGATGGATTCGAAGGGTAGGACCTCACCGTCCGCCCGTGTCGTCTTCGTCGCGGTTCACCGGCTCGTTGGGAGGGGTGAGCTTGGCCGGCCCACGCCGCGGGGATCCGCCTGACCTCGATAAAGTGCCCTTGAAGAGCACCGGGTGGCGAGCTCGCCCCGCGACCACGGCTTCAGGGGAAGATGAACAGGAACAGCACGGTCGTGGCCGCAACCAGCGCTAGGCCGTGTAGGATCCCGTAGCGAACACGGCCCTCGGTGAAGGCTCCGATGATGGCCCCCGTACCGATCGAGTTGATGATCGTGAGCTCGAAGAAGCGCTCATGGAGCTCGCTGACGGTGAGCCGTGGGATCGACGGCGCGGCCGACCCCTTCAACGCGCTGCTGCCCGGAGTGAGAAACCCGATGTTCAGGGTCCCCAGCGTCGGGGCGATGAACAAGAGCGCGAAGAGAACCGCCATCAAAACACCGAACGAGATGTAGATGACCGCCACGGGCAACGTGAGTTGGTTCGCTCGCTCTTGCTCGATCTTGACGAAGTCGTCCATGTCCTTCGCCGCCCGATAGATCACCGTGGCGGTGTCGCCGCCGACGGTCGTCGCCTCCGCGATAAGCGCGGCGTAGCGGGAGATGAGCGCGCTCCGGATCGGGCGCGCCATGTCCTCGAGGACGGCCTCGAACGGTCGACCGATCCGAATTCCATCGGCTGCGATCCGCAGGGGCTTCGCGAGGATGTTCGTCTGCGTCTTGGAGAGCTCCACGATCGACTTCGCGGGATCGAGACCACCGCGCATCGCGTCCGCCATCTCGAATAGGAACTGCGCGAAGGCGCGCTCGTACAGCCGGAGCCGGGCGAGCTGGTAGCGGGAATCGATCCCGAACGCGGTGAGCGCGACGAAAATGGCGCCGATGAATACGAGATCGAGCGCGTAGAACGGGAGGCCAGGGGTACCCGTGACGTAGTCGAGACCAACGATCAGGAACACGACGGCAGCCGCGCAGGGGATGTAGAGCACGAGGTAGGATCGCTGGACCGGGTGGGTCGCGAAGTACTTGCGGAACGCGAACCGGGTCGTCTGACGCAGGTACAGGATGTAGCCGAAGAAGACGGCACCCGCGACCCCGGCGGCGACGCCAAGGTACAGGAGAATCGTTTGCGCGCTGATCGAGAAGACGGGAGCGCCGGGACCGGTCGCGTTGGGATTGATAGTGAAGTTCCAGGTGAACGTACCAAAATTGCCGCCCGTGTCGTACGCTGAGACCGTTACGTTGTGAAGGCCGTTCTTGAGGGCGAGGATCGAGGGAACCGCGCAGGTGACCGAGGTAGCCGTCGCACTGAACCCTTGGAAACCGGTGCAGTTGAGCGAATCGATGTACAGGACGATCGAGCCAGCGTAGACGCTGCCGGCGGTGTCCGAGAGCGTGGCTTTGATCGTCGGGGTACGATCGGCCGTCTGGCTTCCCGGCAGCGGGTTGACGGGGGTGATCGTGATCGGGCTGGGGGTCTGATCGGTCCTCGGGGAGGCCACAGCCAGGGCCGGGAGCAGGACGATGAGCACGAGGAGGCCGGCCAGGAGCGCCCGACGCATTCCTTCACTCCGCCCGGTTGTAGGCTATCGAGATCATCACCACCGTCACGATCACCGCGAGCGGAACCAATCCGAACGTGAGGAGGAGGAGGAGTTCGTTCGCGTTCAGCCCCGCGGCGGTCTGTCCCAGGGAGTTGAGGAGAAACGCGGCGACCGCGAGCATCAGAACTCCGACCAGCACCATCGAGACGTACATGTCGATGAACGCCTGCAATCGCTCGATGAACTGCTTCTGAGCCGCCCGCTTGAGCTTCAGCACGTCGTCGGACTTCGCCCGCAGATATTCGTCGAGGTTTCCGCCCTGGTGGATCATGTTGCCGAGGTCCCAGAACGCCTCGCGGACGGACGTCGACGGCGATTCCTTCGCGGTCTCCGCGAGGGCGGTGATCAGATCCTTCCCCTCGAGATCGATCTTGTACACCACGCGCTTGAACTCGCCCGTCATCGCGAGGTCGTGGTCGCGGGAGGCCATTCTCCGGATGAGTTGAACGGGGGAGGTCCCCGTGCTCGCGAGGACGGAGAGCTCGCTCAACGTGAACGGAAGCTCACGGTCCAGCTGGTCCTTCCGGTTGGCGATCCGGGTCGTGATGATCGATCCAAAGCCCAATTGGACCGCTCCCACCGTGACCAGCGTGACCAGCGCGACGTAGCCGTACCAATACGCGACCCCGTGGATGAGGATCAGGAACAGGACCAAGCTGAACGTGCACACGACCGCTGCCGCGATGACGGTCGTCATCGTCGCGACGGCCAGATGCATCCCGGGTGTCGTGTTGAACCCGGCTTGCTTCAGGCGGTCGCCGAGAGCCGCCCCCCGTCCCTCCCGGTCGTACCGCTCGCCGAACAGCCCGTAGCAGAACGAGCGGTAGCGCGACACTGGCGGCGCGCCTGCGGACTTCTTGGGGGCCCCGGACTTGCCACTGTCCCCGGCGGCCGTCGGCGTCGGCTCAAACACGCGGCTCACCCACCGGCTCTCTTCTCGAGGTCCCGAAAGGCGTCCGCGGGCGCCGTGTAGTACGCGGCGATCGCCCGGCTCACGTCTCGGAAGTAGGTCATCCCGAGCCGGGTCATCAGGTCGAGATACCGGGACTTCCGCTGCATCTCGGCGGTCAGGGCGTCGACCGTTCGGCCGGTTCGCTCCGAGATCTCGTCGAAGACGAAGCTTCGACCCAGGAATTGGAAGGTGTCCGAGGGAGGATCCCAGCGGAACACGTCGTTCGTCAACATCTCGTTCGTGGTGTTGTCCACGCCCAGGATCTCGGTCACCGCGGCGATCCGACGAACCCGGTTGCCCCGGACCACCACCTGGGAGGGGAAGGCGACGCAGTCGAGTGCTTGGAACAAGACCCTCGGGATGTTCATCGGCTCGTTCTCCACACGGTGGATCAGTTCGGATATGGAGCCGGCGTGGATCGTCGACATGGACGCGTGTCCGACGGAGATCGCTTGGAAAAGGGTGAACGACTCCGCTCCCCGAACCTCCCCTACAATCACGTACTCGGGGCGTTGACGGAGGGCCGCTACCAGCAGGTCGAAGAGCGTGACCGTCCCGGCAGTCTTGCCCCCCTGGGACGACAGGCCCGAAACGCCTGAGGCTCCGCCGACACCGGAGGCCCCCGAGGTCGATCCATACCCCGATCGGGACACCGACTGGATCCAGTTCTCGTGGTCGATCTGGATCTCGGGGGTGTCCTCGATCGAGACGATCTTGTCTTCCGGTCGAATGAACATTGAGATCGCGTTGAGGAACGTGGTCTTTCCGGCGGCGGTCCCCCCCGAGATCAGGACCGACCGATGGGACTCCACGAGCGTCCAGAAGTACGCGAGCTCGAGCGAGGAGACCGACCCGAACTGGAGCAGGTCGATCGGCGAGACCGGATCCGCCGAGAACTTGCGGATGCTGAACGTCGAGCCCTTCCGCGTGACCTCGGTGCCCAGGGTCAGGTTGATCCGGCTCCCGTCCTGGAGCGTCGCGTCCAGGATGGGCTGGTACACGGAGATGTGCTTCCCCGAGATCTGAGCGAGGCGGAAGACGTAGCGGTTCAGATCGAGCTCGTTCTCGTAGACCACATTGGTCCTCAGGGAACCGAAGACACGATGGAAGACGTACATCGCGACGTTGGGTCCGAGGCAGCTGATGTCCTCCAGGAAGGGATCGCGAAGGATCGGATCGGTCTGACCGAACCCTAGGAATTCCCGGTAGAGGTAGTACAGCATGACGGGCTGGCGCTTCTCGGGGATGTCGATATTGTAGAGATCCAGTACCGTCAGGAACTTCTGCCGAAGGTACTCCTTGAGCTCGGGCGACTCCCCGAGCGCGACGCCCGCCGTGATCGGGATCTCTTCCTGTCCCATCACGGCCTCCATCTTCGCCCGGATCTCGACGCCCTTCTGGCGCTCCTCGTCCGTGAGCTTCGGCTCCAGGATCGTGTAGTCGAACTCGCCGGTCGTGTCGTTGAAGTCGATGTGAACGAACGCGAACGGCGGATTGACGGCGTACGTGACGTCGATCGTGCGCCGGTCCCCTTGGAGCTGGCGACGCATGTAGCCGAGCTCGGCCTGGATGAGCACCTTCTCCGGGACCGTCACGCGGTGGACCAGCGCGCTCTCGAGCGCCTTCCCTTCGCGCAGCAGCGTCGCACGATCCTTCGGCTTCGCGTTCGCCGGGATCCCCTTTCGCAAGGGCGCGGGCAGCTGATCGCGGAGTCCCGGGATGGCGCCAGCGTCCGCGCTGGGCTTCGGCATCGTTCCCGAATTGGGGTACCGCGAATGAACGAGCCGCACGGAAACTACGAAGTCCTTCGGTAGGAGCGAGCCCACCGTACGCTACCCCCGGACCACGGACTCTGTCGTGCCCTACGCCGCCCTACGGCTTCTCCTTCGGGCCGCCATATGAGTCGCGAGCCCGATGGGAGCGCCGCAGGAGACGGCGCGCGAGAGCGGGCCACGAAGCTGCAAAAAAACACAGAGAGGAAAGAACCAAAATGAGCGCGAAAGCGAAGAGAATCGAACGCAGCCAGCGCTTCAAGCGCGCCTGGCGCGGCGAGAACCGGAAGAAGGCAGTGTCGCCCGTGGTGGCGACCCTGATCCTCATTCTGATTGCCGTCGCGGCGGCCGCAGCGCTGTACCTCTGGCTGGTGGCGTGGCAGGGCGGCGTCACGGGTGGCATCGGCAACCCGAGCGCGCAGTACACTGTCTCCATCGGCGGGAGCACGTCGGTCTACCCATTTGCCGAAATCGCCGCGACCCAGTTTGAGCAGAACAACTCCGACGTAGT
>DATJRX010000060.1:0-4035 GCA_035504395.1 Thermoplasmata archaeon | reverse complement strand
GTACGTCAAGCGCGACGGGAGCGTCTTCCACTTCTGCTCGGGGTCGTGCCGCAAGCAGCAGCTCGACCTCGGCCGCGTCGGCCACCGGTTCAAGTGGACCCGGGCCCACGCCCTGAAGAAGGCCGCCGACCGATCCAGCGCCGCCGCGCGCGCCCCGGCCGCCACGACGCCGGCGCCGCCCCACCGCGTCCGGGGCCGCACCCGGCCCGCGCCGGTCGCCGCTCCCGCGGTCCCGGCCGCTCCCGCGCCGGCCGCGGCCGAGACCCCGGCCCCCGCTTCTCCCGCGCCGGCCGTCGCCGACGCGGTCCCCGCCGAGGCCGCGACGTCCGCGACCGCCGCAGGGACAGCCGCCGCGAAGCCGAGGAAGCCTCGCGCGGCGCCGAAGAAGAAGGCGCCCCCGAAGTCCGACGCGCCTCCGTGACCGATCGGTTCCGCTCCGCGCTGCGCGTGGAAGCAAGTCGGTAAATCCCGGCGCGCCCCGCGTCGCGCGGGATGTCGGCCGAGCGCTCCTGGACGTCGGCCTCCGACCTCGCGGACTACGCGTACTGCCCGAGGTCGCACTGGTACCATGAGCATCCGCCGGACGGCGGTCCGTCGTCCGACGCCCGAGCGCGCGCCGCGGGCGGTCAGCGCTATCACGCGCGCACCCTCGGCGCCGAGCGCCGCCGGGCGGAGCACGGGGCCGCGTACTGGGGCGCCCTCCTCGTCGGGGTGCTGCTGGTGCTCGGAGGGATCGCATGGATCCTCCACCCCTGAACCTCCTTCTCGCGCTGGTCGTCCTCGCGATCGGTCTTGCGATCGCTCTCGGCGCGGCCCGTTCGCTGCGGGCTCGTCGCCGGGAGGGCGCGCTCGGGCCGCTCGTCGCGGCGGACGCCGGCGCGCCGATGACCCTCCGCTCGGCCCGCTACCGGCTCTCGGGTCGGCCGGACCTCGTCCGGCAACTGCCGGACGGCCGCCTGGTGCCGATCGAGGTGAAGAGCCGCCCGTCGCCCCCCGCCGGGCCGCCGCCCTCGCACCGGATCCAGGTCGCCGCCTACTGCCTACTGGTCGAGGAAACGACCGGGCGGTCCCCGCCGTTCGGGGTGGTTCGGTACGGAGACGGGGTCGAGTTCCGCCTCCGCTGGGACGCGGCGGTGCGCGCCGAGCTCCTCGCGCTCCGCGCCCAGCTCGACCGACCGTACGACGGGCGGGCGACCCCCTCGATCGCGAAGTGCGCCCGCTGCGGGTGGCGCACCGTGTGCGATGTCCGCGCGCGATCGTCCTGAGCGCCTACCGGCGCCGGCTCACGTAGACCTCGGCGAGCATCGGCAGACGGATCCGCGCGCGACCCGCGGTCTCGGGGTCCGTGGCGAGCAACCGCCGGACCTTCCGCGCGACCTCCCGCCGGGCCGGGGGCGGCAGCACGGCGATCGCGCTCACCGAGAGCGCCCGCTCGACGAACCGCGCGGGCGTCCCCCACTGGACGTTGCGGAAACCGCGATAGCGTAGCCGGGTGAACCCGCTCGACGGCGCGGCGAACGAACGGACCCAGGGCGTGTCCGAGCCCGAGCCGCGTTCGGTCTCGCGCCGGTACGGGCGGAGGAGCTCGGTCAGGCGACCCGACCAGCCGGCGTCCTCGCGCGTGTTCCAGATGAGCGCCACGCCGCCGCCCGGGCGCAGGACCCGGTGCATCTCCCGCAGCGTGGGTCGCGGCCGGAACCAGTGGAACGCCTGGGCCGAGACGATCGCGTCCGCGATCCCGTCCGGGAGCGGGATCGCCTCGGCCGTCCCGTCGAGGAGGGCCACCTCGGGGAGGGTCGTCCGGAAGACGGCCCGCATCCCGGGGGTCGGCTCGATCGCGATGCGGGCCGCGCGCCAGGGCCGGATCGCCCGGGTGAACTTCCCGGTGCCGCTCCCGAGCTCGACGACCGTCGACCCCGGGCCGATCCCGAGCGTACGGCCGATCCACCGCACCGCCGCGCGCGGGTAGTCCGGGCGCGCGCGCTCGTAGACGTCGGCGCAGCGGTCGAAGCCGCGGACGAGCGGCGGCGTGCGGGGAGGACGACGCGGCATCCTCCCGCGCCCACGGGCCGCGGGCGAAAACATTACCCTCCCCCGGGGCTCGGCGCCCCGATGCCCGAAGGCACGCTCGAGCGCACCCTGGTCGTCCTCAAGCCCGACAGCGTGAAGCGCGGGCTCGTCGGCGAGATCCTGAACCGGTTCGAGCGGAAGGGCCTCAAGCTGGTCGGGGCGAAGATGCTGCGGGTCACGCCCGAGCTCGCCCAGCGCCATTACGCCGAACATCACGGGAAGCCGTTCTACCCGTCCCTCGTCCAGCACATCACCTCGGGCCCGGTGGTCGCGCTCGCGCTCGAGGGCCGCTCCGCGATCGCGGTGGTGCGGCTCCTGATCGGGGCGACCAACCCCCAGACCGCCGCGCCGGGCACGGTCCGCGGCGACTATGCGCTCGGGATCACGACGAACCTCGTCCATGCTTCCGACTCGGCCGAGTCGGCGGCCCGCGAGCTCGCGCTCTACTTCACGAACGAGGAGTATCTCGGCTACGCGCGGGTCGGCGAGGAGCTCTTCTAGCGGGATGGCCGCGCTCGACCGCGCGGTGCGGGCGCTCGGCGCCGGGGCGATCGTCGCCTACCCGACCGACACGCTCTACGGTCTCGGGGTCCGGGCCGCCGACGGGGCCGCGGTCGACCGGCTCCGGGCTGCGAAGGGCCGGCCGGAAGGGATGCCGGTCTCCATGGCGGTCAGTTCGACCGCGGAGGTCGAGGCGCTCCTCGACCTCGGTCCGCTCGGCCGACGGTTCGTGCGCACGCACCTCCCCGGCCCGTTCACGATCCTCGCGCCTCCGTCGGCCGCGGGCCGCGGGGCGGTGGCCGCGGCCGCGATCGGGCCCGGTGGTCGACTCGGGATCCGCGTGCCCGACCACCCGCTCGCGCGGGAGCTTGCCCGACGGGCCGGGCCGATCACCTCCACGTCCGCGAACCGCCACGGCGAACCCCCGTGCCCGACCGTCGCCACGATGCGCGCGGCCTTCGGGCGCGACGTCTCCGTGTATCTCGAGGGCGCCCCGCGGCCGTCGGGCCGGCCGTCCGCGATCGTCGATCTCACCGGCGACCGTCCGCGCCCCGTCCGGAGGGGGTGACGGGATGGGGCCCGCTCCGGAGGAGCTGCCGCGCTGGCGCGAGGCGGCTCGGATCGCCTCCCGCGCGCGCGACCTGGGACTCTCGCTCGTGGTCCCGGGCGCGCGCCGCCGCGACGTCGCCGACCGCATCGAGGCGTTCATCCGATCGCAGGGCGCCGAGCCCGCGTTCCCCACCAACCTCTCGACCAACGACGAGGCCGCGCACTACACGCCGGCGCCGGAGGATGGGGGGACGTTCGCCGTGGGGGACCTCGTCAAGGTCGATGTCGGGGCGCACCTGGACGGGGCGATCGCCGACACCGCCGACACGGTCGAGGTCGGGGACTCGCATCGGTACGAGAACCTGATCCGCGCGGCCCGGGAGGGCCTGCGCGCGGGGATCGCCGAGGTGCGCGCCGGGGTCGAGATCGAGCGGATCGGACGGGCGGTCGCCGGGGCGATCCGGGCGCGGGGGTTCAAGCCGATCGTCGATCTGACGGGCCACTCGATCGAGCGATACCTGTTGCACGCCGGCAAGTCGATCCCGAACGTGCCGGACCACGCGAGCGGAACGCTGGCGGAGGGCGAGATCATCGCGATCGAGCCGTTCGCGACCAACGGCCTAGGATCGATCGGGAACGGGCCCTTCGGGAACATCCTCCGCTTCCGGGCCGACCCGGGGCCGTCGGACCCGGTCCTCGCCCGGCTGTATGGGCGGTTCCGCACGCTGCCGTTCGCGACGCGGTGGGCGGACGCGCCCGACGAGCGCGAAGCGCTCCGGCGCGCGCGTCGGACGCTGCAGGCCTACCCGGTGTTCGTCGAGCGGGGGCACGGCTGGGTCGCCCAGGCCGAGCACACGGTGCTGGTCGGGCCGGCGGCCGGCGAGGTCCTCTCGGCCCGGATCCCGGCCTAGCGCG
>DATJRX010000059.1:0-2731 GCA_035504395.1 Thermoplasmata archaeon | reverse complement strand
ACCCGCACGATCGCCCGGGCGCTCGAGATCGAGCACGGCCGCGACCGGGTCCTGGAGCTGGCCGACCCGATCATGGGGGCCGAGGACTTCGCACGGTACCTCGAGGTCCGGCCGGGGACGTTCCTGAACCTGGGCGTCGGGATCCGCGGCGAGCCCGCCAGTCTGCACTCCCCGACGTTCGCGCCGGACGAACGGGCCCTCGTGATCGGCGCCGCGACCCTCGCGGCGGCGGCCGACGCGGTCCAGCGGGAGCGCCCGTGACGACCGAACGCTACCGCGGGGACTTTCCCGCCCTCCGGACCGCACCGGGCCGGACCGTGCCCGTCTACCTCGACTCCGCGTGCATGTCGCTCGTCCCATCCCCCGTGCTGCGCGCGATGGAGTCGTACTACCAGGACTTCCCCGGATGCGCCGGCCGCAGCCTCCACCGGTTCGCCGAAGAGGTCGGACGGCGCTACGAGGGCGCGCGCACGGCCTACGCCGACTGGCTTGGTCGGGGTGACGCGAGCGGGATCGTGTTCGTCCGCAACGCCACGGAGGCCCTCAACCTGGTCGCACAGGGTCTCTCGTATGAGCGCGGGGACCGCGTGCTCGTCACCGACCGCGAGCACAACTCGAACCTGATCGTCTGGCAACGCCTCGCCGCCGAGCGGGGGATCCGGCTCGAGGCCCTGGAGCTCCCGGACGACCGGGCGTTCGACGGGGATGCGTTCGAGGAGCGCCTCGCCGGCGGGGTCCGGCTCGTGAGCTTCTTCCACACGTCGAACCTGGACGGACGGACGCTTCCGATCCGGGAGATCACCGAGCGCGCGCACGACCGCGGCGCGCTCGTCCTGTTCGACGGATGCCAGGCCGCCCCGCACCTCAAGGTCGACCTCGATGCCTGGGGCGTCGACTTCTACGCGGTCTCGGCGCACAAGATGCTCGGCCCGACGGGGACCGGGGTGCTGGCCGCCGCGCCCGGTCCGATCGCGGAGCTGCGACCGCTGCTGGTCGGCGGGGAGACCGTGGAGTGGAGCACGCTCACCGCGCACCAGCTGCGACCGCCGCCGCACCGGTTCGAGGCCGGTCTCCAGAACTACGCGGGCGTGATCGGTGCGCACGCCGCACTCGAGTACTTGGCTCGCGTCGGACCGGCGGCGATCGCGGAGCACCAGGAATCGTTGAACCGCCGCATCTCCCGCGCCCTCGAGGACGAGCCCCGGCTCCACCGGCTCGGCCCGGCCGACCCGGCGGAACGACCCAGCATCTTCGCCTTCACCCTCGACGGGATCGACCCGCACGACGCCGCACTCTTCCTCGACGAGGGCCACCACGTGATGGTGCGGTCGGGGATGCACTGCGTCCACTCGTGGTACGAACGGCACGGGATCCCGGGGAACGTCCGCGCGTCGCTCTATCTCTACAACGACGTCCGCGACGCGGACGCTTTCGTCGCCGGCGTCCGGGAGCTGCTCGAGCGGATCCCTGGGCCTACCGGTACATCGGCTGTGACGCCTGCGCGGGCTGCTCGGCGCGGCCGCGGTCCGCGGCGTGCCGCTGGATCGAACGCAGCTGCTGTTCGATCCGCTCGGCCTCCGCGTAGAGCGGGACGGGGTCGAGCGGGGTCCGCAGCAGGATTCGGTTGATCGTCTCGATCACCTTGGCCGCCGCGCGCGCGTCCGGGTAGTCGGACTGCGCCTCGGCGAGGAACGTGAGGACGTCGAACCCCCGTCGACGGCCCTCGTTCAGGAGGACCCCGGCGATCCCGGTGATGACGCCTTCGGCGAACGGGATCATGTTGGGTTCGATGTAGAGCTCGCGGGCCTTGCGGGTGCTCGCCACCCCGTACACCTTCACGTCGGTCAGCCGCGCCGGGCTGCCGCCCCGGCTCGGGGGTGACCCCGCCTCGACCACGAGACCCTCGGGCGACACCAGCAACGAGCACCGCTGCTCCTGCACCCAGTCGATGATCGCCGTCGCGAGCGGGTGGATGATCGTCGGGGCTGGGTGGAACTCGGAGACGAACGCCACGATCTTGTCGGCCCCCCGGCCGGCGCGGTCCGCCGGCGGCCGACCCGCGTAGACGCGGACCGGATGCTGCGGGTCGCCGTTGCGGATCAGCGAGACCGTGGGGAAGGCGGGCGACTCGACGATCCCGATCTGGTCCATCTGGAGCGTGTCGATCAGGTAGTTCGCGACGATCGAGCTGACGAGACCGACCGACGGGAACCCGTCGATCACGATCGCGCCCTCGAGGTCGATCCGCTTGACCTCGTAGATCCGGACCTGATCCGGTCCGAGCGTCATGGTCAGAGCGACCTCTCGACGATCTGCCCCAGCTCCTTCGAGATCAGGTCCACGAGGTCCTTCGTGAGCGCGCGCCGTACCTCGGGCGGAAGCGCATGGAGCCCGAGCCGGGCCGTGGCGGTCCCCACGCGCACGAGCGCGGCGTACTCGGTCGCGCGCGCGGCGAGCAGATCGCGGACCGCATCCCGAAGGTCCTGCTCCAGCTGGGGGTCTTCCTTGAGGGTCTTCTCGAGGTGGCGCCGGATCTCGTCCTTGACGATGTCGCGCGTCGCCTCGCGGACGAGCTCCTCCGGCCGGAGGAGGTCGCGCGTGCTCTTGACCAGCAGGTCGAGCGGCTCGCCCTCGGACGGTCCGTCCGCCATCGGGCGGCGGAGTTGCCCCACCCGCTTAACGGTTTGGTCGTTCGCGCAGCGCGCGCGGCACCGTGCTTCGCTCCGTCGGG
>DATJRX010000058.1:0-12265 GCA_035504395.1 Thermoplasmata archaeon | reverse complement strand
ACGCCGATGAGCAGATGCTCCTCGGGGTCGTAGCGGAAGAGACCGGTGTAGCGTCCCCAGTTCACGATGTTCTGCACCGCCTCGTCCGCGGTCGCGGACGTCACGGAGACGATCTGCAGCAGCTGATCGTCGGTCAGGCGGCGCTCGGGCGCGCTCTCGAGCGCCCGGAGCAGCGTGCGGAACAGGGTGGTCCGTCGGAGCTGGTCACGCAGGATCGTCTTGCGCTCCCGGATCGAGGCGCCGATGTAGCGCTGGCCGAGCTCGGTGAAGGTCGCGCGCCCGTCGCGGACCTTGACCAGCCCCAGCACCTCGGCGAAGTCGAGGGAGGGCAGGATCTCGTCGATCTCGAGGTCGAGGTCGTCGGCGAGCATCGCGACGTCCTCGGAGCCCTTGTGGCCGCTCAGCAGCACGAGCAGCCCCTGCATCTCGGTGGGGGTGCACTTTGGGTAGGAGGTCGGCACGAACGCGCTCGGTGGGTTCTCGAAGTGGGGGGTCTCCTATAACCTTTATCGCGCGGGCGGTTCCGCGGCCGACGCCGGGCCGGCCGAAGGGGGGCTTCCCCCCTCGGTGATGAGCGAGTACACGCGGTCGGTCAGGTCGTAGAACGCGGACGACTTGCGGTCCCGCGGGCGGGGGAGGTCGACGGTCACGATCGAGAGCACGTGCGACGGCCGGCGCGACAGGACGATGATGCGGTCCGCGAGCTGGATTGCCTCCTCGATGTTGTGCGTGATGAGCAGGACCGCCTCCGGTGGAAGCTCGGGATCCCGCCAGAGCTGCAGGATCTCCTCGCGCAGGCCCTCGGCGGTCAGGGCATCGAGGGCGCTGAACGGTTCGTCCATCAGGAGGATCGTCGGCTCGACCGCGAGGGCGCGGGCGAGGCCGACCCGCTGTCGCATGCCGCCGGAGAGCTCGCGCGGGTAGGCCTCCTGGAAGCCGTCGAGGCCGGTCGCGGAGATGTAGCGCTCGACCTGGCTCTTGATCCGCTCGGGGGTCCACTGCAGCGCCTCGAGCCCGAACGCGACGTTCTGCGAGACCGTGAGCCAGGGGAGCAGCGCGAAGCTCTGGAAGACCATCGCCATCTTCGAGCAGACCGACGTCACCGGCTGGTCCCGGAAGAAGATCTGGCCCGCCGTGGGGCGGTCGAGTCCCTGGATCAACCGCAGGAGCGTCGACTTCCCGCAGCCCGACGGGCCGACGATGGCGAGGAAGTCGGCGTCCTTCACGTCGAACGAGATGTCCTGCATGATGCTGATCGAGCCGTGGCGGCCCGCGAACGACTTGTCGACGTGCTCGACGCGGATCAGGGCCATGCGAACGAACCTCCGCTCCGGGGTCGGGGACCGGTCAGTCGTACCGGTACTTCTCGACGGCCCGCCGGTACAGCGGCTTCCATATGACCTCATTGATGGCGACGACCGTCACGACCAGCGTGAGCACGGCCGCCGCCATCAGCGGCCAGCCGTCGTGGTTGGGCATCGCGTAGCCGACGTCGATCGCCTGGCCCACGCCGAACAGGTTGAGCGTCTGCGATCCGCTCCCGTGGAGGTACTCCGCGACGATCAGCGTGTTCCAGCCGCCGCCGAACGCCGTGATCGAGCCCGTGATGAGCGCGGGGAAGATCCCGGGCAGGAGCACGCGGGAGAGGAACGCCCGGCCCCGGACCCCGAACGAACGCGCGGCCTCCTCGAGGTCCGGAGGCAGGCCCCGGATCCCCGAGAGGACGTTGAAAAACAGGTACCAGATCATCCCGGTCATCAGCATCAGGACCGCGGCTCCCTCCGCCGAGATGTACGGGATCAGCTCGAAGATGATCACCGGAAAGAGGGCCGTCGCCGGGAACGAGGCGACCACCTCGACGATCGGCATCCCGACGCGGGAGCCGGACCCGCGCCGCGCGAAGTAGATCGCAAGAGGCAGGGAGACCGAGAGACAGAGGGCGTACGCCGCGACCACGCGCAGGGCGGACGCGCCCATGGCAAGCGGCAGGAGCTTGATCTGGTTGAGGACGCCGGGCAGGATCGGACCGGTGAAGACGTCGAAGAGTCCGACGCCGATGGCGATGACCATGAGCCAGGCGACGACCAGGATCGCCCCGATCCCGACGTAGCCGAACCACTCGCGCCGCCGGCTGTCCGGGCCGGCGGGCCGGACCGTGATCGCCGCGAGCTGGACGAACGGCGTGCTGATCCGGGTGACCCCGGTGCGGACCCCCCGCGTCACGTACGCGGCCGCCCGCCGGAACGGGTTCGGGCCGGCGGTGGCGCCCCCGGCGGGGGCGCCGGACTCCCCCTCGCCCGAGGGGGACGTGTCGTAGCGGAACCGCTCGGCCCACTTGCCGAGCGGTCGCCAGAGGGCGAAGTCGAGCGCCGCGATGACGATGACCAGCACGATGATCCCGGCGAGGAACTGGGAGATGTCGTGGTGCAGCGACGCGAAGTAGAGGTAGCTCCCGATCCCGGGCAGCACTTGGGCACCGGTCGAGGAGTTGGTGGTGAAGATCTCCGCCTCCACCAGGAAGAACCATCCGGCGGTCCAGGAGAGGACGGAGTTGTAGACGAGGCGATTGATCGTGGCCGGGTAGAGCACGCGCCGGAACAGGAGCCAGCCGCGCACCCGGAACGTCGCCGCCGCCTCCTTGAGCTCCCCGGGCAGCGTCTTCAGCGACTCGTAGACGCCGAAGACCATGTTCCACGACATCGACGTGAAGATCAGGAAGACCGAGGCGAAGTTCGTCCCCGGCCAGCTGCCGGGCGTGAGGCTCGCGAAGAAGATGATCGCGACCGGGAAGAACCCGAGGATCGGGACCGACTGCAGGATGTCCAGGAGCGGGATCATGACCCGCTCGCCGGTCCGGCGCGTCGCGGCGTAGTACCCGTACGCCAGCGCGAACGCGAGCGACAGCCCGTACGCCGCCGCCATCCGCAGGAACGAGTACGAGACGTCGACGGCCGCCGTCGGGAAGTAGCTCACGACGGGACCGAGCGAGCCGCCGACGGTCGCGAGCGCAGAGATCCCGACGACCAGCGGGAGCGCGGCGTAGATCGCGAGCGAGCGCCAGGCCGAGCTACCGAAGAGGGATCGGCGCGGAGGTGCGCCGCCGGTTCCCGGACCCGGCGCGGTTGACGAGCGGTTCCCCCCCTCGGCCATGCGTCCTCCCGGGTATGGACCGGGGTCGGACCCTCTCGCCCTATTTGGAGAGGACGGGGGGTCTCGCGTCCGGACCGCGTCCGGCCGGCGCGGACGGACCGAGCGCGGGCCAACGTTTATCAACGGACCGACGCTCGTGACGGCCGTAGCCCCGTGGTGTAGTGGCCAATCATGCGAGACTCTGGATCTCGCGACGCAGGTTCGAACGCCCCGGGGGACCGCGACCCCGCCGGCCGGAAATCCTGCCGGGGCTACTCCGCGGCGCGCGTACTCGTTCCGATGCGGGGGTGCTCCAGCTCGGCCAAACGGCCCGCTCGCGCGGGCCGGGCCTCCGAGGCAGGGCTTAGGACCCTGTTGCCTAGGGCATTCGCCGGTTCAAAGGGCCGACCGGTCGCCACCGGTCGCCGGGAACTCCGGCCCCCCGCATCCCGTCCTCCCCGGTGAGCCGAGGCACCGGATGGACGATCGACCTTCGCCCGAAGCGGTCCTGAACCTCGATCCGTCCGAGGCGGACCGGTTGCTGGACCGGCTCGAGCGGGCCGTACCGGTGCGGTCCGGATTCGTCGACCTGCCCGGCGGGTTCTCGGAGGCGATCGTCTTCGGCGACACGCACGGCGACTGGCGGACGACGCTCGAGGTCGAGCGGCGCTTCCTCGATCCCGAGGGGGGCCCGCGCCTCCTGGTCGGGCTCGGGGACTACGTCGACCGGCATCCGGCGGACTGCGGCGAGGGTTCGGTCGCGAACGCGGCCCGTCTCCTCGGCCTGGCGGCGACCTACCCGGACCGCGTCTTCCTGCTCCAGGGGAACCACGAGACGACGCGTCGGATCCCCGTCATCCCCCAGACGCTGCCCGAGGAGATCGACGAGCTCTGGGGCCCGCAGATCCAGCGGTACGTCCGGTTCCTGGGGCTGCTCGAGCGCGGGGCGCTGGCCGCGGCGACGCCGAACGGCGTGGAGATGGCGCACGCCGGCTTCCCGCGCGGGGACCTCCCGCCGACGTGGAAGGCCGACCTGGACCACCCCGACGACGATCGTCTCGCCGAGCTCGTCTGGGCCGAGTGCGACCGCTCGCGAAGCCGGCGCGGGGTCGTGCCTCCCTGGGGGGCCGCCGACCTGACACGATTCCTGGAGCAGGCCCACGGTTCGATCTTCCTGCGCGGCCACGACGCCGAGCTGACCGGGATCCCGCTCTACGACGGTCGCTGCCTCACGCTCCACACGACCCGCGTCTACGAGCGGTACGGCGGCGTGATCCTGGCTCGCGTCCCGCTCGGACGTCCGCTGGGCTCCGTGGCCGAGATCACGATCGAGCACCTCCCGACCGAGGGGAAGCGGTACCCGCCGCTTCGCGACTAGGGTTCCGTCGGCCCCCCGAACAACCGCCGCTCGGCGCTGCGGACCTCGTCCGCATTCCGGGCCGCCCGGTAGGCGGCCAGCCGCTCCCGGTTGAGCGTCCAGAACGCCGGACCCCCTCGGAAGCCTTCGAGCAGCCGGGCGGCCTGATCCGGGCGGTCCACGAGGTAGGTCGCCGCGGCCAGCGCCTCGACCGTGTTGAGCTCGGTCGGACGGCCGAAATGCTGCGGGTTCGCCGCGAGCAGGATCGGAAGCCGCCGATGCGGGCCGGTGCGCTCCGCTCCTTCGAGGAACGCGGGAAGTCGCCCGCGATCCGCAAGACGGTTCCACGAGCAGTCGACGGCGAGGATCCCCTCCCGCGCGGCCGTCGGGAGGTCGACCGCGCTCAGGGGGCGATCGGCATGCGGGTCGAGCACGATCGGGCGGGCCGACGAGCCCGACGGAGAGCGGACCAGACCCCGCGCGAGGAGGCGGCGGCCGGTGCACGCCTTCGGGTGGTCCTCGCCAGCGAGCCGGACGAACAGGCGGACCGGCCCGTCAGGCGGCGGGCTGCGCGTACTCCCGGAAGATCGCATGAAGCTCGCGCGTCAGCCGCAGCGCGTCCGCCTTCGGTCGCTGCCAGAGATTGCGGCCGAAGATGATCCCCGTCGCGCCCGCGTCCATCGAGGAGCGCACCTTCGCGAGCAGCTCGGCGTCCCCGACCTTCTCGCCGCCCGAGACCAGGACGAGCGCCCGGCCCGCGCTCTCCACGACCTTGCGGAACGACTGGTCCGCGGTGAGATGGAGCGCGTTGTAGGGCGCGGGGCTGTCGGCGTCCTTCGACGACGCCACCGGATAGTTCACCTTCACGATGTCCGCGCCGAGCTCGAGGGCGACGCGCGCCGCGTAGTCGACCGCGTACAGGCTCTCCTTGCCGCCGCGCTTCCCCACGGCCTCGCCGCGCGGGTACGCCCAGACCACGACCGGCATGCCGAACCGCTCCGCGGCTCGGCGGACCTCGACGAACTGCAGGAAATCGCGGTCCTGGGCCGGCGAGCCGACATAGACCGTGTAGCCCACAGCGTCCGCTCCGAGGCGCACCGCGTCCTCCACGGTGCCCGTGAGCGGGCTGAACGCCTGGGCGTCCGGCGGGATCGACGTCTTCCCGTTGAGCTTGAGGATCAGCGGTACGTCGCCCGCGTACTCGTGGAAGTACTTCTCCGCGAGCCCGATGTGGAGCGCGATCGCGCTGAAGCGGCCCTCGCGGGCAAGGTCGTACTGGTACTGGGGGTCGAGCGCCTCGGGGTTCTCGAAGAAGTCGACCGGTCCATGCTCGAGGCCCTGGTCGATCGGGAGCACCAAGAGGGTCCCTCCGCCCGGCCCGTGATCGTAGAGCAGCCGCTTCAGTCGCGTGCGCTTCCCCGGGCTCAGTCCCAGGCGGGAGATCGGCGGGCGCGAGTACCGGCGCGCGCCCGGTCGGCCGTGGGACGCGCTCTCGCTCGGGTGGCCCATCGCCTCCGCGGACGGCTCGCTCATGGGATTCCCACACCGAGAACCGGTCCTGCCGATTTAAGAGTTCGTCCGCCGGCCGGGGCCTTCGCCCGCGGGGGTACGAACGCTTAATCCCCGGCCCCCGGTGCGCCTATGTCCCGGGCGGAGCCCGGGGGTCGATGCGTCCGCAGGTCATCATCATCGCCACCCTCCTCCTGAACGCCTCCCTCTTCGCGGTCAACCTCACCGTGGCCGTGATCGGCGGAAGCCGATCGGTCCTCGCCGAGGCGATCTTCACCATCACGGACATCGTGGGGAGCGGACTGCTGCTGTGGGGGCTCTACCTCTCTCGGCGTCCCGCGTCCCCCGAGCACCCGTTCGGTCGGGGCAAGGAGCGGTTCTTCTGGGCGTTCGTCTCGATCCTGGTGACGTTCACCGTCGCGGGCGTCCTCGTCCTCACCGAGGGGCTCGATCAGGTCCTCGACCCCCGGCCGATCCGCTACATCGTGGAAGGCCTGCTCGTCACCTCCGCGACGCTCGTGGTGAGCCTTGCGAGCATCCTGTTCACCTTGCGCGAGCTGCGCCTCTCCCGGATGCACCTCCTCGACCTGCTCGAGTCGGCGAACCAGGGGTTGAAGGCGATCGTCTACCAGGACCTGGTCACGGTCGGAGCGAGCGTCGCCGCGTTCGTCGGACTGTTCGTCGTGAACGCGACCGGCATCGCCGCGGCGGACGGCGCCGGGGCGATCGCCGAGGGCGCGATCCTGATCGCCGCCGGCTTCATCCTGTCCGCCGAGAGCCGGGAGTACCTGATCGGACGGGCCCTCGAGCCCGCGCAGGCCCGGCGGATCCTTCAGCTCGTGGAGGCGAACCCGAGCGTCGCGAAGGTCCGCAGCCTCCAGTCGATGCTGCTCGGCCCCGACGACGCGCTCCTCGCGCTCAGGATCAACTTCCACGACGGGATGACCACCGACCAGCTCGAGCTCGCGATCGACGAGGTGACCGCCGGGCTCCGCGCCGAGTTCCCGGTCCTGCGGCACATCGTCATCGAGCCGGAATCGTGACCGGAGGTCCCGAGACGCGGCCGATCTCGCGCAGGCGCGCGAGCGTCAGCGCGACGAGAGCGACGGCCACGGCGCCGAAGAACAGGTAGAGGCCCTCGTTCCCCAGCCGCTCCTGGAGCTGGGTCGCTCCGACCAGGCCCAGGATCATGCCGAGCGAGATCGTGAGCGAGTAGATCGCCATCGTGGTCGCCCGACTGAGCACGTTCGCGAGGTCGGCGAGCGCGGCGAGGGCGGCCGGCCCGTACGCCAGCGCGGCGAGCCCGCTCGCCGCGAGCCCGGCGATCAGCCCGTAGTTCTCCCCGTACGCGAGGAGGAGCGACGCGAAGATCATCACGCCCACGAAACCCGTCACCCCGACGGTCATCAGACGGGTCCGGCCGTACCGGTCGGCCAGCCGACCGAACTGCGGCTGCGAGAGCACGAGCAGCGCGCCGCCGCCCGCGATCGCGAGCGCCACGTAGATCAGGGGGAAGCCCGTCGACTTCGCCGCCGATCCGAAGAACACGAGGACGTAGCCGATCAGCATGTAGATGACGAGCCAGGGCAGGGTCACCAGCAGGACGTTGCGCCGGAACGCCCGGCGCAGGATCTCCGCCGGCGCGAGTCCCGTCGCAGTCGGTCCCCGCGGCAGACCGCGGACGAGCCGGACGGCGACGACGGTGCCGGCCACGAGGACCGCCGCGCCCACGATGAACGTCACCCCGAGCGCGGCAACGGGCAGCCATCCGAGGATCGCGATGCCGAACGCGTAGCCGCCGAGCCATCCGGCCAGGTTCATGGCGTCGAAGCGACCCATCTCGAGCCCGCGCTCGTCCGTGCCCGACCGGTCGGCGACGACCGCCAGGGTCGCCGCGAGGATCGCCCCGCTCGAGATCCCGAACAGGAAATTGATCGCCCCGAGGGCGAGGGCGTTGCGGGTCAGCGCGACCAGCGCGAACAGCACCGCCGCGCCGATCATCCCGCCGAACAGGACCGGGAACCGGCCCACGCGGTCGGCGACGATCCCCGAGACGAGCACGGTCGAGAACTCGCCGACGGAGGCCATCGCCGTGACGAGGCCAACCAGCGCCGTGTCGCCCGCGGTGAGCCCTCCGGTCTCGTGGCCGGCGAGGTAGGTCGCGAAGACGGCGAGGGTGATGCCGAACGCGAACCGGACGAAGAACGTCGCTTCGAAGACCGCGCCGAGCGACCGACGGTGGACCTCGAGGCTCCGCGGGTCGGGAGGGACCGCCACGGTCGGGCTCAGCCGTGCGTCGGCGCCGGCTCGATGAGCTCGATCCAGACGTCGTTCGGGTCGAGGATGAAGGCGATCCGGGAGGTACCGCCCGAGAGGCGATACGGTTCCTTCGCGACCCGGATCCCCTTCGTCCGGACCTTCATCAGGAATCGATCGAGATCGGCGACCTCGAACGCGAGGTGGTCGAGCTGCTCGCCCGCCTCGATCGCGGTCTTTCCCTCCCACCACGTCAGCTCGACGCGCGCGCCCGACACCGGGTCCTTGACGAAGGCGATCTCCGCATGGTTCTCGGGGATCGTCCGGCGCCGCTCGAACTCGAGTCCGAGGATCTCGGTGTAGAAGGCGAGGCTCTCCGCCATATCGCGGACGGTGATCGAGGTGTGCAGGAACCGCACGGTCGTCGAGGAAGGAAGCGTCGTCCCGGCCTTCTAAACCTTCCCGCCCACGTCAGGGATGCCCGTACACGACCCGGAGCGGAGTCGCCCCGAGCAGCTGGTCGCGCTCGACTCGGACGAACCCGACCCGCTCGAATTGCAGGATCTCGCCGGCCAGCGCCCCGCCGAGGGCCTGCTCGCCGATGCCGGTCGCATGGCGCCCCTCGACGTCGAGGAGGTCGACCGGGACCGCGCCCTCGACGCCGACCCACTGTAGCCGCGGGAGCTTCCGATTCTCCCGGCTCTCGAATCGAGCGCGCAGGCGTCCGCCGATCTCGGGGATCTCGCGCGGCAACTCGAGGTTGAGGAGGTCCTTGAGCCGGATCGTCTCTCCCGCGTGCGCCGCGAGGTCGCGGCGCGGAAGGTAGAACGACGGGCCGGCCGGCGCCTCGCGTGTCCCGAGCTCGGGCCGGTCGGGGTGGTTGGGAAGAGGGACCGTCGCGAGGTCCGACGGGTACCCGTCGACGTCGACGCGCACGGGATCCGCGACGAACGCACGCCGCGGCGTGGTCGCGTCGATCCGCTTGCGGTTCTCGGCGTACAGCGTTTCCGCCGGCACCTCGATGTCCGCGAGCGACATCCCGAACGAGAGGATGAACGAACGGAGGGCCTCCATCGATATCCCCCGCCGGTCGAGCGATCGGAGCGACCACGTCCTCGGGTCGGCCCACCCGTCGAAGACCCCGTCCTTGACCTCGCGATACGCCTTCGACTTCGCGACCTTCGCTTCCCGAACTCGGAGGATGCCCCAATGGACGAACGGCGGGCCGGTGATCCCGAGCAGGTCCCAGATGTACCGCTGCATGCGGTCCTCGATCACGAGGTCCTTGCCGCGCAGCACGTGGGTCACCCCGAGTTCGACGTCGTCGACCGCCCAGGAGAACTCCAGCATCGGCCACACCCGGTACTTTCGGCCGACCCGGGGGTGATCGAGATCGCTGATCCGGAACAGCACGCGGTCGCGGAACGCGGGGTCCGGGTCCTGGAGGTCGGTCTTCAGGCGAAGGACCGCGCCGCCCGGGGGATACGCGCCGTCGAGCATGCGGTGCCACTCGTCCAGGGCCTCCCCGACCGTCTGGGTCCGCTCGGGGCACGGGATCCCGCTCGCCCGTCGCTCCCGCAGGAGCTCCGCAGGGCAGCGGCAGACGTAGGCCGCCCCGCAGGCGATGACCCGCTCCGCCCACGGATAGAAGTGAGGGATGCGGTCCGACTTGTACACGACCTCGTCCGGTCGCACGCCCGCGAGCTCGCAGTCGCCGAGGATCAGGTCGAAGAACTCGTTCTCGACCCGCTTCTCTTCCGAACCGATGGTGTCGTCGAAGACCAGCAGGATGCGGCCCCGGTACCGCTCGCGGTAGTACTGGTGGGCGAAGAGCATCCGCGCGTGGCCGATGTGCAGCACCCCACTGGGGAACGGGGCCATTCGGAGCACCACCTTTCCGGGCACCGCCCCCGGGAGTTCCGGGAAGTCCGCCCCCTCCGCCCGCGCCTCCCGCGCCCTGGGGGCCGGGGGCCCGCCGAGGGCCGCGAGACGACGGTCGACCTCGTCCGGCGGGAGCGCGGCGACCTCCGCGACGATCGAATCGACGATCCCCCGCAGCTCATCGGCCCGGGGCCGGAGCGCGGGGTCCGCGGCGAGGAGACGCGCGAGGATCGGGCCGGCTCGCGGTGCGCCGCCGTGCACCCGGGCGTTGTCGAGCGCCGCGCGGCGCACGCGGTCCGCGAGCTCGGAGGAGGGCATTGTCGGCGGCGCACCGGTCGCCCGGATTAAAGCGGTTCGCGCCGGACGGAGGGGGACGGGGGACCGCTCGGACCGCCCGACCGCTCCCCGCCGATCTTCTCGGCGACCGCGTCGGCGAGCGAGATCTCCCCCCGCAGTACGCGGTGGGCGGAGGAGCGGGAGATCGTCACCCGGCCGCCACTGCCTTCGCGGCTGAGCCGCTGCAGGTTCGAGATCTCGCCCGCGGTGAACGAGGTCGGGAGCCGCTCCCGGACCGGTCGTCCGAGGCCCCGCGCGATCGAGCGGGCGGCGGCCGGATCCCGAGGCCGGCGATGGCCCCGCGGGGTCGTACCCTGCTCGTCGACGAGCTCGACCCAGTGGTGGTGGGCGAGCAGCTCGTTCACGATCCGGTTGCGACGCGGAGGATCCCCGGAACCAACTCGAAAGACCACGCGCCGAGTCGGGAACTGCCGGCGGAGATGGGTGGCGAACGGCCCCGCGGCTTCCGGCGACTCGAGGACGCCTTGGCCGACGCATCGCGCCCCGGCGAGAATGGCGTATCCAGGGCGTGGCCCCGGATCGATGCCGACGACCAGGTCCTCCCCGGCGACGCCGGCGCCGAGCGCGTGCTCCACGGCGGCCGCGAAGGCTCGAGGGTCGGCGTCCGATCCGATCGCGAGGACCTTCGGGTGAGAGATCAACCGGGCTTCCTCGACGGACGTGAGCACCACCGCAACGCGATCGGGGATCCTCTGCCCGGGCAGCAGGCTGACCGCCGGCAGCCGGCGCTCCCGGAGGAAACTCGCGAGCTCACTGTAGAGCTCGGGGTTCCGGGTGACGAGAGCGACCGACCGGGGTCTCAACAGAGTACCTGACGGTGATATACGCAATTAATCTTGCTCCCGTTCGTGCCGGCGTGCCTGCATTGCGGTGAGCTCGCCCCCGACGGGGCGTTATTCTGCGCGAAGTGCGGGTACACCCTGCCTCAGGTCGACGCCGCGGCCGGGCCGGCTCCTCTATCGCCCTCCGTTCCGCCCCCGCCGGCCGGCGGCCCGCTTCCGCCGGCCTCCGGGTCAGTTCCGCCGCCCGCCCCCGCGACCGCGGCGACGCGCCCCTACGTGCCGGGTGCCCCGGTCGCGTATCCGGTTCCGGCGGCCTCGCTCGGAACGCCGCCGATGGCGGCCCCTCCCTCCGGCAAGTACTGCATCCGATGCCGCACGATCATCTCCCGCGCGGCGGTCTACTGTCCCGTATGCCAGGCTCCGCAGACCCCGTAAGGCGCGGCGGACGGCGAGGGCGCCGGACCGCGGCGATGCTGCGCATCGCGCGCGAACGGATCTCGACGCTGTTCGCGCTCGCCGAGGAGGAGGCCGCTTCGGGACATCTCGGGCTGTCGGACCGGTACATCGGGCTGGCGCGGCGGATCGGTACGCGCTACAATGTGCGGCTTCCGCCGGAATACCGCGAGCTGTACTGCCGCGGCTGCTCGCGCTTCTGGATCGAGGGGCGCACGGTTCGGACTCGACTGCGCGCCGGGCGGCGCGTGCGCACCTGTCTCGCATGCGGCCGCGTTCGCCGCATCCCGGTCCGGTGGCGATCTCCCGCGCGCTCCCCGCCACCGGGATCGGACGCGAGACAGCTCGGCCGCGAGGAGCTCGTTCCCGTGGAACTCGAAGAGGACGACGGGACGGGCGGCGACCGCCCGGAGAACGGGGCGGAAGAAGAATAAGCGGCGCCCCCTCCTGCTCGGCGAGCCGGGGTGGCCGAGCGGCCAAAGGCGGCAGACTCAAGATCTGCTCTCGCAGGAGTTCCCAGGTTCGAATCCTGGCCCCGGCA
>DATJRX010000057.1:0-8843 GCA_035504395.1 Thermoplasmata archaeon | reverse complement strand
CGCGGGATCGAGTACCGGAGGGTCCCGATGCCCAACGACGCCGACGAGGTCGTCGAGGCACTGGCCTCGCGGATCCGGGCGCCTCCCGACCCGCCGTGACGTCGGCGCTCCCGGCGACCACGAGGTGGGCCCGGACGGATTTGAACCGTCGATCGACCGGTTATGAGCCGGACGCTCTGGGCCGGGCTAAGCTACGGGCCCCTGTCCCCGCGAGCGAAGGCGCCGCCGAGCGGAATTTGGGGCCGAGGCACGGAGCGCCCGGGCCTTTCGAACCGCTGACCTTTCGGTTAACAGCCGATCGCTCTACCGCTGAGCTACGGCGGCACCGGCGGCGCCGAGCTTGCCTCACGCTAATAGCCTTTCCGACCCGCCGGAGGCCGGACCTGGTGTTCCTGGGCGCGCTCCTTCAGATGCGCGACCACGGTCGCCATCCGGTCGAGGCTCTTGTCGAGGTTCGACCAGAACTCCCGGGCCTTGTCGGTGACCACGGCCCCGTCGGCCGACGGCTGGATGACGCCCTCGCGTTCGAGGAGGTGGAGCGAGTACCGGGTCTTGTGGATCGGCAGGTGGAGCGCCTCGGACAGCCGGATGATCCCGGTCGGGGGGCTCTTCGAGAGCTTCTCGACGATGTCGACGTTGCGCGAGAGCAGCTCGAGCTCGTCCGCGATCCGGTCGACCAGGTGGACCCCGTCGACCGACGTATCGGTCATCGCGCCGTCGCGCCGCTCGGAGCCCGTGTCGGCCGGCATCGCTTCCCCGACCCGCCTAGGCTTACTTGAACTTGAGTCCGGCGACGGCGCTCGGGGCGCGAGCGACCTAAGTAGCCGGGCACGCTGACGGCGCGATGCGGCTGGAGCAACCCGGGATCCGGGTGAGCGACTTCGCCCGCTCGCTACGGTTCTACACGCGCGCGCTCGGCTTGCGCATCGTCCGGCAGGGGGACACGCGATCGTGGGGCGGGGGGCGGTGGGTCCAGCTCGAAGACCCGCGCTCCCACCGGCCCCTCGAGCTCAACTGGTACCCGCGCGGTTCGCTCTTCTATTCTCGGTACCGCGCGGGCGACGCGCTCGACCACATCGACTTCACGATCGGCGTCGCGCCGGTAGCGGAGCTCGAGCGAACGTACCGCCGCCTCCTGCGATCCGGGGCGCGACCGACCCCGTACTCGCCGGCGACCACCGGGGGGTGGATGGCGAGCGTGCTCGACCCCGACGGACTGTGGATCACGATCGGTCGGCGGCCGACGATCGCGGAGCGGCGTCGACTCGCCCGCGCCACGGCCGCACCGGCCCGGAAGCGGACGGCATCGTGACGCGTTCGGGGGCACGCGGTTCTCCGTGAAGGCGGCGATCGTCCGGGAGCGGGGGCACGCCCCGGAGTACGGAGATTTCCCGGATCCGGTCGCCGGGCCCGGCGAGGTGCTGGTCCGCGTCGAAGCGGTCCCGGTGAATCCGCTGACGATCTCTCGGGCGGCGGGCGTCCACTACAGCGCCGACGTGCCCCCTCCGTTCGTTCCGGGGGTCGATGGCGTCGGCCGCACTCCGGAGGGACGCCGCGGGTACTTCGACTTCCCTCGCCCGCCGTTCGGCGCGATGGCCGAGCTCGCCCCGGTCACGGTGGACCGTCTCGTCGAGCTGCCGGACGGGGTCGATGCGCGGGCCTTCGCGGCGGCCGCCCTCCCGGGAAGGTCGTGCTGGATCCCGCTGACGCGCCGGGCCCGCGTGTCCCCGGGGGATGGGGTCCTGATCCACGGCGCGACCGGAGCCGCGGGAACGATCGCGGTCCAGGTCGCCCGCCACCTCGGGGCTGGGCGCGTGGTCGCGACCGGTCGGAACCCGGTGGAACTCGAACGCCTCCGGGCGATCGGCGCGACGGACCTGGTCCGGAACGACGCCGACCCCGAACGTTTCCGGGCCGAGATCCGGTCGGTCGCGGCCGAGGCCAAGGTGAGCATCGTGCTCGACTATCTCTGGGGTCCGACGAGCGAGACGCTGATCGCCGCGCTCGGGGGGCCCGGCGGACCCCGGGGCACCGGGCGGATCCGGTACATCGAGATCGGCAGCATCGCCGGACCCTCGATCTCCCTGCCGAGCGCCCCGCTCCGCAGCTCGGGCGTGGAGATCCTCGGACACGGGATCGGAAGCTCGACGCCGGAGGAAGAGCGCGCGGCGTTCCGCGAGTTCCTGGACGCCTTCGCGTCCTCGCGATTCCGCCTCGATACCGAGGTCCACCCGCTCTCCGAGATCACCGCTCTCTGGGGTCGCACGGGCGGCGCCCACCGCCTGGTCTTCGCGGTGCCCTGACGGCCCCCGTCGCACGCCCGCCAGCCCCCTCGCTCCTCCGCTCGTCAAATCGGTTCGACCGAGCGCTCAAGCGAGCCCGGTCCGAATCCCGCGACGATGGACGCGTCGCGATCGACCTCGACGCGGGCGACGTCCGGTTCGAGCGTGCCCGCGCTCTTGGTGCTCGGGGTCCTGTGGGGGGCCACCTTCCCGATCGCCCGGATCGGGATCGAGGCCGGCGCGAACCCGTTCTGGCTCGTGACGGGCGACTTCGCGCTCGCGACCGCGGTCTCCGCCGTCCTGGCGCTGGTCGGGCGGGCCCCTCGACCCTCGGCGCGGACGCTCGCCGAGTCCGCCGCCCTCGGCGCGCTCATGATCGGAGGGATCAACCTGCCGCTGTACTGGGGCGAGCAGTTCGCCACCGGCGGTGCGGCGTCGATCGTCTACGCCACGTCGCCGGTCCTCAGTCTCGTCTTCGTGCTCGCGATCCGCCACGGTCCCCGACCGGGACCGCTCCGGGTCCTTGCCCTCGCGATCGGGTTCGCCGGGGTCCTCGTGCTCTCGCTGGCGGCGAGCGCCGGGGGACCCGTGACGGATCCCTGGGGGATCGCGGCGTTCGCGCTCGGCGCGACGTGCCAGGGGGCCGGCGCGGTGATGATCGGGTGGCGCCGGCCGGAGGGCGAGGCTCGCTGGGGCCAGACGGGCGCGTTCGCCGGCGCCGCCGCGGCCGGCCTCGTCACGATCGGCCTCCTGCGACCGAGCTTCGCGCTTCCGGCCTCGCCGGGCGCGCTGGGTTCGCTCCTCTACGTCGGGATCGTCTCGATGGTGATCGGCTACACGATCTTCTACCGCATGATCCAGCGGTGGGGGGCCGTCTCCGCCAATCTCGTCACGTTCGTGAATCCGATCGTCGCGGTCGCGCTAGGCGTGCTCGCGTTCGCGGAGGCGTTCCAGCTCTCCGAGCTGGCCGGCCTCGCCCTCGTACTCTTGGCGCTGACCCTGCTCGAGCTCCCCCGACGCCCGCGGCCGGAGGCGGGGACCGGGCCTCGGGCCGGCCGCAGCGGATCCGCCGGATCCCGGTGGGTCCCGCGCCCGGAGACCGATCTGCCGTGATCCGCGGCGAAGCCGTTCGGCGTGCGCCTCGGTCGAGGACGACCCCGCCCCGTCACACGGGGCGACGCGGCGCCGCGAACTGGGGTTGGGTCAGACAGTGGAGCGTGCCCAGTCCGACCACGAGGTCGCGGCTGGGGATCCCGACGACCCGCCGCCCCGGGAAGCGGGCGCGGAGGATCCCCAGCGCGCGCGCATCCTCGGCGTCCTCGAACACCGGCACGAGCACGGACGCGTTCGCGATGTAGAAGTTGGCGTAGCTGGCCGGCAGTCGCTGCGGTCCGAGTCGGATCTCGCTCGGCATGGGGAGCTCCACGCGTCGAAACGCGGGGCTCGGCAGCTCGGCCTTCAGGCCGGCCCGGTTCTCCTCGAGCGCGGCGCGATTCGGGTCGCGCGCGTCGGACTCCACGACGAGGACGACCGTCGACGGATCGACGAAGCGCGCGACATCGTCGACGTGCCCGTGGGTGTCATCCCCCGCGATCCCCCGGGGCAGCCAGACGATCCGCTCGATCCCGAGGTACCGGCCGAAGATCGAGGCGTAGTCGGATCGCGCGAGTCCCGGATTGCGCGCCTGCTCGGTCCCGAGCAGGCACTCCTCCGTCGTGAGGAGCACGCCGGCTCCGTTCGCGTCGATCGCCCCCCCCTCGAGCACAACGCGTCGCCCGTGCCAGCGGGGGCTCCAGGACCGCACGCCGGCCGCGCGCGCGATCCGGCGGGCGATCCGGACGTCACGGTGCCAGTTGTCGTACTTCGCCCAGGCATTGAACCGCCAGGCGACGCATCCGACCGAGCCGGGTCGTTCCCCCGCCGGTCGTCGCGTCACGAACGTCGGGCCCGAGTCCCTCAGCCACGAGCGGTCGGTCCGCCAGGGGTGGAACGCGACGCGTTCGAGCGGGACGCCCGCGCGCGCCAGGCGACGCTCGACCGAGCGCCCGACGGCGCGCGACTCGACGATGAGGTCGACACGCTCGCCGCGGACGAGCTCGGCGATGATCCCGACGTAGACGTCCGGGATGCGGTCGAAATGCCCCGGCCAGTCGGACCGCTCGTGGGGCCATGCGAGCCACGTGGCGTCGTGGGGCTCCCACTCCCCAGGCATCCTCGCGCCGCGGGGAGGCGCCGTCGCCCGGACCCGGCCGGCCCCGCGCCGCCCGGTCACGACCGATCCCGGAACCGCTCGGTCAGGGGGCCGTACGCATCGATCCGACGGTCGCGCAGGAACGGCCAGTGTTGTCGCGTCGTGGCGATCTCCTTCGGATCGACGGTGGCGACCAGGAGCTCCTCGCGCTCGTGCCCCGCCTGCGCCACGACGCGCCCGAACGGGTCCGCGATGAACGATCCGCCCCAGAACTCGATCCCGGGTCCGTCCGCCCGGTCGCCGCGGACGTCGCCCGTCTCGTGGCCCACCCGGTTCGGAACGGCGACGTAGACCCCGTTGGCGATCGCGTGGGCCCGCTGGATCGTCACCCAGGCGTCGTACTGATCGCGACCGTGCTCGGCCTTCTCGTGCGGGTGCCACCCGATCGCGGTCGGGTAGACCAGGAGCTCCGCTCCGGTCAGCGCCGTGAGACGGGCCGCCTCGGGGTACCACTGATCCCAGCACACGAGGACCCCGACGCGTCCCACGGCGAGCGGGAAGCTCGCGAAGCCGAGGTCGCCCGGCGCGAAGTAGAACTTCTCGTAGTAGAGCGGGTCGTCCGGGATGTGCATCTTGCGGTAGCGTCCCACGAGGGACCCGTCGCGGTCGATCACCGCAGCGGTGTTGTGGTACAGCCCGGGGGCGCGCCGCTCGAAGAGCGGCACGACGACCGCGACCTTGCGCGCGCGGGCGACCTCCCGGAACCGCTCGGTCGTCGGGCCGGGGATCGGCTCGGCGTACTCGAACAGGGCGTGGTCCTCGCGCTGACAGAAGTACTGGGTCCGGAACAGCTCGGGCAGGACGACCAAGTCCGCGCCCTGGCCGGCGGCCTCCTCGACGCGCGCGACCGCCTTCGCGACGTTCTCGTCGGGCTCGGGCCCGCACGCCATCTGCACGACGCCGACTCGGAAGGTGCGGTGCGACGACTCCGTCATCGGATCGGGGTACGGGGGCGCGAACTGCGCGGCGAGGACTTGAGGCTTTGTCGCCGGCGCCCGGCGAGGCCCCGCGGACCCCGGGCGGCCGGGCCCGATCCGGCCGCGGTCCCGTTCGGCGGGGGGACGGGCCAGCCGGCCCGCGGCTAGAGCCAGGCCGCCGGAGACGCTCCCATCGGGCTGAGGATCGGGTCGTTCCACCCGCCGGGCGTTCGCGAGAAGTGGACCGCCGGCGCCAGTCGCTTGACGTGGCCGAGCGCGGTGTCGCGTTCGATGACCTCGGGCGGCAGGAGCCGCTGCCGAAGCTTGAGCACGATCGGCACGAGCTCGGCGGGCTTGGTCGACAGGGTCTCGAACCGGCGGAGCGGATTCTCGGCGAAGGTCCGTTCTTCGGGGGGGACCAGGCCCAGCGACAGGTACCACATCGCGTTCCGCGTCAGGCTTACCGTGACGTGGTAGCTCCCGCCTTCCTGGGCCCGACGGTAGAGCGCCGCGGCCGCCCCGGCGGCCCCCATGTACCCGGTCACGTAGTCGTTGATCAGGGCCGTCGGGGGCATCGCGGGCTTCCCGTTCTCGCCCTCGGCCATCGCGACGCCCGAGGCCGCCGACCCGAGCATGTCGAACCCTCCGCGCTCCGACCAGGGACCTCCCCAGCCGTAGCAGCGGACGCTCACGGCCACGATCCCGCGGTGGCCCTCGGCGAGCTGCTCCGGCCCGAACCCGAAGTCCGACAGCTTGCGGCCCCGGAAGTTGTCGACGAAGACGTCGGCCCGCTTCGCGAGCGCGAGTCCCTTTGCCACGCTGTCGGGCCGCCGCAGGTCGAGGTACGTCGACCGGAAGCCGACGTTGGCGTCGTCGTAGACCCACGGGTGCTCGAAGTCGTCCGGCCGGTTGAACTGGAGGACCTCGGCGCCCTGCTCCGCCAGGGTGCGCCCGACGACCGGACCGGCGACCGCATGCGTCGCCGAGAGGACGCGGACCCCCGAGAGCGGCCGCTCGCCGGGGCCGAACGGCACCGGATCCCCCTTCGCGATCTTGCGGATCGCGATGACCGGCTCGCCGGCGAGGTACTGGCCCTGCGGGTGCCGGGACCACTCCTCGGCGGTCCGGGCGATGCACAGCGTGTGACCGGCGTCGTTCGCCGCGTTCTCGAGGTCCAGCGAGTCCCACTTGTGGATCGCGGCCGCGACGCTCGCATGGTTGGCGCCGCAGTTGAAGAAGCTCGTCCACTCGAATTGCTGGTGGGGGTACACGGCCGACGGGTAGACCCACCGACCGTCCTTCGTCTCGAACGGGAAGACGGAGAACGGATGGGTGTTGCCGATCGGGTTCGGGTACGGCCAGCCGTTGATCGTCGGGCCGAAGGTGAGCTCGGGGTCGATCCCATGGGAGGAGCGCCGCAGGTCGATCGAGAGGTCCTGGCCCTTCCCCGTTCGCAGCCTCCCGATCGCAGCCGCTCCCACCGCAGCGGCCATCGACGCGAGCGCGAACACCGAGCCGAGACGGATCGCGCTCGGGAAGATCGGGTCCGCGCCGGCAAAGGAGATCCTCCCGCCCACGTCGGACGGACGGACACCCGTCCCCGCGAGCAGGCGCTCGAGCTGCTTCGGAAGGTCGTCGGCCGCCGACGCGGACGCGGTGCGCCGCACGGGCTTCGTCACTGGCGCCCCTCCGCCGTCGCGCGGTACGTTCGGCCGGTCGCTCCCATCGCCCGTGGTCCCATCGTTTCACTCCACATGGCCCAGATACATCAGCTCCCAGATCCCCGGATCGCTCGCCCGCTCCACCGACTGTCCCGCTTCGAACTTCTCGACGGTGACGGTGCCGCTGAACCGGAGGTACGCCCCGTCCACGCGCGCCATTCGGGCGAGAACGTGCTTGAATCCCGTGACCGTGTCCGCGAGCTCGTAGTCGAGGATCGTCTCGCTGCGCTGGAAGGTCACGCGGTAGCGGACCCGGTCGTCCTGGGTGTAGTCGTAGATCACCCGGTTGGCCACCGGCTTCCGGCTCTTCGGGTCGGTGAATACGTCCTCGAGCGTGAGGCGCACCCGGGAGGCCTGGTCGGCGACGATCTGGCCGTTCTTCGCGATCAGGATCTGGGGGAGCTCGGTGCGGCCGTACTCGCTCGTGGCGTAGAGGTAGGCCGCGATCACCGAATACGGTCCGGCCTGCGCCCGACCCCAGTACCAGTGGTTGAGGAGCTTCGACATCACGACGTCCCCCCAATTGTGGTCGTGGTAGCCGATCCCCGTGAGGGTCTGCGGCGGGGAGTCCTTCTCGGTGAGGGTCACGGTCACGCGTCCCTGCGGGACCGCCGGCATCCAGGCGAACGTGTGCTCGTCCCGGGCCCCGAAATAGGTGAAGCCCGTCGCCGGTCGCCAGGAAGGCACCTGCCCCACCAGTTCCGCGTCGATCGTGAGCGCGTCGTCCACGACCTTGATCTGGTAGGTGTGCAGGTCCCCGCGGAACGAGCAGTCCTTTACCCGGACGTCGCACCGGTCCTTGCTGGCGGAGAACTGCTCCGGGGTCGCGTGGATCGTCACCTGCCGGGTCGGCTTCCCCGGCCGGTCCAGGTTGACGATGACCATCGGGGCCTCGGGGCCCTTCGGCTGCAGTATCCACTTCGTGTAGAACGTGATCACCAGCGACGAGCCGTCCTCGAGATGGGAGTCGAAGTACCACCACTCGTAGCTGCCGCGTTCCCCGGAGGTGCGCATGCCGTCCTCCCAGGGCTCCACCCGGCCGCGCTGCAGGCCGAGCCGAGCGTAGTCGTCGTCACGGTCCGCCAGTCGGGCCAATCTCGTCATGCTCATGGTTCCGTTCTCCCTTCGATCGCCGCATGGGACGGCTCGTGAAGGGCCGGAGCGTCCGTGCCCCGGCGATCCCCCTCGGTGGACGAGGGCGGCCCGCGAGCCGCGCCCGGGCGGGGGGCGGTGCTCATGGCTCCCCCGGTCGGGTCGGGGCGCGGGCCCGGTGCTTGATCGCGAGGAGGCCGATCAGGGTCGCGCGGGTGAAGGCGATACCCTCGGGCCCCACCCGCTCCTTCAGCTGGCGGTCGACTTGCTCGATCGCGGCCTTCCCGGCCCTTCCGGCCGCGTGGCCCCGCTTGGTGAGGGTGAGGGTGACCCGGCGTCGGTCCGAGGGGTCTCGGCCCCGTTCGAGGTAGCCGCGGACGACGAGCATCTCGACCGATTGGCTCACGGCCTGCTTGGAGACGCCCATGAACCGGACCACCGACTCGAGCGAAGCCCCGCTCCACTCCATGGCGTTGAGGATGAACTCGCCCGACACGGGAACGTCGTCGCATCCGATCTTCGCCTGGGCCCGCCGGACCGCGTCCGTGTACGTGCCGCGCGTCGCGTAGAGCAGCGCCGA
>DATJRX010000056.1:0-28506 GCA_035504395.1 Thermoplasmata archaeon | reverse complement strand
GCGTCCGCTCGGTCAGGCCGAGCGGGTCCCGCCAGAAGATCCGGGGCGCCGGGACGGTGACGATCGACGGCTCGGCGAACCGCCAGCGGATCGTGAAGCGGATCAGCTCCGGACCGCGCTGGATCTCGGCCGGCCCTTCCTCGGTCGTCCCGAGGGGGATCGGCAGGGCGAGCGAGACGTCGCCCGCGTGCCTCCCGAACTTCGCGCGCAGCTCGCCGGTGATCGTGACGTCCTGGCCCATGCCGCTCGAGGCCCAGTCGAGGTCGACCTGGTAGAGCTGCTGCGGGACGCTCGCCGCCGCGAGGAGCGGGGCGAGGAGCAGCGGCAGCCCGGCAAACAGGGGGACCGGGTCGCGGAGCGCGACCGCGACGGCGGCGAGCCCTCCCCCCGCGATCACGAGCAGGTAGGCGCGGGAGGTCCACCGGACCGGCTGGTGCGGCCGCGGCTCCTCCTCGATCACGACGCCTCCTCGAGCTCGTCCAGGCGCTGGGCGACGTAGCGCCGGTACTCGGGCGCCGGCCGACGGACGATCGCCGTCACCTGCGGGCCGGTGCGGGCCGGCAGGTCCGGCCGGGAGATCTTGCGCTCGAGGAGGTCGAGGGTCAGGACGACGTCCTCGCGGCCCGGCTCGCCGCCGGCGAGCGCGCCCCGGACCCCGCCGGGGACGATCGGCGCGCGCGCCGGCCCGGCCTCCGCCTCACTGCGCTGGCGGACGATCACCTCCACGATCGTGAGCGAGGCGGCGACGACCGCGACGGTCGCTGCGGGCACGGCCACGGAGTACGTCGGACCGACGGCGAAGGCGACGATCGTCGCGATGCCGGCGAGCGCCGGCCACCACCATCCGATCGACCCGCTCACTCGGCCGCCCCGCCGAGGTAGAGGTCACGCTCGACCGCCCGCATCGTCTCGACGAACCGCGTCGCGTCCGGTCCGCCGATCGGGTGGTCGGAGTAGCACGCCTCCTCGAAGAGGCGGGTCAGGGCCTCCGAGCGGGCCGGGGCGACGCGGAGCTCGCGCAGCCGGGTCCGCTGGATCTCCTGGGCGGTCGCGGCGGTCAGGTCGTTCGGGTGGGGAGAGACCCAGCCGACCAGGCGGCCGTAGAGGCGTACGATCGACTCGCGGGGCGTCTCGCCGGCCTCGATCGCGAGCGCCGCCTCCCGGAGCGCCGAGCGCACTTCGGCGGCCCCGGGGGGCCCTCCGAGGTCGACCAGGCTGGCGTAGGAGCGGGGCCGTCGGTCGACGATCCGCTCGATGATCCCGGGGAGCGCCAGGACGGCGACCACCGCCGAGAGGCCCCCGGCGATGAAGAGGAAGAGGATGTTCGAGACGTCGAAGCTCGCCCCGCCGGTCGGGGCCGTCGCGACCGGCAGCGTCCCGGTCGTGTTGTTCCCCCGGCCGCCGCCGCGGGAGCCGTTCCCCTCGTGCGAGCTGTTGCCGGTCGTCGACGAGCCGTTGGTCGAGCCGTTGCCGCCGGGACCGCTCCCGCCCCCCCCGCCGCTCGTACCGTTGCCGGTCGACGTGTTGCCGGTCGTGTTGTTCGTGGTCGTGCCGTTGTGGCCGGTGCCGGTCGGCCCGCTCGCCCCCGAGCCGTTCGTCCCGCTCGGGCCGACGGTGACCTGCGTCTGGCCGTTCCAGTTCGCGGTGAAGAGCAGGCCGATCAGGAGCATCGCGACCAGCGCGGCGACCGCGACGCTCACCCCGACCCGGGCCGGCATGCCGGCCGGCGACGTGATCGCCCAGCGGACGACGTAGGCGGTGAACCCGACGAGGAGCGGCGCGAGGAACAGCACCGCCCAGATCGAGGAGGGGATCGCGAGCTGGAGCCCCCCCTGGGTTCCCGTCCGGATCGCCGGGGCGTGGCCGGCGAGCAGGGCAGCGCCCGCGCCGAGCAGGGCGAAGACCAGCAGCAACGCCCACGTGCCGAGCGATGACGGAGCGCGGCGTCCCGGTGCGCTCATCGGCCCCGTTCCTGAAAGGAGGTAAGCGGGGCACCGTCCATAATCCCTTGCGGTGGCGTTCTCGCCGAGCGGGGCCGTGCGTTTTATCGGCCCTTCGCGGCGCCCTCCGGCCGGCGGCTCACGGTAGGGGGGCTGAGGCCCCCAGGTCGAGCTCGACGGCCGAGAGCGCCGTCCGGCAGCGCTGCGCGGCGTCCGCCCCCATCGCGTGCGTCGAGTACCGGGCCTCCTCGAAGAGCCGCGTCAGCGCCTCGGCCGCCCCCGGGCGGACGTGGAGGGGGGCGAGGATGCGGGCGCGGATCTCCTCCGGGGTCAGGGCTACGACGTCGCCGAGGCGGGCGCTGTGGTCGACGAGCAGGCGGAGGTAGAGGCGGACGATCGTCGCTCGGGGGTCGTCCCCCCGGTCGATGGCGAGCGCGGCCTCCGTCACCGCCTGCTGCGCCCGGGCCCGGTCGTCGTCGGTCGCGGCCCCGCCCGCCACCGGGGGCCGACGTCGTTGCAACCCGGAGAGGACCCCCGGGAGCGCGAGGGCGGCGACGACCGCGGTCAGGGCGACCCCGACGGCGAGCAGCGCCCAGGTCGGGATCGCGAAGCTGGACGGCGACGGAACCGCCCCCGGCGTGCTCCCACCCCCGTTGCCGTGCCCGGGGGTGCTGTTCGTCGTGTTGTTGTGGACCGTCGAGTTGTTGCTCGTGACGTTGAGGGGGGTGTCACCGGCGACCGAGACGTAGCCGTTCGGGCCGGAGTTCGCGTGGCTGAGGACGTAGAGGAACAGGAGGAGGAGGACGACGATCACCGCGAGCTGGACGAACGTCCTCCTCGAGAAGCTCCAGGTCGGGCCGAGGAGGCGCCGTGCCACGAGGACGGCGAAGCCGGCGAGTACCGGGCTCAGGAACAACAGCCCCCAGACCTCGGTCGGCAGTGTGATCGTCAGCTGGCCGGCGTGCGGAGGGGCGAGATGCGGGCTCGCCCCCGGCAGGACGAGCGCGACGACCCCGACGACGACCGCGAGGCCGAGGGCGACGTACAGATAGTGGACCGTCGCCTCGGCCATCCTCGGCCCCCCGCCCGGGAAGGCCCCTCGCCTCCGATAACCCCTTGGTACCGGCCCGAGCGAGGCGAAGGCGGGCGCCTCAGGGGGTCGCGGGGGTGGGAGGCGGAGGGGCCGCCGCGCCCGGCCGGAGGAGGTAGAACGCCCGCCGTTCGTGCTCGACGGTGACGGTGGCGACGTCGTCGACCTCGTAGCCGAGGTCGAAGGCGGCCCGGAAGCCGTCGCGGACGGCGTGGCGCCACCGTCGTACGGTCGACGGCTCGTGGTCGCGGATCGTCGCGACGTCGAACGGGATCTCGAGGCTCGCGGACGGGCCGGACGGCTCGCCGACCGCCGACGGTCGGCGCAGGCCGTGCTCGCCGACCTCGGTCTCGACGACGGCGCTCGACGCGGCGAGACGGCGCCGGTCCTCCTCGGCGGACGGGAGCTCGCCGCCGAGCCGACGCGCGACCTGCGGAGCGGCGAGCGTCCAGCGAAGCTCGAGCCGGTCGCTCTCCTCGCCGGCTCCCTCGGCGCCGAGCTGGCCGAAGAGGTTCGCCTGGTAGCCGGACGGGCGGGCGCCGAGCCGGCGGACCGCGAGCGCCGCGCTCGGGCGATGGAGCGGGTCGATCCCCCCACGGACCTCGGCGAGCCCGAGGCGGAGGACCTCGTCGCGCTGGAACGCCGCGAGGCGGGCCCCGAGGCGATGGTTCTGGTACTCGGGACGGACCGCGAGCACGTGCGCGCGCTGGTAGAGGACGGAGCCGTCCCAGCCGAGCGAGGAGGCGACGACCCCGGCGAGGTAGATGTCCGCGAACCCCCCCAGCACGAGGCCCCCGTGGTCCTGGAACGTCCTCAACAGCGCCGCCGGGACCGCGAGCGCCGCGCCGGGCCCGAGCGCTTCCGCCTGGAGCTCCTCGGCGGCGCGGAACTCCTCCGGCTTGCGCAGCGGACGGAACGCAAAGTCCCCGCCGCCGCTCCCCTCCGGCACGGCCGCGCGACGGAGGCGCGCTACATAACCGCGCGGCGACGGCCTAGCGCCGGATCCGCAGCTCGGCCATCTTGTCCTCGTAGCGGACCTGGTCGTACGGGGTCAGGTCCCAGAGGAGCTCCTCGAGCTCGGGGATGTTCCGGAGGAACTCCGCCTTGCTCTTCGTCAGCATCAGGTGCTCGAACTGGCGGCGGGCGTAGAAGTACGCCCCGACGAGGTAGCCGCCGACGATCACCAGGATCGGGCCGAGGATCACGAAGATCAGGTTGTAGTTGGCGTTCGGCTGGTCGGTGGCGCTGTTGATCGTCGTGAACGGGGCGGAGTGGGCGAGCGGGGTGAAGGCGCCGAGCGCCAGGATCGTCAGCAGGAAGCCGGTCGCCAGGACGACGATCGAGATCGAGGCGCGGTAGCTCTTCAGGCCGTGCCGCAGCCGGCGCTCGAACGGGACCGGCTCGGATTCCGCCTCCGGCATGCGGACGGGCCCAGACTCCCCGCCTTATGATTCTTCCGAGAGCGGACGGGACGCGCTGCCGCGCCGCAGAGCGGCCCCCTAGCGGGCGCGGAGCGGCGGTTCCTCGCCCGACGCGAGCGGAGCGCTCCGTCCGTAGCTCCGGGGGGCGCCGGCCTCCTCCTCGGGGGCGGCGCCGGTCGGCGGCGGGACGTCCGCGAGGAGCGAGCGCCGTCCGCGGTAGGTGAGGACGGCCCCGGCAAGCACGACCAGCGGGGCGGCGACCGCGCCGATCGGACCGGCGGTCGGCCCGATGCCGAGCAGGAAGAAGGCGACGGCGCCGAACAACCCGCCGGCGACGATCCCACCGGTCCGGGGCAGGTCGGCGCGGGTCGACGGCAACGCGAGGAGGGCGAGGGCGACCTCGAGCGCTACCAGCGCGACCGCGGTGAGGAGCGCGGTGGCGAGTCCGAGCGGGGCGGGGACGGCGACCGATCCGAGGTAGGAGGCGACGACGCCGAGCGCGAGGATCCCGCCGATCCCGGCGCGGAACGCCACGGCGTAGAACGGCACCGGCGGGACGTGGCCCCAGTAGCGGGAGCGGACGAGCAGCCGCTGGGCGAGCTCCGTGACGAGGACGATCGTCGCGAGGAACAGGAGCGCCCCGGGGAGCGCCCCGTTCGCGAACGACGCGCCGAGGAGGAGGTAGGCGGCGGCGACCGGGACGCCGACGAACAGCCCGACCGTGTAGGCGGCGAGGAGCTTCCGCTCGTCGAAGACGGTGACGGGGACCTGGGGGGTCGCGTAGCGGCCGACCTCGACCCAGAGGAAGCCGGCGGAGAGGACGACCCCCACGACGCCCCCGAGGGCGAGCGACGCGTCGACCACGGTCAGCCGACCCGGCGCCCGGCCGCGAGGAACCCGGTGTGGCCCAGCATCTCGAACTCCGGTCGGGTCCCGCCGTCCCCGACGTGGATCGGACGTTCGAGGAGCTCGACCCCGCGGACGTCGGAGAACCCGACGGTCCGCAGCTCCCGCACCGAGCGCTCCAGCTGGTTATACGTCGGGGTGTACGTCGCCAGGTAGCCGCCCGGACGGAGGGCAGCGTACGCCGACCGCGCGACGGCCCACGGCTCGGCGAGGTCGAGCAGGACGCTGTCGTACCCCTCGCCGGCGACCCCCTCCGCCGCGACGTCCCGGGCGGCGAGGTCGACGCGGTCGACGACGCCGGCCCGCTCGAGGTTGCGGCGCGCCGCCTCGAGGAACTCGGGCCGGCGGTCGAACGAGCGGACCCGCCCGGTCGGACCGACCAGGGTGGCGAGGACGAGCGTCAGCGCGCCGGAGCCGGTCCCGGCCTCGGCGACGACCGCCCCCGGCACGACCCCGGCCAGGTAGGCGAGGTGGAAGGCATCCTTCGGGGTGACGATCTGCGGTCCCCGCGCGACGGCGCCGAGAAGGTCGGCGAGCGACGGGCGGACGAGGCGGAACCGGTGCCCGACCCACGGGACCTCCCCGCCGGGCGGGCGGCCGATCTCGGCGGAGACGTCGAGGACCCCACGGTCGCCGAGCGCCTGGGCGCCCCGGCGGATCCTCACGACCGTCGGAGCCTCTCCGGCCCGGAGCAGCACCGCGGCGTCGCCCTCCGCCCAGACGTCGGTCACGGTCCCCCTCCTCGGCCTCCCGTGAGCTCCGCCCCGTCGGCCTGAGGGCCGGCCAGCGGGCCGCCCCGCTTAGCGTCTCGGTCCCCCGCGGCCTCGGCCGCCCCGGGGCCCGCGCCTCCGCCGGTCGGGCTTATAGTGGGGTCCTGTGTCCGCCCCGCCCGGAGGGACGGACGACGGAGAGCCGAGCGTCGCTCGGGCATCCGAACCACCCCGCCCCCCGACGGAGAGCGAGCCGGCCGGTCGCCGACGCGGGCATAGTGTAGTCTGGTTATCACATAGGCTTGCCAAGCCTATAACCCGGGTTCAAATCCCGGTGCCCGCATCCCGAACCCGCGTCCGACCGGCCCCGTTCCCCGCGCCGGCGCCGCACCAAACGTTTGATTCGGAGTCGTGATACCGGTCCGATGGCCCGCGTCCGTCGTGTCCACGTTCCCGGAGGCCGCTGGTTCGAGTACATCTCGCGAGGGACGGGGCCGGCGACGCTCCTCGTCCATCCCGGGGGCCCCGGACTGACCTACCATTACCTGCGGGGGCTCCTGCGGCTCGCGAACGCGCACCTGCGCGTCGTGCTGTTCAATCCGCGCGGCGTGGGGCACAGCTGGCGGCCCCGCTCCCCGCGGGAGTACACGATCTCCGCGATGGCGGAGGACGTGGAGGCGATCCGCAAGGCGCTCCACATCTCGGAGCTGCACCTCCTCGGGTACTCGGCGGGAGGGTTCGTCGCGCTCGAGTACGCGCACCGGTTCCCGTCGCGGCTCACGTCCCTCCTGCTGTGCGCGACGGGCGGGAGCGCCGAGGAGGTCCGCCAGGCGTACCGGACCGTGCTCGGCGTCGCCCCGCCGAAGCTCCGCGGGCTGATCCGGGAGCTGACCCGGGCGAAGGCGTTCGACTCGCCGGAATACCAGCGCATCGTGGAGCAGGTGTTCCGCCCGTTCCAGACGCGGTTCTTCTCGGGCACCTCGGCGGACTGGAAGGCGACCAAGCTGTCGCCCGAGGTCTATCGGGCGATGATGACCCGCTCGGGCGACGAGTTCGCGGTCGACGGGACGATCGCGCGGTGGGACGGCCGACGGTACTACTCGCGGATCGAGGTGCCCACCCTCGTCGTCGTCGGGCGGTACGACTTCTTCCTCAACGCCTCGATCGAGATGGCGGAGCGGATCGAGCCGGCGCACCTGCGCGTCCTGCAGCACAGCAGCCACCGGATGATCCTCGAGCAGCCGAAGGAGTTCCTCGGAACGGTCCGGGAGTTCCTCGAGGACGTGACCGGCGGCTAGCCGACCGGTCGACCCGGTTCACTCGGTCGGCCGCACCGCCTCGGCGGGGGGCATCCGGGCCGCGCGCAGCGACGGTTCGGCGACCGCGAGCATCGCGAGCCCGTAGGCGAGCAGCAGGATCAGGCCGAGCGTGAGCCACGGCGCGGCGAAGACGCTCGTGCCCGACGCGGCCGCCGTCGAGGACTGCGTGCGGTTCCAGACGACGAGCAGCCCGAGCGCCGTGCCGATGGCGATGCCCACGAGGGTGACGAACGAGTACTCGAGGAAGAACGTGCGCAGCACCATCCCCTGGGTGAACCCGTTCGCGCGCAGCATCCCGATCTCGCGACGCCGCTCGACCACCGCGCGCAGCGCGACGATCCCGAGCGCCGCGATCCCGACGACGAGGCCGAGCGCGACGAACACCTGGAGGAGACCGATGATCCCCTCGGTTGGCGCGATCGACGAGGCCAGGAGGTCCGCGATGTCGAGGATGACGAACCCGTACGGGAAGAAGGCCGCCTTCGCGAGCTGTGCGGCCCGCGACGCGGAGGCCCCCGGCGCCACCGTGAGGAGGAACCGGTCCGATCCGTTGATCCCGAGCGCCGCACCGGTCGGCGGGCTCACGAAGATCCCGCTCACGAGCGACTGGTCCATGACGCCGATGACGGTGACCGAGGTGCGGTTGCCGTTCGCCGGGTTGACGAGCTCGATCGAGCCGCCGACGCTCACGTGGGGGTGGGCCGCCGTGCTGGGGCTGAGCGAGTTCTGGACCGTCGAGTAGGCGTTGTCGACGATCGCGACGCCCGGAGTCGAGGCGAGCGCGGCCATCACCTGGGCCGCGGTCCGGCCGCCTTGGGTCGACTGGAACTGGTACTGGCTCGTCTGGTAGAAGTTCGACGCGGCCGGCGCCGTCGCCGGGGCGACGTAGACGCTGTCGGTGTACGGATTGTAGGCATAGCCCGAGACGTTCACGTACATCCCCGCGGACGCGAACGGGACGACGTACTCGAAGTAGGGCGCGAGCGTCGAGTTGTTCGCGATGAGGCCGGGCAGGTCGGGGATCGGCGAGGACGAGTAGGCGACGAAGGTGTACCCGCCCGACTGCTCCTCCAGCGTGTTGGCGAGGCTCGCGTCGACGGTCGCGCCGACCGTCGCGATCGCGATGAGGACGAAGATCACGAGCGCGAAGATCGCGAGGCTGATCACCGTCCGGGACGTCTTCCGGGCGGGGTAGGAGAACGCGATCTGCGCGACCGGGGCCCGCTGGGTCCGGCCGCCCGAGATCCGGATCAGGGCGTTCGCGATCGTGGAGGCGTTGAAGGCGAACAGGAGGAGCGCGCCGCCGACCAGGAGGATGCCGACCGTGAAGACGTCGAACGTCGTCCCGGTGTGGGCCGATCCGATCACCGCGTCGCGGAGGGGTGGGTAGCCGGCCCAGAGGAGGAGCGCCGCGCCCGCGACCGAGAACGCGAGCCGATTCCGCACGAACCGCGAGGCGACGAGCGCGAGGCCGAGGACGAGGAGGGCGCCCCCGAGGATCGGGTACGACTCGTCGCTCGTGCCCGCGTGCGTGCTCGCGAAGAGGAGCGCCCCCAGGACGAACACCGCCGCGCCGAGGTAGGCGAGGTAGGTGTACGTGCGCAGCGTCGGGGGCGGCTCGGGGATGTCCCGGATCGCCCGCACGATGTTGAGCCGGCTCGCGCGCCGGCTCGCGATCACGACGGTCACGAGCGTGAGGAGAAAGCCGAGCACGTACGCCTCGATCAGCGAGGCGGTCGTCACGGTGAACGAGTCGAGGATCGCGTTGCCCGGGAGCCCCGGGATCCGGTAGAGCGCGCTGAACGCGTAGACGAGCCCGTAGCCGACGCCGACGCCGAGGGCCGTGCCGGCGAGCGCGCTGCCCGCGGCATAGACCGTCCCCTCGAAGAAGAACGAGTAGACCAGCTCGCGGCCCTGGAGCCCGATCGCGCGCAGGACCCCCATCTCGCCCTTGCGCTCCTCGGCCAAGAGGACGAAGATCCCGACGATCAGGAGCGCGCCGGCGACGATCGCGAAGAGCCCGAGGACGAGGAACAGCGTCGTGAGCGTGCTCGAGGAGGAGGACGCGCTCGCCAGGGAGTTCACGAGGAGCTGGTTCACGGTCAGCCCGCTCGCGGCGGGGATCGTCGCCAGCGTGGCGTTGAGGGTCGCGCTGACCGCCGGGGCGAGGGCGAGGCGGTTCGCCTGATCGCCGACGTTGGTCACCGACAGGAAGTTGATGGCGCTCGGGAGCCGGGCGAGCTGCTCGGCGGTCGCGAGGTCGACGAACGCGCTCCCGAAGTTCCCGAGGCCGCCGGTCGGAAACGCGCCCCGGATGTTGTCCTGGACCACCGCCTGGACGACGGACGGGATCGAGGTCGCCCCGGCCCCGTAGAGGAGCACGTGGTCCCCGGCGGAGGCGTTCATCTCCGACGCGGCGAGGTCGTCGAGGATCACTTCGCCGGGCGCCGGACCGACCACGACCGACCCGTTGTCGGCGACGAAATCGCCGAGCTGGCGGCTCTGGTTCGCGTTCACGCCGACGAGGTTCAGGTTCGGCTGGGGGATGCCCGAGGTCCGATCGAGCACCGAGACCTGGCCGACGATCTCGGGGGCCATCCCCGCGATGTCGGGATTCCCCGCCGTCGCGTTCGCGACGTCCGTGTAGACCGAGTAGGGGAACGCCGTGTAGGATCCGGACGGCGACTGGTTGCCGATGACCTCGTCGTTGTACCCGACCGCCAGGACCGTGTAGTGCACGTCGACCTGGTTCACCGTGTCCCCGACGACGAGGCTCCCCGACACGATCATCGTCGCGACCAGGAGGCCGAGCACGAGCAGGATCGTCCGTCCTCGCGCCCGGGCGACGTTGCGCAGGCCGATGCGGAACGCGATGCGGTGGCGTACCGCGAGGACGATCGCGACGACGAAGACGGCGAGCAGGACGAGGATCAGGAGGCCGACGATCCCGAGCGCCACGGGGTCACCCCTCGAGCCGACCGTCCCGCATCCGGACCGTGCGATCGCAGGCAGCGGCGACCGTGGGATCGTGGGTCACGACCACGATCGTCTGGTGGTAGGTCTGGTTGAGCTGGCGCAGCAGGCTCGTGACCTGCCGGGAGTCCTCCTCGTCCAAGTTGCCGGTCGGCTCGTCGGCCCAGACGATTGCCGGGCGCCCGACGAGGGCCCGGGCGAGCGAGACGCGCTGCTGCTGCCCTCCGGAGAGCTCGGAGGGCTTGTGGTCGACCCGGTCGCTGAGCCCGAGGTCCCCGAGCATGGCGCGCGCGCGCTCCCGGGCCTCTCGCCCCGGGACCCCGGCGATCAGGAGCGGCATCTCGACGTTCTCGGTCGCGGTGAGGACTGGGAGGAGGTTGTACGACTGGAAGACGAAGCCGACGCGCCGGGCCCGGTAGTTGCTCTTCGTTCGGTCGTCCATCGAGTGGAGGTCGACGCCCTCGAGGAACACCTGGCCCCGGCTCACCTCGTCGAGCCCCGAGAAGCAGTTCAGGAACGTCGTCTTGCCGGATCCGCTCGGTCCCATCACGGCGAGCATCTGGCCCCGCGGGATCGAGATCGAGATCCCGCGCAGGGCCGAAACCTCGGTGTCGCCGCTGCCGTAGACCTTCCAGACCTCCTTCCCGACGACGACCGGTTCGCCGAGAGTTCCCGAAGCGGGCGCGGACTGAGGATGGGTCGCGTTCATGGTGCGGTCCGTGGGGTTCGGTTCCCGGCGCCCGTCAGTCCGCGGATGAATTAAGCGGCGTGACCCACCGGCACGCCGACCGCGCGCCGCCACGGGGCCGGGGCGCCGAACCAGAGCTCGTTCCGCGAGCTTGCGCACGGAGGTCGCGGAGAGGGACCGCGCGCGACGCGACCCTAGGAGTCCATATGCTATGCGCACACCTACGTACGATGTGCCCTCGGCCGACGACCCGAAGTCGGTCGTGCGGGAAGGCTGGAACCGCGTCTCGACCATCTACCGGCCGTCCGGTTCTCCCGCCGACGCCTTCGGCCACACCCTGCAGCACCACCGCGAGTGGCTCGAGCCGCTGTTCCGCCGCCTGCGCCGCGGATCGGAGGTTCTCGATCTGGGATGCGGATGCGGGATCCCGGACGCGCGCCTGCTCGCGGAGCGGTTCCGGGTGACCGGCGTCGATATCTCCGACGTGCAAATCGCGCGGGCCCGGCGGCTCGTGCCGCAGGCGCGGTTCGTGCGGGCCGACATGACCGAGATCGCCCTCCCGGGAGGCGCCTTCGGCGGCGTCGTCTGCCTCTATGCCCTGATCCACGTCCCGCTCGAGGAACAGCCGGGGCTGCTCGGCAAGGTCGCCCGCTGGCTCTCGCCGGGCGGCCTGTTCCTGGTCACGACCGGCTGGACCGCGTTCACGGGCACGGAGCAGGGATGGCTCGGCTCGACCGCCAAGATGTACTGGAGCCACGCCGACGCCACGACGTACCAGCGGTGGCTCGAGGAGCTCGGGTTCCGCGTCCTTCGGCGCGACCGCGTCCCCGAAGGCGAGGAGGCCCACGCGCTGTTCCTGGCGCAGCTCGGCGACGAGCCCCGGTGAGCCCGGACGGTCGCGGACGCGCTCCGGAAAGTAGAATCTAGGGGAACGCGATGCCGGTCGGGCGCTCCGCCGCCGGGGCGGGGGGGCCCGGAGGGGTTCGACCACGAGCGAGTCGGACACGGCCCGGGTGGCGCTGCGCTTCGTGAACGAGATCAACCGGCACGATATCGAGAGCCTGCTCGCGCTGCTCACCGAGGACCACCTCATGATCGACGCCCAGGGGCAGGAGCTTCGGGGCAAGGACCGGTTGCGGGCGGCCTGGACGGAGTGCTTCCACGCGTTCCCGGACTACCACCTCGGGGTGAAGGAGTGGTTCCAATCCGGCCGGGTCGTCGGCATGTTCGGCACGGCGAGCGGGACGTTCGCGGTCGGCGAGCAGTTGCCCGCCGAGAACCGCTGGCGGGCGCACGCGGCCTGGCGCGTCGTCGTCCGCGACCACCTCATCGCGCAGTGGCAGGTGTACGTCGATCGCGAGCCGGCGCTGCGGGCGATGGGTCCGCGCCGGCCCGCCCCGGTCGAGCCCGGCCTCGAGCGGAAGGGCTAGCGGCCCTGCGGCACCCCGATCCACTGCTGGAGCCGGTGCAGGTTCGCGAGGGTCCCCACGACGATCAGCGCGTCCCCCGGCTGGAACTGGAACGACATCGGCGGGTTGAGGATCGTCCGGAACTCGCCGTCGGGCCCCGGGCGGGCGTAGCCGATCACGAGGCAGTCCGACGCCTTCCGCACGAGCGCCTCCGCCTCCGGGAGGGTCTGACGGGAGATCGGGGTCCACTGCGTCAGGACGAACTCCTCCATGTCGGCCCCGAACTCGGTGGTCGTGAGGTCCTCCACCATGTTCGCGACCTCGGGCCGGAACGCCGCGTCGGCGCACAGACGGCCCGCCATCTCCGCCGGCGACGCCACGTAGGTGACCCCGGCGGCCTTGAGGGTCTGCTTGAGCTCGGGGCGGCCGACCGAGACGACGATGCGGATCGTCGGGTTCATCGCCCGGGCGTTCAGCGCGGCGATGAGGGTCGTGGTGTCGTCACCGGTGCAGACGACGACGGAGTGCGCCGACTCGATGTTCACGCGCTTCAAGATCGTCGCGTCGCCCGGCGGCCCAGTGGTCGCGAACAGCTTCCGATCGCTGGCGAGCGTGTGCAGCAGCGCGACCTGCTCCGGGGTCTCGGCGACGACCGCGACCTTCTCGTCCTGGGCGATCAGCTCCCGGACGACCGCGCTCCCGACGGCCGCGTACCCGAGGACGACGATGTGGTCCTTGAGGTCGGTGCCGAACGTTCCGAGCAGCCGGTGCTGGGACTCCTCCGCCACGACGCTGATGACGATCGAGACCAGATAAGCGCCGAGGAACACCTCGGTCGCCGCAATCCCGATGACGAACAGCCGGGCATCGGGCGTGGTCGGGACGACGTCCCCGTAGCCGATCGTCGACAGGGTCACCATCGCCCAGTAGGCGGCGGTCAGGACGTCGGGGTACCCGTGGTACGACTCGAGGTAGTAGAACCCGAAGGTCGCGGTGAGGTACACCGCGGCGTAGCCGGCGAGGAAGATCCACAGCCGGGAGAGCAGCCGCGACGCGTACGAGACCCGGAGCGACTTCACCGGCCGGGCAGCCTCGGGGCCCCCTAAATCGTTGCGCCCGACGGGGGTCGCGGCCGGGCCGAAGGATAAGAGGGGCGCGACCGTAGCGGGTGCCATGCCGCGAGTGAAGATCGAGTTCGTCTACGCCGGGATCCGCGTGCGGGACCTCGCGCGGTCCCTGCGGTTCTACCGGAGCCTGGGGTTCCGGGTCGGCCGGCGCGGCACGATGAGCCACGGCGGGAAGTGGGTGCACCTCGCCTTCCCCGGGGCCGCGCAGCGGGTGGAGCTCAACTACTACCCTCCGGGCAACCCCTACTTCGAGCCGCTCCGGACCGGGACGGAGTTCGACCACTTCGGGTTCCGCGTCTCGAACGTGGAGGAGTGGGAGCGGACCCTGCGCCGGCACCGGCGGCCGATCGTCGCCCGCATCCGGGAGACCCACGAGAACATCGTCTACACGCGGGATCCGGACGGCAACTGGCTCGAGTTCTTCGGCCCGCCGCCGAAGTAGTCCGATCGCCGCCCCTCACGCGAACGGGATCCCGTCGAGCGACGCGAGGCGTCCCACCGGATACTCGCCGATCCGCTGAGCGCGGGACCAGGGGGAGCGGTCGTAGAAGAAGTCGAGCCGGGCCCCGGGATCCGCCGCGAAGCGCGGATCCGACCGGACCCGCTGCTCGAACTCCGTTCTTAAGGCTGGGTCGCGCGCGAGCTCCGCCCGCGCGAGCCGTTCCACGACATACGCCTCCCCTCGCTCCTTCTGCTCGAAGATCGCGTCGAAGAATCCCCACCGGACGGCCGAGTCCGGCGCCTCGGGCTCGAGCCAGTGGATCACGACCTTTGCGCGGCGCTGGTCGAGCGGGACCACCGCGGAGCCCGCGGGGAAGGTCATGACCTCCGTCGACCGGAGGCACGGACCGAAGCGTCCGTACTCCCCTTCGACGTTCCCGCCGCGGAGGATCGGATGACGTCCCTCGAACGGGCGCTCGGTCCATCGCATCCCGGAGCAGCGGTACCGCTCGACGGGGCCGGTCCACTCGGCCGCGGTGCGCCGCATCTGTACGTGGTGCGCCGCAAGGACGTCGAGCACGCGCCGCCACTGGGGCGGGACGATGTACCCCGAGGGCGGGACGATCGAGACCGCGACGCGGGCCCCGGTCTCGACCGGGATCTCGGCCTCCCACGGTTCCGTTCCGTACTCGATCGCCATCGCGCCCGACACCTCGCTCGGGCGACGCTCGAACCGGATCCCCCGAAACTTCACCGGCGAGGTCGCGCCGCTCGACGCGACCACGAGCGGGAATGGGGCGGACGTGCGCGCGGCCTCGTGGAGCCGCGCCGCCGCGGCGTCGGCCTCGCGATTCAGCGCGATGAGCTCGGCGGCGTCCCGGTCGAGGATCCCGAGCAGTCCGCGGAGGACCTCGTAGTTGGCCGTGACCCGGGTCCGGTAGTCCTTGAGCATGTGGAGCTCGACGAGCAGGGCCGGCCGGTTCTCGAGGATCATGTAGCCCGTCGAGAACCGGGGCGGATTCTCGTTGTACGCGAGGCCCTGCGCGGGGTCCGTGTCGTCGCGCAGGAAGACCGCGTAGGGGAGGGCGAGGTGCCCGGACGCGTCGACGTGCCGGACCAGTCCGGGGGTGACGCGGTCGCGGATCCAGCGCGCCGTCCCGGCAGCGACGTCGGGCGTCGCGTCGAGCTGGAAGGTCACATCGTACTGGAAGTCCGCGCCGTCGGTCACGTGGTCGTCCACGAAGAAGTCCGGGCGCCATCGATCGATCAGGTCGAGGAAGGCGCGGGTCTCGGGCGCCTCGGCCTTCAGGTAGTCCCGATTGAGGTTGAGGTTGGTCGCGTTGGCGCGCCAGCCCATCTCCTCGGGCCCGTTCTGGTTGATCCGATGGAACGGGGACCGCCGTTCGTGCCCGTCGATATTGTACACCGGGACGAAGGCGAGCACGGCCCGCTCGAGCAGCGGCGCGAGCGTCGGGTCCCGGACGAGGTCGCGCGCCAGCGCGAGGCAGGCGTCCTTGCCATCCATCTCGCCAGCGTGGATCGCGTTCTGGACGAGCAAGACCACGCGGCCCGACCGGTGGATCGCCTCGGGATCGAACGTCCCGTCGCCCGAGACCACGGCCAGAGTGAGCTCGCGGCCCTCGCCCGTCCGCCCGAACGCCTCGAGCCGCACCCGGTGCGGGTACGCCGCGACGAGCCGCTCGAGGTAGGCGATCGTCTCGGCGTAGTTCGGAGTGGCCCGGTACCCGCTCCGCTCGGCGGGCGTCGCCCAACCCCCGGCGTCCGGGCTCGCGCTCATCGGTCCCGACCCGACGCGGGACCTCGCGCGTCCTCTTAACCGTCCAACGTCCCGGGGCGCGGCCGAACCCGGGAGGACGCCGCCTCGCGGCGCCCGGCGCAAGGGGTAAATACCGAGCCTCGGGTGGGCGTGCCCCTGACCGCGACGGTGGTGCACGCGATCTCAGGGAGTGCTTCCGTGGCCGACTCTCCGGTTCCGGTGCCCCTCGAGGTCCATGAGTTGACGCGTTTCGAGCGGGCCCGCATCCTCGGCGCCCGCGCGCTGCAGATCTCGCTCGGCGCGCCGATCCTGATCGACGTCCCCAACGAGCTGGTCGACCCGGTCGAGATCGCGGAGCGCGAGTTCGCCCAGGACCGCATCCCGATCACGGTGCGCCGCGGGCCGCGGGCGAGCTAGACGCCGGCCTCGTCGAGCGCGTGCGCGCAGCGGCAGGTCGGCGGATGGGCCAGGGCGGGTAGCAGCCGCTTCAGGATCCGGCCCATCCGGTCCGCGTTCCGGTGCATCACCGCGACGATCTCCTTCGCCTCGACCGGGCGCTCGGCCCAGACGTCGTAGTCCGTGACCATCGCGAGGCAGGCGTAGCAGATCCCCCGCTCGCGGGCGAGCGTGACCTCGGGGACGAGGGTCATGCCGATCACGTCGGCGAACGTGCGGAAGAAGCGGGACTCGGCCCGGGTGCTGAAGCGGGGCCCCTCGACGCACACGTAGGTCCGGTCGGCGGCGAACGGTGTCCCCTCGGCGGCCCCGGCCGCGACCGCGGCCGCCGAGAGGTCCGGGCAGAACGGGTCCGCGAGGGAGACGTGGTAGACCCGGCCGCCGTCGAAGAACGTCGTCGGCCGGCCCTTCGTCAGGTCGACGAACTGGTTCGGGAGGACGAACGTCCCCGGCGCGAGGTCCTCCTTGAGGGAACCGACCGAGCTCACGGTCACGATCGCCTCGGCCCCGAGCTCGCGCAGCGCGTCGACGTTGGCGCGGTAGTTCACGCGGTGCGGCGGGATCGAGTGCCCCGCGCCGTGGCGGGGCAGGAACAGGACCGTGAGGCCGCCGAGATCGCCCTCCTCGATCGGGCCGCTCGGGGCGCCCCACGGGGTGGCGAGCGCGTGGGTGCGCTTCGGGCCGCCCTCGAAGATCCCCCGGATCCCCGAGCCCCCGATCACGCCGATCGTGCGGCGGGCCGCCCCGCTCACGGTCGACCCCCGCCGCCGCTCCCGTCCGCGGGGCGCGCGCGGGCGAGGAAGCGGGCCATCACGACCTCGCCCCGCGTTCGCTCGAGGAGGGCCCGCGCGGTGTCCTGCTTCGGCTTGAGCGGGACGATCGCCCGGGTCGTGTCGAAGCGCAGCAGCGATCGCGTGAGCCGCTCCATGAGCGCGAGGTCGGCCTCGGCGCCGGCGACATCGTCGCGCCCGAGCCGGTCGAGCACGCGGCGTCGGACCTCGCCGACCACGTCGCCGAGCCCGAGGAGGTACGGCTCGGGGTCGACCCCGAGCTCGGCCGGGCCCGGGAGCGGCTCGCCCGCGTTGATCGCGCCGAGGAGCACGGCCTCGACCGCCTCCTGGAACGCGTCGAGCGCGAGCGGCTCGTCGCCCCGCCCTTCGCGGTGCAGCCAGTCGGCGAGCTCGGCGGTGCCGCGGCGGACCTCGGCGAGCTCGACCGCCGCCGATCCGTTCGCATGCAGGCGGGTCATCGTGCTCTGGGCGAGGCGACGCAGCCGCCGGGCCCGCTCGTACAGGTCCTCGCGCCGAAGCTCGCGCTGGCGCAGGTGGGCCTCGATCGTCGCGAGCACCGAGTCCGGGACCCCCGGCGAGGTCCCGGGCGCGCCGCTACCGGAAGAGGGTGAACCGCTGGTCATCGTCGCCTCCGTCGAGGATGCCGAGCCGGACGCCGGCGTCGAGCCACCCGTGGGCGTAGCTCGCCGCGGCCAGGGCCCGGTCCGGGTCGCCGGCGGCGGAGAAGTGCTCCGCGTCGGCGAGGTACGCGCGCGCCATCCCGAGGAAGTCGTCCGAGGCCCCGCGCAGGAACGATCGGGCGGGCGGGGCGGCGGTCACCCGGTCGAGGGCCTCGCGCGTGAGGCGCAGGTACCGCTCGAGGAGCGTCGGTTCCGACACGTTCGGCGGGGCAGAGCCGGGCGCGCGATATAATCCGTCGGACCGGCCGGGAGCTCAGCCCTTCGGGACCTTCTCCCAGTCCTTGAGGAACCGGGCGAGCCCGAGGTCGGTGAGGGGATGCTGGACGAGCTTCTCCATCACGGCGTAGGGCATCGTCGCAATGTCGCCCCCTACTTTCGCCGCCTCGAGGACGTGCACCGGATGGCGGACGCTCGCGACCAGGATCTTGGTCTTGAACGCATAGTTCCGGTAGATCTGGACGATCTCCCGGATGAGGTCCATCCCGACCTGGCCCTGGTCATCGAGCCGGCCGATGAACGGGCTCACGTACGTCGCCCCGACCTTCGCGGCGAGGAGGGCCTGGTTGGCGCTGAAGACGAGGGTCATGTTGACGCGGATCCCCTCCTGGGCCATCGTCTTGGTCGCGCGGAGCCCCGCGGGGGTCATCGGGCACTTGACGTAGATCGACGGGTGGATCTTCGCGAGGTGGCGGCCCTCGCGCAGCATCCCCTCGGTGTCGGTGGCGACGACCTCGGCGGAGACGCTCGGGACGCCGAGGGCGCAGATCTCCCGCAGCACGTCCTCGAACCGGCGCCCCTCCTTCGCGACGAGCGTCGGGTTGGTCGTGACGCCGTCGAGGATGCCGATCTCCCACATCGTCCGGATCTCGGTCACGCTCGCGGTGTCCAGGAACAGCTCCATCGTCCCCTCCGTCACCCCCGCCGGCTCAAGTCGCCTTGCCCCGGAGCTTGAGGAGCTCCCACGCCTCGTCCCGGATGCGCTCCTTCGACATGCCGTAGCGGTCGAGGAGGGCCCACGGGTCGCCCGACTCGCCGAAGACGTCCGGGACGCCGACCCGGCGGACCGGCACGGGATAGTTCTCCGAGGTGGTCGACGCGACGAGCGCGCCGACGCCCGTCAGCACCGAATGCTCCTCCAGCACCAGGATCGCGCCGGTGTCGCGGGCGGCCCGCAGGAGGGCGGGCTCGTCGAACGGCTTGACCGACGCGAGGTCGAGGACCCGCGTCGAGATCCCGACCTGGGCGAGCTCCTCGGCGACCTCGAGCGCCCGGGCGACGAGCGCCCCGACCGCGACGATCGTGAGGTCCCCGCCGGCCCGGAGCTCGGCCGCCTTTCCGATCGCGAACGATCCGTCGGTGACGGTGGGGAGGTTCTCGCGGGTCAGGCGCACGTAGGCCGGTCCGTCGCGCTCGTGCACGGCGAACGTGGCGGCCCGGGTCGTCGGAGCGTCCGCCGGGACGATCACGGTCATCCCGGGGAGCCCGCGCATGAGCCCGAGGTCCTCCACCATCTGGTGGGTCCCGCCGTCGCCGCCGACCAGGAGACCTCCGTGGGTCGCGACGACCTTCACGTTCGCGTGGTTGTAGCAGATCGACTGCCGGACGAAGTTGTAGGCCTGGCCGGCGGCGAACACGGCGAACGTGCTCGCGAAGACGGCCCGTCCGCCGAGGGACATCCCGGCGGCCATCGACATCATCGTCGGCTCCATCACGCCGACGTTGAAGAAGCGGGTCGGGAACTTCTGGCCGAACAGCATCGTCCGCGTCGACCCCGAGAGGTCCGCGTCGAACACGACCACGTGGGGGTCGCGCTCCCCGATCTCGACCAGCGCCTTCCCGTAGGCATCGCGCAGGCTCTCGGGCTTCCGGGGCTCGGTCACAGGGCCACCTGGGTGTCCGGAATCCCGAGCTCGATCAGCGCGCGCTCGGCCTCGGCCTTGGACGGAGCCTTGCCGTGCCAGACGTGGGTGTTCTCCATGAACGAGACCCCCTTCCCCTTCACGGTCCGCGCGACGATCGCCGTCGGCCCGCTCGCCGTCGCGCGCGCGGTCTCGAGCGCGTGCAGGATCTGGCGGAAGTCGTGGCCGTCGATCTCGATCGTGTGGAAGCGGAACGCGCGGAACTTGTCGGCGATCGGCTCGATCCCGAGGATCGCCTCGGTGGAGCCGTCCGTCTCGTAGCCGTTGCGGTCGAGCAGGACGACCAGGTTCTCGAGCTTGTAGTGCCCGCCCGCCATCAGCGCCTCCCACGTCGGGCCGGCCTGGCACTCCCCGTCGCCGAGGACCGCGTAGACCCGGTTCGTCCGACCCGCGAGGCGCGCGTCGAGCGCCATCCCGACCGCCATCCCGACGCCCTGCCCGAGGCATCCGGTGGCCGCCTCGATCGCCGGCAGCTTGCCGCGGTCGACGTGCCCCTGGAGCCGGCTGCCGAGCTTCCGCAGCGTCCGCAGTTCCTCCCGGGGGAGGAAGCCGCGGAGCGCGAGCGCCGCGTAGAGCGCCGGAGCCGCGTGGCCCTTGGAGAGGACGAGGCGGTCCCGGTCCGGCGCGTCGGGCCGCTGGGGATCGATGCGGAGCTCGTGGAAGACGAGCGCCGTCAACAGGTCCGTCACCGAAAGGCTGCCGCCGGGGTGGCCGCTGCCGGCCCAGTACGTCATCCGGATGACGTCCCGCCGGATCTCGAGGGCCTTCGCTTCCAGCGACGGGATCAGGTCGGCCGGGAGCTCCTCCCCCATGCAGGGCGGCGCGAGGAGGGGCGGGCTATTTGACCGTTGAGGAAGCGGGCCGGGAGCGCGCGCGGCTCCGGCCGGTTCCGGCCGCGGGGACCGACCCTCCGAGCTGCGCCCGGAGGGTCGCGAGGTCCTCCGCGTACCGGGCGTACCCACGGTCGTCGAGCGGGGTCTCGAGATAGCCCGGCACGTCGTTCCACCGGGGGTCGCGGAGGAGGGGCGCGAAGCCGGCCGCCCCGATCTCCCCCTTCCCGATGTTCTCGTGCCGGTCGAGGTGGGAGCCGAGCTCCGCCTTCGCGTCGTTGAGGTGGAACGCCCGCACCGCCTCGAGGCCGAACGTCGATCGGATCCGGTCGGTCAGCTCGCCGTAGCCGGCGTCGGTGCGGAAGTCGAACCCGGCGGCGAACAGGTGGCAGGTGTCGAGCGTGACGCCGACCCGCTCCGGGCGCTCGATCCGGGACAGGATCGCCTGAAGCTCCTCGAACCGGGAGCAGAGGGTCGTCCCCTGGCCGGCCGCGTTCTCGAGCAGGAGGCGCACGCGGCCCTCCGGGAACTTCGCGATCGCCCCGTTGACGCTCGCGACGATCGTTGCGACCCCCTCCTCCACCGTGGAGTCCAGTCGGGCCCCGGGGTGGAAGATCAATCCGTCGACCCCGAGCATCTCGGCGCGCCCGATCTCGTCCTGGAAGGCCCGGCGGCTCCGCGCGAGCCCGGCCCGCTTCGGCGAAGCGAGGTTGATCAGGTACCCGTGGTGAACCGCCGTCGCGCGGACGCCCTGGTCCCGCACCGCGGCCCGGAACGCGGCGGCCGACTCGGGCGCGATCGCGGGCCCGCTCCACATCTGCGGGCTCTTCGAGAAGATCTGGAGCGCGTCGCCCCCGATCTTCTTCAGCTCCGCGACCGCTTCGGGAAGCCCGTTCGCGATCCCGAGGTGCGCGCCGAGGATCATCCCCGGCGTCAGGGGTCACCGCGTTTAGCCTCCGCCCCTCGCGCGCTCGGGGTGGACCGGCGGGCCGCCGGGGGCGTCTTCCGGTGGCGCGCCGAGGATCGGACCGATCCGATCGGCAGCCGATGGTCCCGACGAGAACGGGCCGAACCGTGCGATGTCACTGCACGCCGCTCGTCTGGCCGTTCGACGGGTCCCAAAGTGCCCAAAGATTTAAGGCGGGGAACTTCCGACTTCACACAAGTGTACGGGCGACGGCGATTGTCGGACGTCCCGGACCCATCGCCCACCGACGAAGGGAGGGCCTCATCGACCGCTTCGGGACTCCCGAACCCGTCCGATCCGGACCCGGCGATGAGCGAGCCCACGGATCCGACCTCCTTCCGATCCCCGCCCGATGCGTCGGGTGCGACCGCGACCGAGGAGGCGATCGACCCGACATGGAACGATCCGGTCAAGGTCCTCGACGAGCTGGCCCGCGTGGACGCCGAGCTGCGCCCCCGGCGCCCGAGATCCGGCGCCAGCGTCCCGCGGCCCGAGCCGGTGGCCGCGGCGGTCTACTCTGAGGATCCGACCCCGGCGGAAACGGAGCTCAGCCCGCACCTCGAGGAACGGCTCGAGCTCGCGAGCGCCTCGCTCGTCCAGATGGGAGCCGGGCTGCGGGCGATCGACGACCAGTGGCGCGAGCTCCGCGCCGCCGCCGATCGGCTCGAGGAGCAGATGGAGGGCGCGGCGAAGGAGATGGAGTTCCTGCGCGAACGCGCCGGGACGATGCCCGCCGGGGCCGCCGCGCGGGGCCCGCTGTCGTCCGCCGCCGAGGCGCTCGCCGCCCGGTCGGCCGCCCACCAGCTCCCGGTCGACGCACCGTACGGCCAGTTCACGGCCGACCGCTACCGCCGGACCGTCGACGCGGTCAAGGACCGCCGCCGCTCGATGGCGGCCTGGACGATCGGGCTCGCGGTCGCGATCAGCGGGGCCCTGCTGACGTTCACCTACCTCGCCCACGAGGGGACGCCGCCCCTCTGGCTCGCGCTCCTCCCCCTCGTCTGGCTCATCCCGGTGCCGTTCTTCCTGGTCTCGTTCCTCGCCACGCAGCGGCTCGTCTCCCAGAACGCGCTCGACCTCGCGGGAGGCTCGTGACCTACCCCACCGTGATCTTCCAGATCACGGCGATCGGGAAGAACCCCCGCGCGCTCGCGGAGAGCGCGCACTCGGTCCTCCACTGGATGCGCGGCACGCCCCGGCTCGCCTTCCGCGGGCAGGTCTGGCTCGTGATCGAGCCCAAGGGGTACGCGACGAACCCCGCGCTCTACGAGGGGCTGCGCGCCGAGGGGTGCCGCCTCATGGTCGTTCCGCCGGAGTACACCACTCCGCTCGGCGCCCACGGCAAGGCCCGCGCGCTCCAGTACGCCGTCGAGCAGCGGCAGGCGCTCCGCATCTCGACCGCCGACACCTGGGTCTACCACCAGGACGAGGAGACGTGCGTCGGCGAGGACACGCTGCGCGGGATCTCGGAGTTCATCGAGGAGGGCCGCTACCAGGTCGGGGTCGGCATCATCCTCTACCCGATCGACTGGGCGGGCACCCCGAGCCACGTGCAGGAGCTGACCCGGTCGTACGACGACTACCGCGTGCTCGACTCGATGACGATGCCGGGCAACCCCACGTCCGGGGTCCACGGCTCGCACATCCTGGTCCGGTCGGACCTCGAGGACGACGTCGGATGGGACTCGATCGGCTACGAGCCGGCCGAGGACCTCACGTTCGAGATCCGCCTCCGGCGCAAGTTCGGCGCGGTCTTCGGCGTGCTGAAGGGCTTCGCGTACGAGAAGGGCGCGTTCTCGCTGGGCGACCAGCTCCGGCAGCGGCGCCGGTGGATGCACGGTGTGCTCCACGCCCTGCGCCACACCCACGAGCTGCCGGCGAAGCGCCGGCTGACCCTCACCTACTCGGCGCTCTCCTGGTTCTCGGCGTTGCCGAGCATCGCGATCCTGCTCGCCGGCCTTGAGCTCCGCTACGGGCCCCTGCTACTGGTCTCGGGCGTCTTCACGGGCTTCATCTGGATCTCGATGGTCACCGGCTACCTCGAGGGGTACCGGATGCACTCGGAGTACATCCAGCTCCACATCTCGCGGACCCGATTCGTCCTCCATGCGATCGTCGGCGCCCTGGTCGACGTGCTCGCGCCGTGGTACGCGCTGGCCTCGCAGCCCTCGCTCGGCGACTTCATCCCGAAGGAGCGGCCGTACTGCCAGATCTCCCCGACGCCGATCCCGACCGCGGCTCCCGCGTAGCGGGGGTCGCCCGCGGGCGGTTATCTCGCCGGTCGCCTTCGGTCGGCCGGTGCCGGTTCGGACGACCTACCTCGCCTTCCTGCGGGCGGTCAACGTAGGGTCGCGCACGATCGCGATGGACCGACTGCGCGCCGCCGGGGAGGCGATGGGGTTCGGCGACGTTCGGACCGTGCTCACCTCGGGGAACCTCGTGCTCACGGACGAGGAACCGGACCCGGACCGGGTCGCGCGACGGCTCGAGGCGGGATGCCGGGACCGGCTCGGGCTCGCGACCGAGGTCATGGTGCGCGACGTGACGACCCTCGAGTCGGTGATCGACCGGAACCCGTTCCCGGAGTTCGCGCAGCAGGATCCATCGCACCTCCTCGTCGTCCTGCTCCAGGAGCCGCCGCGCCCCGACGCCGCGGCCGCGTTCGCGGACGGCCTCCCCGGCCCGGAGGAGGGCCGGGTCGTCGGCGCGCACGCGTTCGTGACCTATCCCGCCGGGATCGGGAGATCGCGCCTCACGCTGCCCCGCATCGAGGCGGCGCTGGGGACGCGCGGCACCGGCCGCAACTGGAACACCGTCCGCCGGGTCGCGGCCCTCGGCCGCGCGCCGGTCGGCCCGCCGAGGAGAGGAGGCTGACAGCTTTCCGCGTTTCCCGTAGGCTCGCGCACTTCAGTACCGCGCGGAACGCCAGCGGGCTTAACTGCCGGGTTCGGAATGGGACCGGGTGTTTCCCCGCCGCTTTGGCCGTCAGCCGAGCGGGCGGACCGGGGCGCGATATTTAACCTTGCTACGGCGCGGCGCCGACCGTACCGGCCCGCGCCGGGGCCAAAGGTTCATCTCGCCGGGGCGGTCGTAGCGCGGCGTCGAGGTGGGACGAGGAGCTTCACACCGGAAGAGCCGCCGAACGTTCCGGAGTACCGGCTCGACCTCGACGTCGACTTCGAGGGCCGGCGGTGGAGCGGACGGATCGAGTTCGAGCTGCCGGACGGCGCCCCGTCGTTCGCGCTCGACGCCGATGAGCTCGAGATCACCGAGGTGACGTCGGCCGACCGGCCGATCGAGTTCCGCGTCGAGGCGGATCGGCAGCGCGTGGTGCTCCCGGCGGTCGGGCCCGGGCCGGTCGCGGTCCGCTTCCGCGGAACGGTCTCCGAGACCGGCCTCCAGGGCCTCTACCGCTCCCGGCAGGGCGGCGGCTATGTCCTCACGACCCAGTGCGAACCGATCGGGGCGCGCCGCATCTTCCCGTGCTTTGACCGGCCGGACCGGAAGAGCCGGATCCTGCTGCGGGTCCGCACGGATCCCGAGCTCACCGTCATCTCGAACACGATCGAGCGCTCGACCCATCACGTCGGCGCCCAGCGCGAGTGGACCTTCTACCCGACGCCGTCGATGTCGGCGTACCTGTTCTACCTGGGGATCGGGAAGTTCGACGTGCTCGAAGAGACCCACGGGTCGGTCCGCTTCCGCATCTTCACGCCGCCGGGGCAGTCGGCGATGGGCCAGTACGGCCTCGTGACCACGCCCCGCATCCTCGCCGAGTACGAGCGCTACTACGGCATCCCGTACCCGCTTCCGAAGCTCGACCTGGTCTGCATCGCCGAGACCTCGTTCGGGGCGATGGAGAACTGGGGGGCGATCACGTTCCGCGATACGCGACTGCTGGTCGACGCCTCCACGCGCTCGCTCGCGCGGCGCGACGTGCTCGAGACGATCGCCCACGAGGTCGCGCACATGTGGTTCGGCAACCTCGTCACGATGGCGTCGTGGTCCGACATCTGGCTCAACGAGAGCCTCGCGTCGTTCCTCGAGACCAAGATCGCGAGCCGGGTCGAGCCGGGGATCGACCTCCTCTCCGACTTCTTCCTCCGCGTCGCCGGGACCGGCGCGGCGATCGAGGGCGACTCCCTCGCCGCGACCCACGCGGTCCGGGCCCCGGTCCAGGGCGCGGACGAGATCGCCCAGATCTTCGACGAGATCAGCTACGGCAAGGGCTCGACGCTCATCGCGATGCTCGAGTCGTACCTCGGCGAGGAGCCGTTCCGCGCGGGCGTCGCCCGCTACCTCGGCCGCTTCCGCTTCGCCAACGCGGAGACGAAGGACCTCTGGGCCGCGCTGTCCGAGACGAGCGGCGAGCCGATCGCACCGCTGATGGATCCGTGGCTCGACCGGCCCGGCCTGCCGGTGATCGACGCCCGCCTCGTCCCGGCGGGGATCGAGCTGACCCAGCGTCGGTTCTCGTTCGTCGGCCCTTTGGACGCGCCGCCGTGGCCGATCCCGATGGTCGTCGAGCTCGACGGTGCTCGGGAGCGGCTTCGGTTCGAGACCCGCACGCACACGATCCCGGCTCCGGCGACCGCGACCGTGCACTTGAATCCCGGTGCCGCGGGCTTCTACCGGGTGCATTACGATCCGACGCTCACCGAGCGGCTCCTCGGCGCCCTGCCGACGCGCCCGCAGACCGACCGCTGGTCGTTCCTCGAGGACCTGGGCGCGTTCGTGATCGCCGGCCAGGTCGACTGGGCGACGTACGCCCGGGCCGTGCGCACCCTCGGGCTCGCGCCGGACCGGCTCGTCGTCGACGTCCTGGCCGGCACGCTCGGTCCGCTCTCGCTGTTCTTCCCGGATTCCCCCGCGGTCCTGGACCTCGCCCGGTGGTTCTTCGCCCAGCAGTTCGCACGACTCGGCCCCCGCCGGCGTCCCGGCGAGCCCGACACGGAGGGGATCCTTCGCGAGCGGGTCTCCTTCGGGCGGATGCGGATCGACCTCGGCTTCGCGCGCGAGCTCTCCGAGATGTTCGTCGACTGGGAGCAGGTCGACCCCGACCTGAAGCCCGCGGTCGCGGCTGCCCGCGCCCGCATCGAGGGCGCCGCCGGCTATCGGGAGCTCCGGCGGGCCCTCGACGGACCGCTCCCGGAGGACGAGCGCGAGATCGTCGAGCAGGCGCTGGTCTGGACGGCCGAGCCCACGCTCGTGCGCGAGTCGCTCGACCGGCTCGCGGCCGGCGACGCGAACCTGGGCACGGTTCCGCTCGTCCTGCGGAACGCCGCGGCGAACCCGAAGGGGCGCGACGTGCTCTGGTCCTGGATGACCGAGCGCCTCCCGCGCGTCGACGAGATCCTCCGCGGATCCGGCCTTCTCGCGTCGGTCTTCGAGATCACGCTCCCGATCCTCGGCTTAGGTCGCGGCGCCGAGATGCGGGCGTTCTTCGCGTCCCACTCCTTCCCGGAGGGCGCGCGGGGGATCGCGAAGGGCCTCGAGCGGCTCACGATCCTCGAGCGCGCCGCGCCCCGCTTCCGGGAGCTCCCGCCGTAGGGCGTCCGCCGCGCGCCGGCAGGGCCGAGCGCGCGTCCGCGTCCGACCAGATGTACCACGTCCCCCGGGCTTGGCTGAACCGGCGGCCGTCGGACCCGAACAGGTTCCCCTCCGCGAAGGCGATGTGGCGCCCGCGCCGGAGGACCTCCCCGCGCGCGGTGAGCGTCTCGCCCTCGCGCGCGGCCCGCAGGAACTCCACGTAGAGCGAGGTCGTGGCCGTCGTTTCCCCTTCGTCGAGCAGCGACACGACCGCGGCGCCCATCGCCGTGTCGAGGATCGTCGCGTACACGCCGCCGTGCACCACGCCGTTGATGTTCAGGTGGCGGCGCTCGACGCGCCCCGTGACCGTGACGACGCCCCGGTGGCTGCGGGCCGCGTCGATGCCGAACCCGACCTCGTGGTGGAAGCCGTGGCGCGCCGCGTGCAGCAGGTCGGGCGTCGGGCGGACCGGGCGCGGGTCCGGGCGGGCGGGACGGCGCGGCACGCCGCGCGCAGCCGGGCGGCGCGGATAAGTACTGCGCGCATCCGTCCCCGCGCGCCGCCATGGCGCGCCCGCTCGACGTCCCGGTCACCTTCGACGCGCCGCCGAACATCGCCCTCGTCAAGTACTGGGGCGTCCGAGACCCCACCCTCGCGCTCCCGTACAACTCCTCGATCTCCGTGACCCTCGACCGGCTGAGGTCCCGGACGACGGTCCGGTTCGACCCGACCGCGGGCTCCGACCGCGTCGTGATCAACGGTGCCGCGGCGACCGGGGGACCGCGGGACGGCGTGGTCCGTTTCCTCGACCGCGTCCGGGCCCTCGCGGAGATCGGGACCCGGGCCCTCGTGGACTCCGACAACAACTTTCCCACCGCGAGCGGTCTCGCGTCGAGCGCGAGCGGGTTCGCCGCCCTGGCGGGCGCCGCCGCGTGGGCGGCGGGCCTTCGGCTGACGCCGCGGGCCCTCTCGCAGCTCGCCCGCTACGGATCGGGCAGCGCCTCCCGATCGATCTTCGGAGGGTTCGTCGAGTGGCGGGCCGGGACGCGCCCGGACGGACGCGACTGCTACGCCCGACCGCTCGCTGGCCCCGGGCACTGGCCCGCGCTCGTCGACCTCGTGGTCCTCGTCGAGGGCGCCCCGGTCAAGGCGGTGCGCTCGAAGGACGCGATGCAGTCGACCGTGGCGACGAGCCCGTACTTCGCGACCCGGCAGCGCGAGCTACCGGGGCGGATCCGCGGGATCCGCGCCGCGATCGCGCGGCGGGATCCGGACCGACTGTTCCCCCTCGTCACGGAGGAGTGCGACAGCTTCCGCGAGGTGTGCGAGACGACCCGGCCGTCGCTGGACTACCTGACCGACACGTCCCGGACCGTGCTCGATGCGATCGTCGCGCTGAACCGGACCGCGGGCCGACCGATCGCGGCCTACACGCACGACGCGGGCGCGCACGTCCACGTCTTCACGCTCGACCGCCACCTCGCCCGGGTCCAGCGGGCGGTGGCCGGCATCGACGGGGTCGAGCGGACGCTG
>DATJRX010000055.1:0-19171 GCA_035504395.1 Thermoplasmata archaeon | reverse complement strand
CCCGACCATGAGGAGCGGCTCCTGGATCTTGAGACGGACGACCTCGGGCTCGACCAGCTCGAGCGGCCGACCGTTGACGCGGACGAGCCCGGCGCCCTTGCGCACCGAGGCCCGCGCGACCGCCGACTTCCGCTTGCCGGTGGCCAGCACGATCACGGGCGCCTTCATGCGCGCGCCCCCAGGAGGACGGTGACCTCGGCGAGCGTGATCGGCGGCCGCAGCGCGGGCCGCGCCTTCGCGCCGTCGAGCGAGACCCGCGGCGCGCCCTTCAGCGACTCGGGGACCCCCAGATGGACCTCGAGGCGGTCGTAGGCGACCTTCCCGCGGGTCTTCAAGTGCGGCAGCATGCCGCGCACCGTCCGCCGGAAGATCCGGTCGGCGTAGCGCGGGAAGTGGGGTCCCGAGCGGACGGAGCCGCGGGCACGCGCCTCGGTGTAGTGCGCGACGACCTGGCGACGCGAGCCGGTGACGACGCTCTTCTCGGCGTTGACGACCACGATCCGCTCGCCGGCGAGGAGGCGCTGCGCGATCAGGCTCGCGGCCCGGCCGAGGACGAGGCCCGAGGCGTCGACGACGGTCGGAGTCTCGGGGGTGTCAGCCAAGGATCCGCACTCCCGCCCCATCGGGCCGCGCCTGGAGGATCTCGGGGATCGAGAGGGCGGTGCCACCGGCCGCATGGATCTTCGTCCGGGCCTCGCCGGAGTAGCCCGCGGCGGCCACGGTCAGGGCCTTCGACAGCGTGCCGTCGGCGAGGAGCTTCCCGGGCACGACGACCCACTCGTCCGCGTCCGCGAGCCGATCGAGGTGACCGACGTTCACCGGGGGATGCTGGTGGCGCGGCCGCTCGAGGCGGTCGGCGACCGAGCCCCAGATCGCGGCGTCGTGCGCCCGGGCGGCCTTGCGGAGCGCCACGACGACGTGGTGCAACTCCGGATTCTTCTGCCGAAAGGGGGCGGGCATAGGGCGGGACCGCCTCACCCTGCGCTCCCGATATAAGCGTTGCCTCGCGACCGCGCCAGCGGCGGGGCCGGCCCCCTCCGGCGGCCGGCGACGGGGCGAGCGCGTTCGCGTCCTCGCTAACGGTTAAATACGAAACGCCGCCATCGACCGCGCGAGGCCGTTTCCCCATGCGCAAGTTCCTCACCGAGCTCCGCGGCAAGACCGTGATGACCAACGACGGACAGATCCTCGGAGCGATCGACAACTTCGTCGTCGACACGGTGACCGGCGGGATCGCCCACGTCCTCGTGACCCCGAGCGAGGACGTCGAATCGCGACTGTTCCAGAGCGACGCGTCGGGCCGCCTCGTGCTCCCCTTCAAGAGCATGCGCGCGGTCAAGGACGTCGTCGTGATGGACATTGGGAAGTGACGCCTCCCCGCGCCCCCTGATCTCGGTCGTCGTCACCGTCCGCAACGAGGCGCCGCACCTCCCGCGCCTCCTCGACAACCTGGTTGTCCAGGAACCGCCGCTCGAGGTCGTCGTCGTCGAGTCCGAGAGCCGCGACCGCACGCGGGCGATCGCGGACGAGTACGCTCGGCGCTACCCCGACCTCATCCGGGTCTTCTCCCGCCCCGGGTCCCGCGGGATCGGCCGGAACATCGGCGTGGCCGAGGCGCGCGGCGACCTCATCGCGTTCATCGACGGCGACTGCTTTCCCGACTCGCAGTGGCTGCACGCCCTCCGCGCCTCGGCCGGCGCCGCGGCCGTGCTCGCGGGCCGGACGGTCACGGTCGGTCGCGCCCAGTACGGCCACCTCGAGCGGGTCGAGCTGTTCCAGAGCGGCTACGACGTCACCTACCCGTCGTGCAACCTGCTCTACCGGCGCGCGCTCTTCGAGCGGCTCGGGGGATTCGACCCGAGGTTCATCACCGCGGAGGACATCGACCTCAACTTAAGGGCCGTGCGCTCGGGGGCGGCGATCCGCTACGTCCCCGAGGCGGTCGTCTACCATCAGGTCCGCACGACGCTCGTCCGGTTCCTGTACCAGGCGTTCTGGAACGGCTACGGCCGCAAGCAGCTCACCGAGAAGCACGGGAGCCTCTGGGGTCGCTACCGGGTCCGGCGGCTCCTGGAGGGCCAGCGAAGCGCCGTCGCGTGGGCCCGGCTCGCCGCCGCCCTGATCGGCTACGGGACGAGGGTCCTCACGGCCGGTCCGAAGCGGCTCACGCCCGAGAACGGCGCGCCGACGCGATCGGTCTCCTCGGGAGCGGAGCCCCGGGTCTAGTTCGCCTTCAGCAGGTCGGCGACCTTGACGACCTCGCCGAGCACCTTCGCCACGTCGACCGTCTGGTCGACCACGGCGACCAGGAGCGCCTTCTTGCCGCTCCCGACGATGATCGTCTTCGAGTCGTTCCCCTCGATCACGATCCGCTCGGGCGGCGCCCGGTTGAGCTCGGTGTTCGCCGTCGCGGCCGCGCCGAGGATGGTCGCGCACATGATCGCGAACGTCTCCGTATAGACGCCCGCGGGCACGTCCGCGTAGAGCACGAGGCCGTCGCGCGAGACGAGCGCGGTCGCGATCCCGCCGATGCGGGTCTTGAGGTCCTTGATGACGGCGCCGACGTTCCCGGTGGCCATCATTCCGCGGGAGCCCCCGTCACATCTCCTCGATACGGAAACGGCATTCCGGCTGGCCGGTGCTGGCGCACATCTCCTCGGTACACTTAACGCGCCCCCCCTTAAAACGTTCGTAGAACTCGCGGAGGATGCCCCGCAGCCGGTGGCAGGTCGGGATGTCGCTCGGGGCGACTTCGATCGAGCCGTGGACGACCGCCTCCCCGTCGGTGAAGGCGATCGACTCGACCCAACCGCGGTCCTTCAGGATCGCTCCGGCGCGCTCGAAGAACTTCGGCCGGTCCTTGAGCGCCTCCTCGGCCATGTCGGTGCCGATGACCGAACCCTCCTTGAAGAACAGGCCGTGGCAGGCGTGGGACATCACGCCCTCGTAGAGCTCCTTGATCTGCCGGAGCTCCACCTCGTCGATCTTGACGTAACGCATGGACGCGGGCGTCACCGCGGAGAGTCGTATATAGGTTCGTCGCCGGACCGTCGTGCGTCAGACGTCGCCGTCGGCCGGCGCGTCGGGCCCCTCGGCCTCGTGGCCGCCGGCCGCGAGCGCCGCCTCGAGGTGGTCGAGCGTGGCGATCCGGCCGGACTGCACCTTCGGCCAGGCGTCGTGGCGATCGAGCAGGATCGCCGCCAGGCCCGCCCGTCCCGCGGCCCGAACGTCCGACCAGAACAGGTCGCCGACGAACGCGACGCGGGCCGGCGGCAGCCCGAGCGCCTCGGCCGCGGCGCGGAACGCCGCGCGGTCGGGCAGGGGATGGGGGCCCTCGCCGGTCACGATCAGCGACCCGAGGGGAAGTCCCGCGCGTTTCAGCAGCCACTGGGCCGACGCGGCCGGCAGCTCGGTCGCGATGCCGACCTTCACCCCGGCGGCCGCGAGGCGCACGAGCGCGGGCGCCACGTCCGGGTACGTCTCGACCTCGCTGGCCGGCCGCAGGATCCGGCGCACGACCGCGTCGGCCTCGGCGTCCGGGAGGGGATGGCCCGCGACCGCGCCGAGCGTCGCCTTGAGATGCGCGTCGAGCGCGGCGAGATCCACCGGCGGCTCGCGGCCCGTGAGCCCGCGCCACCGGCGTCGGTCCCACACCTTGAGGGACCGGCGCACCGCGGAGCGCACTCGTCGCTCGCCGAGGACGGGACCCTGCGGCCGCCACGCCCATTGCCAGGCGGCCGGCGAGAGGAACGGCACCGCGGTGTCGTCGAGGTCGAGCACGACCCCGTCGATCTGGCCCGACCCGAGCGGAAGCGGCACGGTAGGATGCGCTCAGGCGCGGCCGCTCTTCTGGAGCTCGAGGAGGTCCTCGGTGGAGACCTTCTCGCCCTTCTTGAGGCGGGCGAGGAAGTCCTCTTCCTTGGGAGGCTCGGCGTCGGCCCAGCTGGGGGGCGCCCGCCCTCCGCGGGCGGCGTAGAGGAGCTTCTCGATGTCGCGGACCTCCTCGATCGCGGCGATGTGGGCGCGGTGCGCTTCGTCGGCGGCGGTCTTCGTCTCGATGAGCTTCGCCTGGACCTCGTCGGCCCGCCGACGGAGCTCGTCGACCGATTCGTAGAGGTGGACCATCGCCTCGTGCTCGGCCTGCGCGTCGGTCGCGAACTGTCCGACCGCGGCATGGTGCTTCTCGGCCTCCTCCCGGGCCTCCGCGAGCGCGCGCATCGCCTGCTCGACCTCGGGATCCTGCCGGAGCTCCGCGTCCTGGTCCTTGATCGCCGCCTCGAGGCGCTTCATCTCCTCGATGAGCCGCTTCTCCTGGTCCGGCGTGAGGGCGGTCGTCATGTGGCGGAACTCGAGCTCCTTGAGCTCCTTGCGGAGCCGCCAGACGGGGACGGCGCCCGGCCGCGGGGCGCGGCTGCGGCGCATCTCCTGGACCTTGTCGCCGAGCTCCTGGAGCTTGCGGTTCCACTCCTCGCGGAGCCGCTTCTCCTCGCGGACCTGGTCGTTGAGCTGGTCGCGGTGGCGGCGGTGGTCCTGCGCCTCCGCGCTCTTCGCGTGCAGCTCGTCGACGATCGCGGCCCGTTCCTCGGCCGTCGCACGGGCCTCGGCGTTGAGGCGGTCGCGCCGGGCGCGGAACTCGTCCGCGCGGGCGTTCGATTCGCCGCGTTTGCGCTCGAGGTCGTCCGTGGCGTCGGTCAAGGACACCGCTCCCCGATATCGGGAGGGAGCTGGGGGGCGTTCGACAGAGGCGGTCGATATAAGGTCTGCCGCCGACCGTCGCGCGGCGGCCCGGGCCGACCCCGGCCACCCGGCGTCGCCGCCGGCCGGCGCTTCGCTTCCCGCGTCAGCCTCATAAGCGGGTGGTCGGATGAAACCCCGCCGTGGAAGAGGTCGGACGCATCTTCGGCGACGTCGGGCTCGGCCAGTTCCATCTGAACCTGACGAGCCCCGTCGAGCGGGGGGACTACCTGACCGTCGTGGACGAGGTCCACGGGAAGGTGCTCTGCCAGCTCGACGATCTGAAGCGCAAGAGCGACCTCGACCTCGAGGCGGCCGGCGCCCTCGGCACGGGGGACGAGGCCGCGGTCCACGAGAGTCTGCTCGGCGTCGCGCGGATCATCGGGTACCGCGACGGCCAGGGGCTCGTCAAGCTCCCGACGATCCCGTTCCGTCCGGGCGCCCACGTCTACCGCGCCGAAGAGCCGCTGATCGCGGAGGTGCTCGGCCTCAAGCACCGGGCGAACACGGGCGCGTACATCGGTCTGCTGCGGAACCACAGCCTCCGGATCGAGCTCGACATCAATCAGCTCGTCCAGCGCCACGTGAGCGTGCTCGCGAAGACCGGCGGCGGCAAGAGCTACCTGCTCGGGGTCCTGATCGAGGAGCTCCTGCGGCACAAGGTCACCTGCGTCATCATCGACCCCCACGGCGAGTACGGTTCGCTGAGGGTCCCCGCCGAGAAGGGCGACAGCTTCCACTCGAAGTTCGGGGTCGAGTCGCAGGGGTTCGGGCGCCAGGTCCAGGAGTACTCGCCGGACGTCTCGCTGAACCCGTCGGCGAAGCCGCTCACGTTCTCGCTCCGGCACATCGACCCGCGGGACCTGCTCGTGTTCATGGGGCTCACGAACGTCAAGACGTTCCTCGCGCCGCTCAAGCAGGTCATCGAGCGGGTCGCGGCGTCGACCCCGGACTACTCGGTCCACGACCTGGTCCGCGCGGCGGAGGGCGGGGAAGGCGCGATCTCGGAGACCCTTCACGAGCGGCTCGAGTACCTCGAGCAGACGAAGATCCTCGGGCCGGTCGGCACGAGCCTCAACGACCTCGTCAAGCGGGGCGAGGCGACCCTGATCAACCTAAGGGGGGTCGCGCCGGACGTCCAGGAGCTCGTGGTCGCGCGGATCGCGCTGACCCTGTTCGAGAACCGGAAGAAGGACAAGATCCCGCCGCTGTTCCTGGTCATCGAGGAGGCCCACAACTTCGCCCCGCAGCAGGGGTCGGCGACCTGCTCCCGGATCCTCAAGAACATCGCGAGCGAGGGGCGTAAGTTCGGCCTCGGCCTGTGCGTCGTCACGCAGCGGGCGGCGCGGATCGACAAGAGCGTTCTCTCCCAGTGCAACACCCAGCTGATCCTGCAGGTGACGAATCCCCTCGACCTCAAGGCGATCGCCCAGTCGATCGAGGGCCTCACCGCCGGCATGACGGAGATGATCCAGTCCCTGCCCGTCGGGACCGCCCTCATCACGGGCGGGGGCTACCACACGCCGCTCTTCTGCGAGGTCCGGCCGCGGGCGACGCGGCACGGCGGCGAGAGCGTGCAGATCGTCGCGGCGTGAGCCACGCGACCGTACCCTACGACTTCGGCGCGTCCAAGAGGTAGCGCGTCACGAGCCGCACGCCGAACGCGGTGGCTCCCGCGTTCTGGTAGGCGGGCTGGTACTTCCGCGTCGAGATCGTGGTATAGGCCGGTCCGGCGATGTCGAGGTGGGCCCAGGCGGTGTTCCCGACGAAGTTCTCGAGGAACGCCGACGCGGTCAGCATCCCCGCGAGGGGGATCTCGATCGAGTTGCGCACGTCGCCGACCTCGCTCTTCACGAGCTCGCGGTGGTAGTCGGTCAGCGGCATCCGCCAGATCGGTTCGCCGGTCGCGGCCGAGGCGGCGAGGAGACCGTTCGCGAGCTTGTCGTCGGTCGAGACGAGCCCGGCGGTGTCGTCCCCGAGGGCGACGGTCTCCGCGCCCGTCAGGGTCGCGAGGTCGATGATCTCGTCCGGTCGGTACTGGGCCACCACGTACGCGAGCGCGTCGGACAGGACGACGCGTCCCTCGGCATCGGTGTTCGTGATCTCGATCGTCTTGCCGTTGAAGGTCCGGACGACATCCCCGGGGCGGTACGACGTGCCGCTCGGCACGTTCTCCGCGCACGCGAGGACCCCGATCACGCGGGGCGGTACCTTGAGCAGGGCCGCCGCGCGCAGGATGCCGAGGACCGCGACCGCGCCGGACTTGTCGAACTTCATGTCGCCCATGTGGAGCGACGGTTTGATCGAGATCCCCCCCGAATCGAAGGTGATCCCCTTGCCGACCACCGCGACGGTCTTGCCGCGGCGGGCGCCGCCGCCGTACTCGAGGACGATCATCCGCGGCGGATGCGCGTCGGACCCGCCGCCGACGGCGAGGATCCCACCGCACCCCATCTCGGCGAGCTTCGCCTCGTCGAACACCGAGACCTTGAGGCCGACGTCCTTCGCGAGCGCCCGCGCCTCTTCGGCCAGGCGGTCGGGCGAGGCGGTGTCGGCGGGCAGGTTCGCGATGTCCCGGGTCCAGCGGACCGTCTCGGCGATGAGGATCTGCTCCTCGACCGCCCGGCGGACCTCGGTCTCCTCGCGGACGAGCTCCTCCCCGAGCGCGATCGTGACGTCCTCGACGGAACCCTCGGTCGTCGACTTGTACTTCAGGAACTCGTAGCTGCCGAGGTAGGCGCCGTCGACGACGGCACGGGCCGCCAGGTCACCAGCCAGTCCCTCCGGGGCGAACGCCGGCAGACGGAACGTCACCGTGCGGGCGCCCTTGCCCTTCACGGACCGGATCGCCTCGGCCGAGGCCCGTCGGACCGACTCCGCGCCGAACTTCGCGCGCGGGCCGAGCCCCACCACCACGATGCGCCCTTTCCCATCGGGCCGGTGCAGGACCGTGATCTCCCTGCGCTTCCCGCGGACCTCCTTGCGGTCCCAGGCCGCCTTCAGCAGGCCCTTGACGATCGCGTCGTCCTTGGCGAGCCCGGTCGGGAAGGTGGTCTCCTTCTCCCCGCGCTCGAGGACCGCGGTGATCAGCACATCGGAGACGACGGCCGTCGCTTCGCGACGGTCGAGCGAGGCCTTCACGGCCCGCTCCGGGGCCTAGAAGGACGGTCGGATCTTCTGGCGGTCGATGCGGATTCCGGCGGGCGTGATCGCGAGCAGGTTCTTTGCGATACCGGCGACATCGCCGCCCGTATCCTTCGCGACGTTCTTGAGGTCGATGCTCATGCGCTTCACCGCGATCTGGTCGTTCGCGATCGACGTATAATCCAGAATCACGATGTCCCCGGCGTAGGCGAGCTTCGTCACCTCGTGGAGGTCCTCAAAGCGGAGGATCTCGGCCATGCGGACCGCGCCGCGGTTCCCCGCGAGCGCGCCGGCCTCGTCCTCGAACTGCATCGTTCCGAGATCGAGGAACGATCCCTCTTCCAGCGTGTCGGACCCGTGATGGCGACGGAGAATCCCGCTCTTCGACATGTGGCGTGCGCCTCTCTCGAGGGCATCGAGGAGGGGTCGCTTCTTAAGGCTATGGTTCCACGTCGGCCGCCGGTGCGGTTCGCGGGGCCGGCGGCGCGTTCGACCGGGGGAATCGCAGGCAGAACGTCACCCGGTAGACGTCCTGCCCGTTCTTCCGGCCGAACAGCGTCGCGGACTCCTTGAGGGAGGCCCCGAACTTCTGCTTCGCGACGCGGGCGATCGACCGGGCGGCCAGCGTGTTGGTGAAGAAGACATCCCACCCCTCGGGGAGGTCGTCGAGCCACGACACGGCCTTCCTCCAGTCGGGTCGCGCCTCGGCGAGGACCTCGGCCCAGATCCCTTCCAACCGGGCCCGAAGCGCCTTCGGCTTCTCACTGAGCCGCTCCGAACCGCCCCTCAGCTGGATCACCGCGGTGTAGAACCGACCGCTGCGTCGGCTGCAGTCGGGGCACGACTGGTGCTCGGTCTTCACCGAGAGCCGGATCGGCACCTCCCGCTCGATGCCGCGGAAGCGCACGCGCGCGAGGCCGGCGAGCTCCCGGACGGTCCCGGTGGCGGAGGTCTCCTCCCACCGGATCTCCCGGACCGCGACCTCGGGGTGGACCCCGACGAGCGGGACCAGGTCCTCGGCCGTCAGGAGCGGGCTCGCGCCGGCGCGCGCCCAGGACGCCCCCGACTTCCGGGCGCCGCAGTGCGGGCACAGGACGACGACCGCCCGCTCGGGGGCGGTGACGAGCTCGGTCCGGTCCGCGGCGCACTCGGCGCAGACGCCGTCCGTCAGCGCGCGCCCGGTCGCGCCGCAGACCACGCAGAACTCCTCGGACATCGGACGGCCTCGCTAGTGGGAGATCGCGAAGATCTCGGCGTGCGGTACGCCGCCGAGGGTCCCCGCCCCGCCCGGGCGCACGAACCCGCCCTCCTCCGCCAGCCGGAGGGTGCGCGCCCCGAGGAGGTTCGCGATCGTCGCTCGTTCCAGGGCCCAGAGGACCTCCTCCCGGGAGACGACGCGCTCGCCGTAGAACTGGCCCGAGACCTTGACGGTCCGGCCCGCGTCGCCGACCGGAAGGTCCTGGCCGAGCAGCTCCGCGTCGCACGCCGCGACCACGAACTCCTGACGCACGCGGTGGACCCGCATGACGATCCCGGCGTCCTCGGACATCGTACGGCGATACGAGGTACCGGAGAGGATAAATCGGCCACGCCCGCCGGCCGCGCTAGAAGCGGACGAGCTGCCAGCGGTTCGGTCGGGGCTCGATGACCTCGCCTTGGTTGCGCAGGGTCTGGAGATGGGCCTCCGCCTTGGCGGGCGGCACCCCGGCCTTGTCGCACGCCTCGAGGAACGCCTCGAGCGTGAACGAGTGGTCCGGTCCCTCCTGCAGCTCGCGCATCACCCGCAGGACGATCTCCTGCCGCTCGCGCTGGCTGTGGCTCACCCCCGATTGCACGAGGTCGACGTCGAGCTTGCCGCCCTCGGTCATCGCGACCCGGCGGAGGAAGTTCTCCATGATCCCGACGGCGCGCCGCGCGTCCTCCTCGTCGACGTCCGGGGAAAGGCGCGCCTTGGCCGCGGCCTCGCTGAGCCGCACGAGCGCCTCGAGCTGCCGGGCGGTGATCGGGACCGGGGCGTTCGGCTCCTCCCCCTGCGCCCGGACGCGGACGTAGTAGTCCGAGAGCACCTGGAGGGCGACCTCGCTGAGGACGGGCCGGACGGTGCGCTTCGCGTAGGCGATGTACTTCTTCAGGAGCTCGGGCGGGAACGGGGCGTCGGCGGTGCCGACCGAGTCGGCCGGCGCGTAGACGCGGGACTCCCCCTCGCGATGGGAGGTGAGGATCCCGTTGGCGAGCCGCCGGTCGCGCTCCTGGTTCGGCAGGTCCTTGATCGAGAAGATCACGTCAAAGCGCGAAAGAAGGGTCGGCGGGAGGTCGATCTGCTCGGAGATCGTGCGGTCGTTGGTGAATCGGCCCCACTTGGGGTTGGCGGCCGCGAGCACCGGGCATCGCGCGTTGAGCGTCGACGTGATCCCGGCCTTCGCCACGCTGACCGTCCCCTGCTCGAGCGTCTCGTGCATCGCCGACCGGTCCTCGGGGCTCATCTTGTCGAGCTCGTCGATCACGGCCATCCCGCCGTCCGCGAGGACGAGCATCCCCGCCTCGAGCACCCACCGGCCGCCGGCGAAGTCGTCCTTCACCGCCGCCGCGGTGAGGCCGGCGGCGGTCGCGCCCTTCCCGCTCGTGTAGATCCCGCGCGGGGCGACCGACGCGACGTAGCGGAGCAGCTGCGTCTTCGCGACGCCGGGATCCCCGACGAAGAGGACGTGGATGTCGCCGCGGACCCGGACGCCGTCCGGATGGTTCTTCTCGATGCCTCCGAACAGCTGGAGGGCGACCGCCTCCTTCTCCTCCTCCATGCCGCGGATCGACGGCGCGAGCGACATCACGATCTTGTCGACGACCGTCGGGTCGCCGCGGAACCGCAGGAACAGCTGCTCCTCCTCGGGCGTGATCTCGATCTCGTCGTACTCTTGCTGCTTGAACTCGACCGAGTTCCCGAGGACAAGCAGGTCGAACGTCGTGCTGCGGATGACCCCGCCGCGGCCGGCGCCGGTCGCCCGCTGGAAGCTCTTGAGGACCCCGTTGAGCACCACGCGGTTCCCGGGGAGCACCTCGCCGGTGAGGTCCTCGGTGAGGAGGACGCTGAGGCCCTGCGGGTGCGCGCCGTGGCGAAGGAGCTCGGGATTCTCCTGGATCTCGATGCGCTGCGCGTCGACATAGCTCGACCGCTCGGGCAGCAGCCGGAAGCGGGTGCGGCCCTGCGGCTTCCCGCACCCGCCCTGGGACTCCGGGCACTCGAGCGGCTCGCGGAACGTCATCGACGCTTCGTCCTGCGGCTCGTGGAACTCCGTCCGGCAGGAGACGCACTGGAAGACCGCGTCCCGGATCTGCGGCCGGACCTCGGTGACGCGCCGGACGATGCCGTCGAGCGCGATCAGGTGGTTGAGGTCGGTCTCGCGGATCTCCCGGATCGAGCGGTGGGCCGTGGGCGGAAGGCCCGTGACGCGGAGGCGCAGCCCTTCGGCCTCGGGACCCGCCACCGGCAGGAGCTCGCCGAGCGCGCGCTGACCGGCGGCGACGACCTCCTCCGGGCGCTCGAGGAGGATGTCCGCGAGCGACGTGTCCGCGCTGTCGATCTCGGAGAACGGGACGACGAGCGACCGCTCCTCAGGGAAGCGGTCCGAGAGCGCGAGGACCTGCGGACGATGGCCGGCCTCCTCGAGGACCGCCGCCCACCGGCTCTGGAGCTCGGGGGGCGCGGGAAGGGTCCTCTTGACGGCGGCCATGCGTGCGCTCTCCTCTACGGGTCAAGGCGATACCGGTCGCGAGGGAACAGGCGGACCTCCCGTATATTGGGAACCCCCGCGAGCGCCCAGACGAAGCGGTCGATGCCGAATCCCCAGCCGCCGTGCGGCGGCATCCCGTACCGGAACGCCTCGAGATACCCCTCGAAGCCGGCGGGATCGAGGCCGGCGCCCTCGAGGTTGCGCAGCAGATGGTCGTACCGGTGCTCCCGGAGGCCGCCGCTCGCGATCTCGAGGCCGCGGAAGTCGAGGTCGAAATAGAACGTCCGCTCCGGGTGCTCGTCCTGGCGCTGGGCGTAGAACGTCTGCGCCTTGACCGCCGTGGGGAAGTCGGTGAGGAAGTAGAACGGCGTGCCGAGGTCCTGCATCACCTTCGCCCCGATGATCTTCTCGTCCTCGGTCCCGAGGTCCTGCTCGGCTCCCGGGCGTCCGAGCCACTCCTCGCACTGGGAGAACGGGATCCGCGGGAACGGCGGGGTCGCCTCGGGAAGCTGGTCGGCGAGCGGGTTCCCCCGAGCTCCGATGCGCTCGCGGGCGTAGCGGAGCGTCTCCGCGACGACCGACTCGAGCAGAGCCCGTAGCCCCTCGGCCCCGTCGGGAAACGAGACCTCCGCGTCGAGGCTCGTGAACTCGGTGATGTGGCGCACGGTGTCGGACGGCTCCGCCCGGAACGCGGGCGCGATCTCGAAGACCCGGTCGAATCCCGAGCTCATCAGCATCTGCTTGTACAGCTGCGGGCTCTGCGCGAGGAAGGCCGGACGGTCGAAGTAGTCGACCCGGAACAGCGTGGCGCCTCCCTCCGCTCCCTGGCGGAGGAGCTTCGGCGTCTCGATCTCGAGGAACCCGCGCTCGGTGAACGCGCGCCGGAACCCCTCGAGGACCGCGGCCCGCAGCTCGAAGATCGCGCGGACCGACGGCTTCCGGAGGTCGATCACGCGGTGGTTGAACCGCGTGTCGAGGTCGGCGCCGACCTTGTCGACCACGCCGAGCGGGAGCGGCGCCTCGGCGCGGGACAGGACCCGGACCGCGCTCGGGAACAGCTCGACCCCGCGGTGGGCCCGTTCGGAGCGCGCGACCGTCCCCTCGACCTCGACCACGGACTCCCGCGGCAGCTCGGACAACAGGGCGAACAGGGCCGGGTCGGCCGCCCCCTTCTTCAGCGTGACCTGGCTCGTGCCCGCGACGTCGCGCACGAGCGCGAAGGCGACCCCGCCGAGGGCCCGGTACTCCTCGAGGTGGCCCGCGATCCGGACGGTCGCCCCGTCCAAGTCGCGCAGCTCACGCGAGAGCCGGCGAAGGAGCGACAGAGCGGGCGACCTCCTGGCGCGCGATCGCGGCCCGTACGAGGCCGAGGAACAACGGATGCGGCGCCTCCGGCCGGGAGAGGAACTCGGGGTGGTACTGAACGCCGAGGAAGAACGGGTGGCCGGCGAGCTCGAACACCTCGACCCGGCCGTCGACGCTCATGCCCGAGATCGCGAGGCCGGCGTCACGGAAGCGGTCGAAGTAGGCGGGGTTGATCTCGTAGCGATGGCGGTGACGCTCCCAGATCTCGGTGCGGCCGTAGATGCCCGCGACCAGGGACTCGGGAGTGAGGACCACCCGCTGCGCGCCGAGGCGCATCGTGCCGCCGAGGTCGCTCAGCCCCTTCTGCTGCTCGAGCAGGCAGACCACGGGGTCGGGGGTCGCGCCGTCGATCTCGGTCGAGCTCGCCTGGGCGAGATGCAACACGTTCCGGGCGAACTCGACCGCGGCCATCTGGAAGCCGTAGCAGATGCCCAGGTACGGGATCCCCCGGGTCCGGGCGATCTCGATCGCGCGGATCTTGCCCTCGATGCCCCGCGCGCCGAACCCGCCGGGCACGAGGATCCCGTCGGAGCGCTCGAGCCTCCCGAGCAGCGTCGGATTCCGCGGGATGTCCTCGGAGTCGTACCACTGGAGCCGGACCTCCTTTCCCAGGTGGCCCTGGACATGGTGGAAGGCCTCCGTGTGCGAGAGGTACGCGTCGCGCAGCTCGGTGTACTTCCCGACGATCGCAATCTCGACCGCGCCGTCGTTGCGGCGATACGTGGCCAGGAAGTCCTTCCACGCCGCGTAGTCCGGCGGGCGCTCGGGGAGCCCGAGGAGGCGCGTCAGGAGGGCGCCGACCCCCTGGGCCTCGAGCACGAGCGGAACCTCGTAGATCACCGACTGGTCGGGGACCGAGATCACTGCCTCGGGCGGCACGTCGCAGAACAGCGAGATCTTCGCCTTGATCTCAGGGGCCAGCGGCGCCGGACCCCGGGCGATGATCAGGTTCGGTCGGATCCCGATGGCACGGAGCTCCCGGACCGAGTGCTGGGTCGGCTTCGTCTTCGCCTCGCCGACCGGCCCCACGACCGGCACGAGGGTGGTGTGCACGAACGCCATATGCCCCTCGCCGAGCTCATAGGAGAGCTCCCGGAGCGCCTCGAGGAACGGCATCGACTCGATGTCGCCGACGGTCCCGCCCACCTCGACGAGCACGACCTCCGCGCCCGCCGCCTGGCCGACCTCGCGGATCGCGCGCTTGATCTCGCCCGTGACGTGCGGGATGATCTGGACGGTGTTGCCGAGATAGTCGCCGCGCCGCTCCTTCTCGATGACCGAGCGGTAGATCTTCCCGGTCGTGAGGTTGTGCGTCCCGACGAGGCTCTGCCCGAGGAACCGCTCGTAGTTTCCGAGGTCCAAGTCGGCCTCGGTCCCGTCGTCCAGCACGAACACCTCGCCGTGCTGGTACGGGTTCATCGTGCCGGCATCGACGTTCAGGTACGGGTCGATCTTGACGATCGTGACGGGGATCCCGCGGGCCTTGAGGAGGCGGCCGAGGGAGGACGTCGTGATGCCCTTCCCGAGGCCCGAGATCACGCCGCCGCTGACCGCAATGACCTTCACCGGAGAACCTCGCGGGGTCGTAGTGGACCGTTGCCATAAAGTCTGTGGGAACCACGCCCCGTGCGCCGCGTCCGGCGAGCGCCGGACCCTGCCCGGAACCTCAGCGCGACCCGAACGGGACGCGCCTGCCCGACGGATCCCTGTGGGACCGGCCGAACTCCTCTAGGGGCAGCAATCGCTCCGCGGGGAAGACCGGCCCGTCCACGCACACGTGGTAGGGACCGAGGGCGCAGGCGTCGCACATCCCGAGCGCGCACTTCATGTGCCGCTCCACGGAGCAGTAGACCGGCACCCCGAGCGGCGCGGCGGCGCGCGCGACCTTCTGCATCATCACCTCGGGGCCACACGTCCAGATCGCATCGAACCGTTCGCGGGCCAGCATCCCCTCGACCAGGGCCGTGACGAAGCCGTGCGTCCCCTCGGATCCGTCGTCGGTCGCGACCTCGACCCGCGCGCCCATCCGCTCGAAGCGCCCGCGGAACAGGAGCTCGGCCGCGGTGGTCGCGCCGAGCGCCACGGTGACCGTGCTCCCGCCTTGGATCGCGCGCTCCGCTGCGGGGGCGAGCACGGCGGCGCCCGATCCTCCGCCCACGATGAGCACGCGCCGGGGCGAGAGGTCGAACCGGTTGCCGTACGGTCCCCGGATCCCCAGCCGGGCGCCCGCGGCGATCGACTGGATGCGGCGGCTGGTATCCCCCATCGCCTTGACGGTGATCCCCTTCGACCTCGGGTCCGTGTAGGCCAGGGACATCGGGAGCTCGTCGTCCCCCGGCACCCAGACCATCACGAACTGTCCGGGGTCGGCCGGCGGGTCGTACGGGAACCGCAGCGTGACCGTGGACGGCGTCTCGAGGACCCGCTCGGTGACCTCGACGATCCGACGCACGACCGACCTACGGGACGAGCGATATAGCGCCTCGGACCGGGGCCGTGCGGCCAGGGCCCGGACCGCCCGGGCCGTCAGGAACCGGACGGGTGCGCGATGCCGACCGCGTCCTCGAGCCGGCGGATGCCGAGCGCGTCGAGCCGGTCCGAGAGTCCCGCGGCGAGACGGGCGAACACCCCGATCCCGCCGCGCGTGACCGCGGTCCCGACTTCGACGGCCCGGGCCCCTGCCATGACGTACTCGAGCGCATCGTCGGCCGTCTCGATCCCGCCGACGCCGAGGACCGGGATCGAGACCCGCTCGTAGATCTGCCAGACGCAGGCCAGTCCGACCGGCTTGATCGCGGGGCCGCTCAGGCCGCCCAGCCCGTGCGCGAGCACCGGTCGGCGGAGCGTGACGTCGATCGCGAGGGCACGAACGGTGTTGATCGCGCTGATCGCGGCCGCGCCGGCCTTCTCGGCCGCGGCGGCGAGTCCGGCCGGGTCGGCTGCGTTGGGGGTGATCTTGGCGATGACGGGGATCGCCACCTCGCGCCGGACGGCGCGCACGATCTCCTCGACGTCGGCCGGCGTGCTCCCGACCTCGGTGCCGAACCCCTCGGCATGGGGGCAGCTCAAGTTCAGCTCGAGCGCGACCACTCCGGTCGCCGCCATCCGTCCGGCGAGCCGGGCGAACTCCTCGGCGCTCCCGCCGAAGATCGACCCGATCACGGTCGCCCCGGCGCTCCGCGCCTCGTGGATCTCGCGGGGGTACTCGTCGATCCCCGGGTTCGGAAGGCCCATCGCGTTGAGGAGGCCCCAGGAGTCGTACTCCTCGATCGTCGGATTCGGATACCCCGCCCGAGGGGCCGAGCCGATCGACTTCGTGATCACGCCGCCCGCGCCGGCGGCCCAGGCGCCCGCGAGCGACCGCCCGCTCTCTCCCCAGATGCCCGAGGCGAGCAGGAACGGGTTGCGCAGGAGGAGCGGGCCGACCTGCACCGAGAGATCCGCCACGACCCGAGTTCACCGGTGGTGCCCTTAAATCGACTCGGGCCGGTGCCGGCCCGATGCGTCTCGAGCGTCTCACCGACGCCGGCCGCTCCGCGCTCGAGCAGGCGTTCCAGCGCGCCCAGGAGCTGCGGCACGCCGCCGTCGAGCCCGAGCACCTGCTCGCCGCCCTGCTTAGCGACCGGCAGGGCCCGGTCCCGAGCCTGCTCGAGGCGATGCACGTCCCGATCGAGGCGATCGAGCAGCGCCTGACGCGCCGACTCGGAGAGCTGCCGACCGCGGACCACGTCGCGCCGTCCGACCAGTACCTCTCGCGCGGCCTCTCCCAGGTGATCGAGGCCGCCGAGGCGGAGGCCGCCAAGCGCAAGGACCGGTACACGACCGCGGACGAGCTGTTCCTCGGCCTCTGCTCTGTGTCCGGCCCCGTGCGCACGATCCTGGAAGAGTTCGGGATCCGTCGCGCCTCGGTCGAGGCGGCGCTCCACAACGTCCGCGCCCCGGACCAGCCGGTGTCGAGCCGGGGCGAGGAGGCTCAGTATCGGGCCCTCGAGAAGTACGGAAAGGACCTGACGGCGCTCGCGCGCGAGCGCAAGCTCGATCCCGTGATCGGACGGGACGAGGAGATCCGGCGCGTCATCCAGATCCTGTCCCGGCGCACCAAGAACAATCCGGTCCTCATCGGGGAACCGGGGGTCGGGAAGACCGCGGTCGTCGAGGGCCTCGCGCTCCGCATCGCGGACAAGGACGTGCCCGATACCCTTCGTGAGAAGCGGCTGGTCGCGCTCGACCTGGGCGCCCTGCTCGCGGGCGCGAAGTTCCGGGGCGAGTTCGAGGAGCGCATCAAGGCCGTGCTCCAGGAGGTCGAGCGGTCCGAGGGCCAGGTGATCCTGTTCATCGACGAGCTCCATACGCTGGTCCACGCCGGTGCCACCGAGGGAGGCGCCCTGGACGCCTCGAACCTCCTCAAGCCCGCGCTCGCCCGGGGGACCCTCCACTGCATCGGGGCCACGACGACCGCCGAGTATCGGAAGTACATCGAGAAGGACGCCGCCCTCGAGCGCCGCTTCCAGCCGGTCCCGATCTCCGAGCCGAACGTCGAGGACACGATCTCGATCCTCCGGGGGCTCAAGGAGCGCTACGAGGCGCACCACGGGGTGAAGATCCTCGATGCCGCGCTGGTCGCGGCCGCGACGCTCAGCGCGCGCTACATCCCGGACCGCCACCTGCCGGACAAGGCGATCGACGCGATCGACGAGGCGGCCTCGATGGTCCGCTTGACGCTCGACTCCCGGCCGACCGAGCTCGACCAGCTGACCCGGCGGATCCGACAACTCGAGATCGAGCGGGCGGCGCTGCAGCGGGAGCGGGCCGCGGCGACCCGGGAGCGCCTGGGCGCCCTCGACAAGGAGCTCGCGAACCTCAAGGAGCGCGAGGGGGCGCTGCAGGCGCGCTGGAAAAAGGAGCGCGAGGAGGTCGAGCGCCTCCGCAAGCTGAGGGCGGAGCTGGAGGACGCGAAGGCGCAGGAGTCCGCGGCGGAACGGGCCGGCGACCTGGAGGCCGCGGCCCGCCTGCGATTCGGGACCGTCCCTGAGATCCAGAAGAAGATCGAGAAGCTCTCGAAGGCCGTCGAGGGCCGGCAGGACGCGTCGCTCCTCCGCGAGGAGGTGACCGAAGAGGACGTGGCCCAGGTCGTGTCGAAGTGGAGCGGCGTCCCCCTCGCACGGCTGCTGCAGGGCGAGACGCAGCGCCTCCTCCACCTCGGCGACGAGCTCCGGCGAAGGGTCATCGGACAGGACGAGGCGGTCGAGGCGGTCGCGCGGGCGGTCCTGCGGTCGCGCTCGGGCCTCGCCGACCCGAACCGGCCGATGGGGTCGTTCCTGTTCGTGGGGCCGACCGGCGTCGGCAAGACCGAGCTGGCGAAGGCGCTGGCCGCCTTCCTGTTCCACTCCGACCGGGCGCTCGTTCGGATCGACATGTCCGAGTACATGGAGAAGCACACGGTCGCCCGGCTCATCGGGGCCCCCCCGGGCTACGTGGGGTACGAGGAAGGCGGCCAGCTGACCGAGCGGGTCCGCACGCACCCGTACACCGTCGTGCTGTTCGACGAGATCGAGAAGGCGCACCCGGACGTCGTCAACGTCCTGCTCCAGGTGATGGACGACGGCCGGCTGACGGACGGGCAGGGGCGGACGGTCGACTTCCGCAACACGCTGCTCATCATGACCAGCAACCTTGGGTCGGAGCTCCTCGCGGATGCCGGGAGCGACGACGAGCGTCGGCGCCGCATCGAGCCCGCGCTCCGGTCCCACTTCCGACCCGAGTTCCTCAACCGGCTCGACGAGATCGTGATCTTCCATGCGCTCACTGAGAAGGAGATCGCCCGCATCGTCGACCTCCAGATCGAGCAGGTCGCGGTCCGGCTCGCGGACCGACGCATCTCCCTCCGGGCGACCGACGCCGCGAAGGCCCGGCTCGCCGAGGAGGGATTCGATCCCCAGTTCGGCGCCCGGCCGCTCAAGCGAACGATCCAGCGGCTTGTCGTCGACCCGTTGACGGTCCGGCTCCTCGCGGGCGAGGTCCCGGACGGCAGCGAGGTGACGGTCGACGCGAAGGACGGAGAGCTGACCCTCAAGGTCGCGCGCCCGAAGTCGCCCCGGGCGGCGGCCCCATGACGACGGGGGTGACCGTCGCCGTCGTGGGCGGCGGCTCCGTCGCGAAGGAGCTCGGCAAGAAGGGCACCGCGTCGGACCTCACCCTGT
>DATJRX010000054.1:0-3070 GCA_035504395.1 Thermoplasmata archaeon | reverse complement strand
TAGTCTGGATCGAGGGCTGTAACTCGCCCTCGTGAAAATGGATTCCGTAGTAATCGCGGGTCAACATCCCGCGGTGAATGTGCCCCTGCTCTTTGCACACACCGCCCGTCAAGTCATCCGAGTTGGGTCGGAGTGAGGGTGACTCATTGGGGTCGCTCGAACTTCGGTTCAGCAAGGGGGACTAAGTCGTAACAAGGTATCTGTAGGGGAACCTGCAGATGGATCACCTCCTAGAACGCCGGCCTTTCGGGGCCGCGTTCGGTCGAGATCGAACCCGCTGACCTTGCTTCGCGTCCTCTCCTTTCCCATCGGCCATCAACCCATTTTTGAGTAGTTACCACTGAGTTATTAGCTGGGGCCGGCTCGGTCCCATCGTGATGGCGGCTCCCGTCGTCCGGGCGGTGCCCGCGGCGTTGCGACCGGCGGCGCGCGCCCTCGCCGACGGCGAGCCGGTGCTGATCTTCGACGCGCCCGACCGCGAGCGCGAGACCGACCTGGTCGTCCTGAGCGAGCGGATGACGCCCGAGCTCGTCCACCTCCAGCGCCGCGACGCGGGGGGCCTCATCTGCACCGCGATCTCGGACGAGCTTCGGCGCCGGCTCGAGCTCCCGTTCCTCGCGGACCTGCTCGAGGCCGGCCGCCCGCGCTACCCGACCGCCGCTCTCCTCCTCGAGCGCCCGCGCTACGACCGGCGCAGCGCCTTCGGCATCACGATCAACCATCGCGCGAACTACACCGGCGTGACCGACAACGAGCGGGCGCTCACGATCCGCACCGTCGGCGAGACCGCCCGCGACGCCCCCCGGCTCTCCGACGCGGAGCTTCGGGACCGGTTCACGGGATCGATCGCCGCGCCCGGCCACGTCCAGATGATCTACGCCGCGCCGGGTCTCCTCGAGGAGCGGAAGGGTCATACGGACCTCGTCATCTCGCTCGCCCGGATGGCGGGACTCTCGGAGTCCGTCACCGTCTGCGAGATGCTCGGGGACTCGGGGGGCGCTCGGGACCTCGCGGCCGCCCGGCGGTACGCCGACGCGCACGGATTCCCGTTCCTGGAAGGGGCCGAGATCCTCGAGGCGTGGAAGGAATGGTCGTCCGCGTGATGGCCACGGGGGTCTTCGACCTCCTCCACCCGGGCCACGTCTACTTCCTCACCGAGGCGAAGAAGCTCGGCGACGAGCTCGTGGTCGTGGTCGCGCGGGACCGGACCGCCCGCCGCCTGAAGCACGAGCCGTACGTCCCCGAGCACATCCGGCGCGAGATGGTCGAGGCCCTGAAGCCCGTCGACCGGGCCGTCCTCGGCTCGACCACGGACATCTACGAGACGGTCGTCCGCGAGCGACCGGACCTCATCGCCCTCGGCTACGACCAGGTCTGGAACGAGGCCGAGGTCGAGGGGGAGTGCGGGCGGCGGGGCGTGCCGGTCCGGGTCGTGCGGATCGGCAAGGACCCGCACGACGAGCTCGCGACGCGCCGCCTGGTCGAGCGGATCCTCGAGGTCGCGTCCCGGTCGAAGGAGGCCGCGCCGTGAAGCGGATCGGGATCGCCGACACCACCTTCGCCCGCGTCGACATGGCCCCGAGCGCGATCCGCGCCCTGCAGGGCGCCGGCACGGGCTTCCGGATCGTCCGGCGCACCGTCCCCGGGATCAAGGACCTGCCGGTCGCCTGCCGCCAGCTGTTCGAGCTGGACGGGGTCGACCTCTGCCTCGCGCTCGGCATGCCGGGCCCGGCCGAGCTCGACCGGTCGAGCGCGGAGGTCGCCTCGCTCGGCCTCATGATGGCCGGCGTGCTCGAGGGCAAGCCGATCGTCGAGTGCTTCGTCCACGAGCGCGAGGCGCGCGACGCGAAGGAGCTCGACGCGCTCGCGCGGCGGCGCGCCGAGGAGCACGCGTTGAACGGGTACGCGCTCCTGTTCCGGCCCCGCGACCTCGCCCGCCGGTCGGGCGGCGGGCTCCGGCAGGGGTTCGCCGACGCGGGGCCGGCGCGACCGGTCCGCTGACGATCCATTCGGGAGCAACCAACGATGCCGAAGGCAACCAGCGAAGGGAAGGGGATCCGGGTCGCGATCGTGGCGAGCGAGTACAACTTCGACGTGACGCTGCTCATGCTCGAGCGGGCCAAGGAGGAGATCGACTTCCTCGGGGCCGCGCTCGGTCCGGTGGTGCGGACCCCGGGGGTCTACGACATGCCGCTCGCGGTGAAGGTGCTGTTCGGCCGGGGTGACGTCGATGCGGTCGTCGCGCTCGGCGCGGTGATCGAGGGCGAGACCGGCCACGACGAGGTCGTGATGAACCAGGCGGCGCGCAAGCTGACCGATCTGTCGGTCGAGTTCGGGAAGCCGCTCGGCCTCGGGATCTCGGGCCCCGGCGAGACCCGCCTGCAGGCGCAGGACCGGATCGAGAACGCGGGGGTCGCCGTCCGCGCGGTCGTGAAGATGGTCCGCCGCCTCCGCGAGCTCGGGTAGCCCGGGTCAGTACGTCAGCCGGCGGATCTCGCCGAGGAACGCGGCCCCCACGCCGGCCATCGCGACCACGATCAGGCCGAGGACCTCGTAGACGAGCGGGATCGACGTCCGCTCGGCCATGAGGCCCGCGAAGAACGCCCCGAACGGGGCGGCCGCCAGGATGAAACCCATCAGCACCGCGGTGGCCCGCCCCATCAGGCGCGCGGGCACCCGCGCCTGGAACGCCGCGAACAGCGGCACGTTGATCACCGACAGCATGACCCCGAACGCCGCCGACTCCCCGAGCGCGAGCGGGATCGACCGGGTCAGGCCGAGGAGCACGATCAGCGCGCCGACGGCCACGTCCCCGAGCAGGAGGACGGTCCCCAGCCGGGAGCGGAAGTCGAGCTTCCCCACGAGGAGCGCGCCCAGGATCGACCCGAACGCGATCGCGGCCCCGAGCAGCCCGTACGTCGCGGCGCCACCGTGGAGGACGCGCGCGGCGTACGGGGCCCAGAGCGTGAACACCGCGTTGCCGCAGAAGTTGACCACGATCCCGATCGAGATCAGCTCGAGGATCCAGCGCTGCCCCCGGATGTAGTCGAGCCCCTCCCGGAACTCCGTG
>DATJRX010000053.1:0-14114 GCA_035504395.1 Thermoplasmata archaeon | reverse complement strand
CGCCCGGCTGAGTGCCCCCTCGCCGCGAGGAGAGCGGGTCGGCGGTTCCACATCCGGCTCCGGAGCGCGGGTTGCGCGAGGGTGTCCCGCAGGTCCGCCCGAGGACCTCGGTCCGATGGCCCGACGGACCCCCGCTGACCTCGGAGCGCCTCACGGCTTGGTCGCGCTCGGAGCGGGCGCCGGCAGCAACCGGTCGTAGCGATGATCGACCGGTGTCGTGAAGTTGGCCGCCGCCTCCTGGAGGATCTCGATCCCCTCGAGCGACTGGCGCAGCGTGGGGAGCACGGGTCGCCGCGTCGCAGCCGAGTCGGGCGTCGGGGCGTCTCCCCCCAGCGCGCCCAGCAGCCATCGGTCCGCCCCCGTGACGAGCAGGAACGGGAACACCTGGCACTCGCGCGTGAGGGTCTGGAACAGCACCTCGGGTCGGGCGCCTGGGACCGGCGTGCCCGAGACGAAGACGATCTGGCTCGGGCTCCGTCCCTGGTAGGCCGGGAGTCGGCCCGGCTCGAGCAGGGTGCGGTGGGTGACCCATCCGCGCATGAGCATCTTGCGCTGGGAGAACGGCAGGCCGAACGGCCCGACGAGATGCCCGCCCTTTCCCTGGGCCTCCGCGGTGAACGGCCGCCGCACGAGCTCCCCGACGGCCCACTCCTGATGGCGCGACAACGGCGCGACCGGCTCGCCGTCCGACCCCTCGACCTCCCCGCCGAGTCCGTGGGGGTACTCGAGGGTGCCGCCGGCGTCGGCGAGATGGCACCACAGACCCTCGAAATCGAAGTAGACGGGGACGCTCGGCCCGTCCGCGGACACCGAGAGCGGCTGCGGAGCGGCGCTCAGCTTCAAACGATCGAGCCGGTCGCTGACCTTGGTCCCGTCCGTCGGCTTCGCATGGAAGAAGACGGCGAGGGCGATCTGGGTCCCCGCCCAGAGCACGACGTTCCCCGGGTCGTTCCCGACCTCCTGGACGAACTCGGGGAATCGGTCCGCGAACGGACGGGCGATCAGGAAGGTGATCCACGGTCGACCGAGCGGCACGGGATGCGGGATGTACCGGTCCCGAAGCCAACCTTCCTCGTAGGCGCGCCGACGCACCGCGTGGTAGGTCGAGCGCGGGATCTGGACCTGACGAAGGCGCTCCTTCTCGCGATCCGGCCGGGCGGCCAGCATCACGGCGATCACCCGCGCCTCCGAGTCCGTTAGGGCCCGCACGCAGCGTCTCTCCCAGAGTTGCGAGACCTTAGCACGGTGTCCAACCGCGCCCGAACGGGCCCACACTCCGGCTTAAGTGGGGCTCGCCTCATCTTTCCTCTCCGGCGAAGGGGAGCGGCGGGCCATGATGAAAGTTCGGGTCGGACGTGCGGCGGCCTGGGTGACAGTCTCGGCGGCGGTCTTCATGGTTTGTGCCGTTCCCGCGGTCGCGGCGGCCGAGGGAGCGCCGTCGCTGACGCCGGGCTCGCCGTACACCGTCTGGGCGTACGGCGGCGTGCGGAACGTGAGCTTCGCCGGCGCGAGCGCGCACTCCGGTTGGGCGTACCGCGGCAGCGCCACGTTCGGGTACTCCGTCGTGCTGAACCAGACCAACCTTTCGACCACGTCGTTCGAGCTCGACGTCAACCGCACGATGGGGGCGTCCCTCTCGATCGACTACTGCTCGCCGACCTGCGCGCACCCGGTCGAGAGCTCCTCGATCCTCTACCGCGCCTGGGAGTCCGACGACGAGTGGGCCAACTTCACCACGGCCGGCACCGTCTACGAGGACGGATCCCCGATCGCCGCGGTCGCGCTCAACAACTCCCACTCCACCGTCATGGGCAGCCTGCTCGACCGCGCCACCGGTCCCGCGCGCAGCGACTTCCTCGTGATCAACGTCAGCTCGGCCGCGACCGTCAACTTCGCGACCCCGCTGGGCCTGATCCCCGACTCCCTCGCCGCGGGAGCCCACTGGAACGCGTCGAGCGCGTTCGCGGCCTCGGGGACCTTCTCCCTGTCGTGGTTCTACGGCCACGTGGGCCCGCTCGGTTCGTACAACCTCACCGGGTCGCCGATCACCGGTTCGGTGAGCGGGAGCGGCAACGTCTCGGTCCTGGGCGCGGCCGGGTCCGGATCGGTCGAGCTCGGCGGCGCCTCCTACCAGAACGTGTCCCTGGCGGTCCTTGGGCCGTTCACGGTGCGCGAGGGCTTCATCCTCGTCCCCACCGAGGTCGATCTGTTCGGCGGCTCCTCGGAGTCCCCGCTCTCGAACGCCTCGGGCGCCTCCGCCGCCGCGATGACCTCGATCTATGCGCGGCCGTTCGTCGGCGGCCACTTCGGCGTGGGCGGCAGCGAGTGGACGTTCGCCTCGAGCGCCATCAACCCCTCGGACGTCGTCGCGGTGCCGAGCGGGTCCGGCGTCACCGAGCTTGCCTCGGGCGCGGACCAGGTCGACTCGACCACCGTGCAGGGCGTGCCGATGTCGGTCGATCAGGCGAACGGCGTTCAGAAGTGCCTGGTCAGCGGCACGACCTGCCCCGCCGGGCCGGGCGGGAACCATCTCCTCGGCGGCCTCCTCGTCGTCGGCGGGGTCGTCGTGGCCGCCGTGCTGATCACGATGGTCGTCGTCGTCGATCGCCGCCGGATGCCCCCGCCCCGCCGGTCGAACGTCGGCCTCTATCCCCCGGTCGTGACGGTGCCCGGCCGCGCATCGGACGGGTCCGCGGGGGGCACGAACCCTCCGCCGCCGCCTCCGCCCGAGGACGACCCGCTCGCCCACCTCTGGTAAGGCGCGCCCGGGCCCGGCGTCAGGCGGGCTTGGGCGCCGTCGGCGCCGCCCGCGGCAGTGGATACCGGAGCAGCGCCGCGATCCCCTGGAACGCCTTGGACAGCATCTCGCCCTCCTCGCTCTCCGCCGAGATCAGTCGCACCGAGGCCCCGGACTCCGTCGCGCGGCGGAAGAGCCCTTCCACGTAGTCCTCGGACGTGACCTCCGACAGGGACCGCTGCCCGCAGTTCGGACATGGCCCGTCGAGGACCGCGTCGATCTGATCGTCCGGCAGCGTCCGCTCGAACGTCGTCTGGCAGGACGAACAGCGGAAGGTGACCCGGCGGCGGCGCAGCCCCTCCGAGATCAGCAGCGTCTCGACCGACCCGAGCTCGAGCGCGCGCTGCACGTCCGCCTCGCCGTACGCGGCGAGGCCCGTGTCCGCCTTGCGGATCTCGTTCAGGAGCCGCTGGATGATCCGCTTCTCCTCCGCGATCTCGAGGCCGTGGAGCGTGTGGGTGGCCTTCTCGACCAGCTCCTTGAGGCCCGAGTCGTCCGTGTAGCCGGTGTCGAAGAGCGGCAGCACGACCTTCTGCTGCAGCTCGTGGTGGAGGTACGCCTCCTTGTAGAAGTACTCCTTCGTCGCCCCCGGCCCGCCGATCAGGATCCCCTTGATCGTGTCCTTCCGGGGGAGGAACAACTCCCCGGCCATCTCCGCCACCTTGACGAAGAACTCGTGGGCCGCGTGCTCGATCAGGCGCTCGAACCGGTGGGCGGACTGTCCGCCGCGACCGTGCTTGCTCGGGACCAGCGACTGCTTGTTCCGAAGGGTCTCGACCCGCTTCCCGCGCAATAGGCCGAGCGTCGCCTCCGCGCGGTCCATCACGATGAGCCCCCAGACGTCGGGCTCGTGGACCATCGCGAGGAGGGGATCGAGGAAGAACGTCGAGTCGCACCGGTAGAGGTAGGTGTTCAGCGTCTCGGGGGGCTCGACGATGAACGTGACCGGCTCCGACTTGTCCGCCCCGATCGCCTTGGACCCGACGAAGAACGCCACGCCGTGCGGCGGTGCCTCGCGGAACTGTCGGACGCGGCCCATGAGCGACTCGATCGCCCACATCACGTTCTTGCGGGTCGTGCGGCTCTTGATGTTGGAGCTCTGCGCGTACTCGTTCCGGAGGTACGACATCACGTCCGGGATCTGTCGTCCGGGCGGGACGTAGAGCGACACGAGCTCGGTCGCTCGGCCGCGCACCGCGGCGATCTCATCGAGCTTCCGCTGGAACGAGTACCGGGCGAGCTGCGGGTCCATCGCCGGTTCCGGCGCGCTCATGCCGCCCCCGGGGTCCCGATGTGCGCGGATCCGCGCGCCTCAGTTCTCGCGCCCGCACCGCGCGCTCCGGGCCCCGGCCCGACGCGCCCGTACCCCGGGCGGAACAGTCAGAGGAGCCGACGGACGTGCTCGTCGATGACCTCTTCGGGGTAGGCCCCGACGATCCGGTCGACGAGCTTGCCCTGCTTGTAGAACAGGAGTGTCGGGATGCTCATGATGCCGAGCGCGCCGGCCTTCTCGCCGTTGTCGTCGGAGTTCATCTTGCCGAACGCGACCTTGCCCTTGTACTTCTCGCTGAGGCGATCGACGATCGGGGAGACCATCCGGCACGGACCGCACCACGGCGCCCAAATGTCGACGACGACCGCGCTGTTCTCCTGAGCGAACTTGTCGAAGCTGGACTGGCCGACCTCGGTGACCGCCATGGATCGTACCCGCTCCTTCGAGGGCAGGCGTCTATAAAATCGTATGCGGGCCGGGGGGTTACTCGGCGGCGTCGACGTCGGTGCGCGCGGTCCGGGGACCGCCCGCGGCCGTCGTACTACGAACGTTCTTACCCTGGCGCGCCGTAGGGAGGATTCTATGCCCGTGGCGCCACCGGCTCCCGGGGCTTCCTCCGTGCGACCGAGCCTCTCGATCCCCCCGGGGGACGCCGTGCCCGCGCTCGTGGCCCGGTCGGACCATCCCAGGTCCCTGATCTCGCCGGCGGCGCGCAAGGCCGTCCGCCAGCGGATGCTGCTCATGCGCCAGGCCGCGCTCGACCGCATCGTGGCGCTCACCGGCGTGGACCCAGCGGCGCTCCAGCGGTTCCGACGCGAGCTGCGCGAGAGCGACCTGACCGAGGTCCTGATCCAGCGCGGCGCGGGGCTCGCGTTCACCCAGGAGCTCCCCCAGGGCGCGCTCCTGTACCTGCTCGTGCGATCCGCGCGCCCGACCCGCGTGCTCGAGACCGGCGTGCGACCCGGGTACTCGACCGCGTGGATCCTGGCCGCTCTCGAGGCGAACGGCGTGGGCACCCTCACGTCCCTGGGTCCCGGTCCGACCGCCGGCCGCTCGCGCGCCGTCCACGACTACGGGGTCGGCCAGCTGGTGCCGCCCCACCTTCGGTCGCGCTGGACCCTCGCCCTCGGGAACACGGAGGACCGGCTGCGCGAGCTCGTGACGGGCGCGCGACCGATCGACCTGTTCTTCTCGGACAACGGGCCGGACGTGGCCCGCGCCCGCTCGGAGCTGAGGACCGCCTGGGAATCCCTCTCCCCGGTCGGGATCCTGGTCGCCCACCACATCGAGGCGAACGCCGCGTGGTCCGACTTCTGCGGACTCCAGGGCCTCGCACCCCAGATCCTGGACAGCGGGCCGCCCCCGATGGGGGCGCTCGCGGTCCGCGCCATGCCGCGGCGCTAGCGTTCCAGCTCTTCGACCAGGTGGATCACGGCCGGAACGATCAGCGACTCGATCGCGGTCCGTACGGCGCGCTCCGACCCGGGGAGGGCGAAGACGGGTTTCCCCTGCAGCAGGTAGAGCCCGGCCCGACTGATGATAGCGAGGGGCCCGACCTCCGCGAAGCTCAGCGAGCGGTAGATCTCGCCGAACCCCTCGAGCTTCTTCCCGCCCATCGTCTCGAGCGCGGTCACGGTGAGGTCGCGCGAGCTCACGCCCGTGCCGCCGACCGTGATCACGCACTCGACCGCGTGGTCCTTGAGCCAGGGCTCGAGCGCCTCGCGCGCGTCGGCGACGGAGTTGGCGACGAGCGCGTAGTGCAGGATCTTGTGGCCGCCTTTCGAGACCAGCTCGCGCGCGAGGTGGCCCGACGGGTCGTCCTGCTCCGTGTGGGTGTCGGAGACCGACAGGATGCCGAACCCGAGCGAGCGGGTGCCTCCGAGGTGGTGGCGGTCGTGGCTCGACGGAGGCGCGTGGGTCTCGGTCATGCAGCTTCTGCCGCGCCCTTTCGCTTCGCGAGGACGCGGACGGGCCCCAGAGACGTGCGCGGATAAAGTCCGCGGTGGTCCTTCTCGAGGTACTTCACCATGTCCCAGACGGTGAGCAGGGCGATCGAGGCCGCGACGAGCGCTTCCATCTCCACGCCGGTGCGGTCGACGCTCGCCGCCTCGGCGCGGACCCGCACGCCCCGGGCGGACGGGCGGATCTCGACCCGGCTCGCCGTCAGCGGGACCACGTGGCAGTGCGGGATCAGCTCGGGCGTCCGCTTCATCGCCAGGAGCCCCGCGAGCTCCCCGGCGGCGATCGGATCGCCTTTCTCCACCTCACCCCGCCGCACCGCCCGTCGGGTCGCCGGCGCGAGCGCGAGCTCGCCCACCGCGACGGCGCGCCGGGCGATCTTGGGTTTCCCGCCGACGTCCCGCTGCCGCGCCATCCGTTACCGGCCCTTCCCCGCATCCGCGGCGAGGTGGGCCAGGACCGCCTCGAGCTGCACCCGCTCCCCGGCCCCCTGGGCGAGGCGGAAATCGACCTCCGCGAGGTACTCGATGAGCCGGATCTTCTCCCGGGGTGGGAGCACGCTGTCCGGGATGTCGGGCAGGTAGGAGTGCATGGCCCGGAGGATCTCCTCCCCTGACGCGCCTCGGTCCGTGAACAGGTCGAAGAGGCGGGCGCGCGCGCCCCCGAAGTCCCCGCCGAGCGCGGCGCCGAGCATCCCCTCGACCTCCTTGCGGAGGGGGATCGTCGCGTGCTCCCGGACGGTCTCGCCGGTGATCGAGTCCGCGTAGGTCGCAGTGAGCTGGAGCAGGTTGATCGCGCGTCGCATGTCGCCGCCGCTCGCGGCGAGGATCGCCGCGTAGGCTTCGGCATCGACCCGCTTGTGCTCCGCGGCGGCGATCCGCTCGAGCTGCTGGCGTACCGCCTCCGGGGCGTACGCGCGGAATCGGAACACCGCGCACCGCGACTGGATCGGGTCGATGATCCGCGAGGAGTAGTTGCACGACAGGATGAACCGGCACGACCCCGAGTACCGCTCCATCGTGCGCCGCAGCGACGCCTGGGCCTCCTGCGTCAGGTTGTCCGACTCGTCGAGGAACAGGATCTTGAACGGCACGTCCCCGAGCGGCGAGGTGCGGGCGTACTGCTTGATCGTGGTGCGGACCGTCTCGATCCCCCGCTCATCGCTGCTGTTGAGCTCGAGGAAGTTCTGCCGCCAGTCGGCTCCGTACATGTCGTGCGCGAGCGCGAGCGCCGCGGTGGTCTTTCCCGTCCCCGGCGGACCGACGAACAGGAGATGGGGCATCGACCGCTTCTCGGCGTACGCCCGGAGGAGCGGGACGATGGTGTCGTGGCCGGTCATCTGCTTCAGGCTGGTCGGCCGGTACTTCTCGACCCAGACCGCCTCCGTCGCCCGCGCTGCCATCGGTCCCCGATGCGACCGGTCGTCGGGTCTTTAGGATTGCCGCGTCCGGAGCCTCGGCCGCCCGCGCGGAGCTAGGGCGCACCGGGGAGGTAGGCGCGCTCGGTCGCCCGATGGCGACGGAGGCTCTCGGCAAGGAGACGGCCGTACTGGCCGAGCGCCTGCCGATGGCCGCCGTGGTCCTCCCGCTCGACAATGTCGAAGAACCACGCCAGTTGCTCGAGGGAGACGGCGAACCAGGAGTGATCGGCCCGAAGGAGCGCCCACGTGCCGGGATTCTGCCCCGCCGGTGGTTCCGGTCCGAGCCGCGCATCGAACTCCCGGCCGTGGTCCCGAACGATCGAGGCGACATCGCGCACCATCCGCCCCAGATCCTCGAGGCGGTACGCCTCGAGCAGGACGAGCCCGTTGCTCGCGGATTCCAGCCATTCCACGAGGGGATCGATCCCGTGCGGCGGCGGGGGGAGCGGCCGCACCTCGGGCTCGGGCGCCACGGCGACGGCAAGACCGGGGCCCGAAATCGATTGCTCGGCCCCGCGCGGGAGGGTGGTCACCGGAAGTGAGCCCCCGTCGTGCGGACGATCGGTGCGCTGGGCCCATGCCCCACCCCCACCTTCTTGACTCTCGATGAACGGCCTTCCCCTGCCCCAAGCGATGGTGAGCGCCATACAGACGAGAACGGCCCTGGTGTCGGAGAGCGTGGAGCGCCCGGAGCGATCGCCGCGGCCGCGCTGGCCCGCGTTCTTCGTCGGAACGCGGTCCGCCGCCGCCCCGCGGGCGCTCCCCAAATAGGCGCCCCCCTTCGCCCCGGGGTGGAGCCGAGCCCCGGGGCGACCCGCGACGGATTCGTCGAGATCCACGGCTACCGCCTCTACTGGCGGAGCGTGGGGACGGCACCGCCCGGGCGCACCGCGTTGGTCCTGCACGGCGGTCCCGGGTCCTCGCTGGACTACCTCGCCCCGTTCGAGGACCTCGCGGGCCGGGGGTACCGGGTGGTCTTCTACGATCAGCTCGGCTGCGGTCGGTCGGACCGGGCCCGGAGCGACTCGGAATACTCGGTTCGGCGCGACGTCGAGGACCTCGACGCCCTTCGAACGTCGCTCGGGCTCGACCGGATCCATCTGCTCGGTTCGAGCTACGGAGGGCTTCTCGCGATCGCCTACGCGCTCGACCACCCGGAGCAGCTCCGGTCGCTGGTCAGCGTGAGCGGACTCGCGTCCGTGCCCCTCACGGTCGCCGAGATGTACCGGCTCCGGCGCGAGCTGCCGCCGCCGTTCCCGTCCATCCTGGACCGCTTCGAGGCGCGAGGGGAGTTCTCCCACCCCGAGTACCTCGCGGCAGTGGACCTGTTCTACCGGCGGCACTTGTGCCGGCTCGACCCGTGGCCGGTCGAGCTCCTGCGGACCCTCGAATTCACCAACGGCCCGAAGTACCACGTGATGAACGGCCCCAACGAGTTCACGATCGTGGGCACCATCCGCGACTACGACATCACCGATCGGCTCGGGGAGATCCGTGTACCGACCCTCGTTACGGCGGGGCGGTACGACGAGGTGACGCCCCGGGTCGCTCGGTCGATCCATGAACGCGTGCCCGGCTCGGAGTACGCGGAGTTCGCGAACAGCTCCCACCTCGCGTTCTGGGAAGAGCGGGCCCCGTACCTCGATCGGGTCGGCGAGTTCCTCGACCGGCACTCGACCTAGCCCGACGTCCGGCCCTACGAGGGCGGGCCCCCCCGCGCTCCGGACGGCCCCGCGGCGCCCTCCCGCGCGCGCAGCGTGCGGTCGAGACGATACAGGAGATACGCGAACGCGGCCGCGACCAGCAGGATGCCGGGCACCGAGAACTCGACCAGCACGTCCCACACGAACAGGACCCCCATCATTCCGACGGCGAAGGAGAACTCCGACCGCGCCAGGTTGGTCGATCCGACCCGGCGGAGCACGAGCACTATAGCGATGGCCGAGATCGCCACCAGCAGTCCGGCGGCGACCCCGGCCGGGACGCGACCCCCGGAGCCGGCCAGCAGCAGGACCAGCGTCCAGCCGTCGAAGAACAGGGTGCCGGCAAACGCGAGCCCCCATGTGCCGATGCGGGACGGGCCGGGTCGGACCCGGAGGAGGTATCGGGGTGCCCGATACGCCGCGAAGATTAGTGCGGCCTCGATCCCCAGGAAGAGACCCAAGATCGCGGGCGTCGGTCCGTGGCCGACCGTCAGGGCGAAGATCGTCACGACGAACAGGTAGATCGTGGCGGCCAGGGCGATCGAGCCCCGATCGAGCCAGCGGACCTCCTTCACCTCGGGGAACCAGAGCTGGACCAGGAGGATCGGCAGCGCGATCGAGTACACGGCGTGGAAGGCGGTCAGCCCGAGCGCCCAGAGCCAGTTCACGCCGAAGGCGTGCCCGTACGCTCCCAGCGCTCCCACGGGGGAGAGGCCGGCGGGCTCGAAGAAGGTGTGGACGGCGAGCCCCTCCTCCGCGATCCCGTACGCCGCCCCGAGCAGGAGGATCGTCGCCCAGCCCTTTCGGAAGTGAACGGCGAACTCCCGGATCAGCAAGGCACCGGTACCGTAGAGCCCCACGATGCCCGCGAATCCGATCGCGAACGTGACCGGCGCGAACACCAGTTCCGAGATCGGCGTCGACCCGGTCAGCAGCTCGGGGATGGTCGGGGCGAGCAGGAGGAGGGCGAGCACCGGCAGGCGCGGTCGGATGCGGATGCGCACGGCGCGCACTCGGCGGCCGGGTTACTTGAACTCGGCGGGCGACCGGGCGTCGGATTGGATTATATCCGCGGTCGGGCTCGATGGGCGCCCCCATGCGCGAGCGTCTCGCCCACGTCGCCTTCCGCGGTTCGATCCGCGAGCGGTCCGTGGAGCCGTTCCTGCGGCTCCTCCGGGCCCTGCGGACCCGCCGCCGCTTCCGGGGGGTGCTCCTCGACATCTCGAGCGGCGGCGGGGAGTCGATCGCCTCGATGGACTTCTACCTGGCCGTGAAGCGGCTCGATGCGGTGAAGCCGGTCTACGCGTCGATCGGCTCCGTCGGCGCGTCGGGCGCGTACCTCGCCGCGCTCGGCGCACGGCGGATCTTCGCCTACCCCGAGTCGAACGTGGGTTCGATCGGCGTCATCTTCCCGCACTTCTCGACGCGCGACCTCTTGCGCCGACTCGGGATCGGCGTCGACCTGCTGCACGCGGGCGAGCACAAGGACGCCTACCAGGGGTACCGCCCGCTCACCGAACTCGAGCGGACGAAGCTCCAGGCCGTCGTCCGCGAGAACTACGACGTCTTCGTCGGAGTGGTCGCGAAGGAGCGCCACCGGACCGTCGACCAGATACGGCCGCTCGCGACCGGCGAGTTCTGGAGCGGGAGCCGCGCGCTCGAGCTCGGGCTCGTCGACGCCCTCGCGGACCGGGAGCAGGCGCTCGAGGAGCTCGCGCGCGCGACCGGCGTCCCGTCGCGGAAGACGCTCCGCATCGCCCCGCCCCGACCGTTCCTCGACCGGATCCTCTCGGGCGGCGCGAGCGCGTTCGCGTCGGGCCTCGGGGAGCGGATCCGGGAGGGCGTCGAGGACGCGGCGCTCGATCTCGGCGACCTCGGGTTCTTCCGGTAGACCTCGGCCGTTCCCGGCGCGCGGGTTAAATAGGCCCCTCGCGGTCGGAGGGTCGGTATGCCCGACAACCGGCGGTCCGGCTTCTCCAGCGCGGCCGGTCTCATCCAATACTACGACATGGAGGAGACGCGGGCGCTGAAGGTCAACCCGTACCTCGTGATGATCCTCGGGATCGCGTCCGCCGTGTTCGTCGAGGTCCTCAACTGGCGGCTGGTGTAGCCGCCATCGGCATCGGCGCTCCGAGCGGCGTCCGCCCCGGAAGATACCGGTCCGACGCCGAGCGCCCGAGCAGGAAGACCTTCGACTCGGGCGACTCGTCGAGCACGAGATAGCCGGTCCGGGCCGCCAGGCGGCGCGCGAACCCGCCGATCTCCTCGTGGGACGGGACATGATCCCGGCCGAGGCGCTGGCGCGACTTGCCCATGTAGACGTACCCCTTCGGCTCGATGAAGTCGGGGCGCGCGATCAGGTCGAGCTCGGCGTAGGCGTCGACCCAGCCCAGGTTCCAGCCCCGGACCAGCGTGTGGCGGACGACGCGGCGGGTCTTCAGGTCGCGCACGATCGCGAGCGACTCGCGCAGCCGGTCGAAGGCATCGTCCTGCGCCGGCAGGGTGAGGCGGCGGAACACCTCCGCGTTCGGGGCGGTCACCGACACGTACAGCTGCGTCGGGAGCGGGTCCAGATGCCGCAGCGCGTCCGGGTTCGTGCCGTTCGTGACGAGGAACGTCGTGATCCCCCGCGCGTGGCAGAGCTCGAGGAGCCGGTTCATCTTGGGGTAGAGCGTCGGCTCGCCGGTGAGCGAGATGGCGATGTGCCGGGGCGATTGCGACTCGTCCCAGCGCTCGGGCTGCACGCTCGGATCGCCCTTGAACCCGGAGAGGATGCGGCGCTGGGCGTCGATCGAGCGATCGAGCAGCGCCTCGGGGTCGTCGTACTCGGCCATCGTCTCGTCGTTCTCCCACCCCTGGTTGCGCCAGCAGAACCGGCAGGAGAGATTGCACGAATCGATCGCCGGGGACATCTGCACGCACCGGTGGCTCTCGATGCCGTAGAACCGGCCCTTGTAGCAGTCCCGGCCGCGCACGAGGGACTCGCGGGACCAGTAGCAGAGCTTGACCGCGCTGTGCTTCCCGACGAGCTGGTATCCCTGGCCGACGAGCTCGGTCGAAAGGTCCTGGTCGCCCATCGGACGCGCCGCGGACGCGGGACGCCCCATAATGCTTTTCGGGGCGCCCCGCTCGGCGGCGGTCCCCCAGGTGGCGATGGATCCGAACGTCCGCTGGCTCGCCCTCGGCGCCGTCGTGCGGGCCGGGGGCCTCAGTCTGATCGCCCCCTACTTCGTCCTGTACCTGAGGAACGTGCTCCACCTCGGCTACGCCGAGGTCGGACTCCTCGCGATCGTGGTCGGCGCGCCGGCGCTCGCCGTCGTTTCGTTCGCCGGACTGCTGGTCGACCGGGTGGGGCGCCGCCGGGTGATCCGGGTCGCCCTCCTCGCGGAGGCGCTCACGATCCTCGGGACGGCGGCGGCGATGGGCGATCGTTCGCTTCTCGGCGTGGTGCTGTTCGTCGTGCTCGTGGGCGTCTCGGGCAGCATCGCGGGTCCGGCAATCTCGGCCTACACGGCAGACCTCGCCGAGGGCTCGGAGCGGACCCGGGCGTTCACCTGGGAGCGGATCGGCTGGAACGTCGGCTTCTCCGTCGGCGTGCTCGCCGGCGGATCGCTCATCGGCCTCTTCGGGTTCCCCAACGTCGGGTTCGCGGCCGGGGCGACCCTCCTCGCGAGCACGACGCTCCTCGTGGTCGTGCTCGAGCCTTCCGCCTACGACCTCGCCCGCGCGGCCGGGGTCCCCCGCGCGGGCGGCGGCGCGCCGAGCCTCTCCGCCTCGCTGCGGCTCGTGGCCAAGGACCGGATCTTCCTCGCGTTCTGCGGGGCCGTCGCGATCGCGGGTCTGTCGGTGGGGCAGTGGTCTCCGATCTTCCCGCTCTACGTCAACACCGTGCTCGGCGTGCCGTACGCCCTGCTCGGGGTTGGCCTCGCGCTCAACGGCGTGCTCGTGGTGGTCGCCCAGGCCCCGACGACCCGGCTCGCGATCGGGCACCGGCACACCTCGGTCCTCGCGCTCGGGATCCTCCTGTACGTCGCGGGGTTCCTACTGCTCGCCGTGGTGGCACTCGTTCCGGCGATCCTCCTCGGGGGGTTCTTCGCGAGCGTGTTCGTGCTGACGATGGGGGAGAACGTGATGTCGATCCCCACGACCACGCTGCCGTCGAACCTCGCCCCCGCGGCCGAGATCGGGGCCTACAACGGGGCGTTCTACGCGATCGCCGGCCTCGGTCAGGCCCTGTCGGCCCCGCTCGGCGGTGCGGTGCTCGCCGTGACCTCGAATCCGGTCGAGACCTGGACGGTGCTGATGGTGCCCGCCGTGCCGGCGCTCCTGCTCCTGCACCTCTACGTCCGCCCGCGGATCCGCCGGAGCGCGGACCGCGCGTGAGGCCCGGCGACCCTACGTGAACTCCTCGCGCTCGAACAGCGCGAGGCCGCCGAGGGTGGTGCCGACGAAGTAGCCGAGCATGACGCCGATGCCCTGCGCGTAGGTCGGCAGGGCCTCGATATTGCCCCTCGCGAGGCCCGCCGCCGTCGGAAGGCCCGTGATCGGGTAGGAGATCGCGGCGTTCGCCCAGGTGATGATGAACCACGGGGTGATCCCGACGAGGCCCTCGAGGAGCCCCGAGATCAGCGTGAACCCGAACAGGAACATGATCGCCACGATGATCACCCCGTACATGCTCGTCTTGAACAGCGAGCTGAACAGGAACGTGGTGCCCAGCACGGCGGCCAGATAGAGCGCGACGATGAGCACGGACTCGAACACCCCCGCGCTCAGGCCCCCGCCGTGGACGAAGTACAGGCCGGCGAAGATCAGGACCAGGAAGTAGATCAGCAGCGTCAGCAGCGACGCGGCGAACGCGGCGATGTACTTTCCGGCGTAGACGCTCCAGCGCTTGATGGGCAGCCCCATCAGGAAGTAGCCGGTCCGGTTCTGGAACTCGCCGGCGATCGCGTCGCCGCC
>DATJRX010000052.1:0-59886 GCA_035504395.1 Thermoplasmata archaeon | reverse complement strand
GGATCTGACCCAGGATCAGCTGGCCGACCAACTGCGGGAGGCCGAGCGGGCCGGACTCCACGAGGTAAAGCTCCGGTCGGTGGAGGAGGACGTCGACTACTGGCAGGACGACTTCTGGAACTGGATCGGGGGCCCCGGCGGCTTCGCTCCACCGGATGGCACGCTTTAGGCACTCGGTTTGTGCGCCGCATTTCCCCTCGCTGCCCCCCGCGAAATCCGGCTGTCGACGCCCTCACGGATAAGCCGCGCTCGATGCCCGCGCGAGACCGTGAATCTCAATAATTCCGCCAGCCTGTTCGAGCTCGGCAGACGTGGACGACTCGTCGGACCCGGTTGCACGGACCGAGCGTGACGGGATCTCGCGCGAAGTAGTCTCGGACCGACCCGCCCGGACGACGAAGGCGCCGGGAAGGGCGGTGTGTTTCGCATTGTTCCTCGCGATCTTCCTTGCGATCGTCGGCGTCATCTTGGGGACGGGGACGTTGCTGATCGCCCCACCGTTCGCCGTCACCGCCTACCTGGTGGTGTTCAATCGGAGTAGCCACTACTCGGAACCCCGGGCCATTCTCGCCTCCTACCTCGTCGTCATCGCCACTTCCGAGGGATTCCAGTACCTACTCGGCCTCTCGACCGCCGCCCTCGTGCTCAATGTCATCGTTGTCGCGGCCTTCATCGCGTTCACGCGATACTCCCATCCACCCGCCCTCGCACTCACAATTTTTTCGTACATCGTGCATGACTCCCTGAGCTTCGTGCTGAGCTCCCTCGTCGTACTGGCAATCGTCATAGTGGCCGATGTCGGTATAGAACGACACTGGGCGACCCGCAGCTCCGCCGCCAGCTGAGCTTTTGCACCACGCACAGGGGGAGGGGCGTCTCTTGCAGCGAAGGACGGCGGGGAGGCTGTGGGCCGGCTGGGGTATACTGCTTCCGCCACGTTGGCCGATAACGGGTCGCCGAGCACCCCTCTCCGAACGATGGGTGAAGGCGAGGGTGGCGTGGGCGACGGGGATTCCGCCCGGGTAACGACGGTACCGCAGGCACGAACACTCGCTTGAAGCTCTTTCCGAGCGTGGCTCCCAGTTTGGGCCCTCGGGATGGGATGGGGAACGCGATGTCAGCGCGCGGCGCGCTTTGAAAGTACGCGGATATAGCCTTATCCTAGGCACTAAATATCTTCGTGGACACGAGGACCCTTCGTGGGTCGTCGTCCCGACGTACTCATTGTGGTCCTAGACACGGTCCGCTGGGACGCGGTCTTCACCGGGGACCGAGTTCGGGCTACGCTACCGAATCTAAGTGAACTCGCCCGGGCCGGAGTGAGCTATCCTCGCGCGATCGCCCCGGCCAACTGGACGTTACCTTCCCACTACAGCCTCCTCTCGGGGCTGTATCCGTGGGAGCACGGTGTGACCGAGCTCGGGTCGGTGCCACGGGTGTGCCACCGGCCGTTCTCCCGGGACGCGCGCTCCGAGGGCTACGCCACGGCATCCTTCTCGGCCAACCCCTACCTCTCCGACGATACGGGATTGACCGCCGGGTTCCAGACCGCGCTTTGGGGGCAGTTCCTCGAGTGTTCTGCCCGAGGAGTTCCGGCCATCGCTCGCCCGCGAGGTCGAGGGCCGAACGGGCGTGGGGACCGCTCTCCCGTCGAAACGGACCCCCGGCCCACCTACGCGCCGCCTCTGAGCGCCTTGGAACGGCTCTGCCGACCCTGGTTCGCGTGGCCTGACGTCATCTCCCACGCGATTCGCTGCGTCCAGCATCCGAACGTGGCGGGTGAACCCCGGGTTTCTCCCTGGATCGAAGGGGCCTTCGACTCTTGGCTCGGATCGGTGCCTTCTTCGACGCCCGCGCTCGGTCTCGTGAACTTCATGGACGCCCACGAACCCTATCTGGGATTGGCCCCCCACAATGCTCCCTGGGGCCAGCGGACGACCCTTTGGGCCGCGAATCGCCTCGCCTCAATGGCGTACGCCCGCGGGGACGGTGCCCTTCCCCCGAAGGCCGCGACCTTCCTTCGGAACCTCTACGATCTCGCGGTTCGGGGATTAGACCTCCGGCTCGGCCGGCTGCTTTCGCTGTGGGGGCAGCACCGTGATATCGATGGGTCGCTCGTCATCGTCGTCTCCGACCACGGTCAAGCATTTGGGGAGGGGGGCGAAGTCTACCACGGCTTCGGGACCGAGGAAGCGCAACTTCGGGTCCCGCTGATCATGCGGTACCCCCATGGCGATCGGGCCGGTTCCATCGTACCGGACTGGTACTCCACACGAAGGATCGCAGGACATGTTCGAGAGGTGATTCAACGCGACGTGAGTCCCGAGGCCGAGACGGTCACCGACCGGCGGGCGGTCCAACCAACGGTGGTCTGGGGGCTTGGCAGCCGTCGCGGCTCGTCCGCGGCGCTCCCGAGCCAGGGCAGTACGTCCGGTTCGCCCCGCCCGCTGCAGGTCGTTGGGTTCGTGGACGGCGGCCGCGTGATCTTCGATCCCGCGGGTGCTACAGCCTTCCGACCGGAGTGCCCGGCGTCGTTCGCCCGGGCCGACCGCGGAACCGACGCAGTTCTCACTCTCGACGAGAGGGCGCGCCTTGAGGGGATCCGGATCGTCGCCGGACTACGCCCCTCGGTCCGTCGCTCCACCCCGACCGTGTCGACTCGCCTCGCGAGCTGGGGATACACCTGAGCCCTTGGTTCGCCGTCCCCTCGATCCACTGGGCTCCGCTTTACGACATGCGGAGCCCAGGGCCGGTGCGAGTCCCGGGCCCTTACCTCGGCCACCCCGGGTCTTCTGCGGAACTGTCGCGAAGGAGCGCTTCGACGGCCGCCCGGGCGCGCTCGATCTCGAGCCGCTCACCGGCTCGATAGACCACAAGCCATTAGGGGCTCGTTGATGGCCGGGACCGTGGCCGAAGCTCCTCCGGGCCGGACTCGCCTTCTGCTCTCGATGCTCGTATTCGGCGACAGAGAGGCTCGACGCCATCGCACGGGGACGCTGCGGCGTTGGCACGAGCTCGGATGGCAGACCTGGGTCTGGACCCGGTGGTCGCTCCTGGGCGTCTCCGGTGCACGAGTTCCGTTGTTTCCGTCTCGGCTGGACTTGCTGGACGCGGCCGCGCGTGAGTCGCCGCCGGGCGGTTTGTGGCTCGAGTTCGGGGTGTTTCGGGGAGAGTCGATCAATCGGCTCGCGCGACATCGGGCCGACGCGGTCGTCGGATTCGACTCGTTCGTGGGCCTGCCCGAGAAGTACGGGGGGAACTTGGGCCGGGGGGCCTTCTCGTTGGAGGGTCGTCTCCCCCCCGTCGCCTCGAATGTTAAGCTGGTCAAAGGCTGGTTTGCCGAGACCCTCCCGCGGTTTCTCGCGGAACATCCCGAAGCGGCGGTCTCGCTGTTGCACGTCGACTCCGACCTCTACGAGAGCGCGCGTCTGGTGATGGAGCAGCTCGGAAGTCGTCTGGGACCGGGGAGCGTGATCGTGTTCGACGAGTTCGTGGGGTGGTTAGACAACAGCGAGTACCGGGCATTCTTCGAGTTCCAGCGGACATCGGGGTTGGGTCACCGGTACATCGGTTGCTCACCGAGCGGGTCGGTCGCACTGCAACTGACCGCGTGATCCACAGCGGGCGGATCCGCCCGAGTGGCACGGTCGTTCCGGTTGAAGCGCGGGTCGAGAGCCTCGCGCACATCTGCGCCCGGACTTTGAGTGTGAGGTCACGGGGCCGCCGTGGCTCCCCGAAGGCGACTGCGGAAAGCGCCCGGACCGCTGGAAGGGCGCGAGCCCGCGCGCGGCCGAGTCAGACCCGGTCGTCGAGCAACAGCTCGATCATGCCGCAGTCGAACGTCGGGAGTCCGGTACGGCGGGCGACATCTGAACGCTCCGCGAAGCTGTCGTCGACGAAGATCGCGCCCCGACGCGCCTCGATGACTTCGGCCTTGGACGCACCGACCGGAACCGGCCGAATCTCGTCGAAGATCTCTGAGAGCCGGTGACGACGCAAGGTCGCCGCGACGCTGCCCGCGTGACGCGTGACCAGAATCAGTCGAACCCCGCGGGCTTTGCTGTCGTAGAGGAACCGGAGCACTTCGGGGTTGGGCCGGCCTCGGACGATGAGTGTGTCGTCGAGGTCCACGTACGCCCGACGGAACTTGAGCGGGTGAACGAACCGGTTCGTAAGAGCCCGGTCCATGCGCACCGGAAACTCGTTCGTGAGCACCCGGACGTCCCGATCCAGCGCGTCGAACACGCTCAGCAGGGGAAGGTTCGCGCCGAGCACACGGTCCATGGCCATGGACCCCGCGACGCGGGGCGCCACCTCAAGGAGGGCGAGGCGGCCTCGTGCGTCCCGCTTCAGCTGAAAGAACCAGGCCCCACGAAACCGCAGCCGACTGCCGATGCGACGGGCGATCCGCGCGAAGACCGGATCGGTCTCGGCGACGGTGTCAACCGCGATTCCGTTCCGGACGCGAACCCGTCGTCGACCCCCGACGTACTGGAGGACGCCCCGCCGATCGGTGAAGCAGTCGACGGTGTACTCCGCCCCCGGAAGGTACTCCGACACGACATACCGGTCGCGGTCGCCTGCGGTCAGTCGGGCCAGCTCCTCTGGGTCTCGGACGAGATGGGTGTCCTGAGATCCCTGTCCGCGGTCCGGCTTGACGAAGACCGGATAGCGCGCGACTCGGGTCGGCGCGTACGTCCTAGGCACGCGCACCGCCCCCTTGAGGGCGGCGTACGTCGCGCGCTTCGAACGGCACACGAGGCAGGTCCGGAGCGGCGACATGACCACCCGAGCCGGGATCCCCGATGCGGACCGTGCGAGTGCGACGGTCACGTCGTCGTGCGCCGGATAGATCAGATCGATCCGGTCCCGTCGGACCACTCGCGCGAGGGCGGGTCGCCATCGAGGATCGGAGACCGGAGGGACCGTTCGGTGCCGAGCGAAAACATACGGTGCGTGGCTGGAGACCGGCGCTCCGGCGGAGTAGAGCTGCAGGTCTCGACGCCAGCGGAGGGAGCGCCAGATCTCGAGCCCGCTCTCGGTGCCACCCGGGAAGACGAGGACACGGACCGGCTCCACCGTCGGCCGGCCCGTTCTTGGCTCGTGCCCGGGCGCCGGTTTCGCCATCTCTTCGCCGCCCCGCTCGGCCCGCTACAGGCGGATGCGCGATGCATCGCCGACCAACAGGCTTACCTCGTGGGCCGGTAGTTGGGTCGCTTGCACGATCGCATTTCGTCCGACGAGGCTGTCCACGAGATGTACGGTGCCGGAGATCCGGGCCCCCTCGAGGACGATGCTATGGCGGACCGAACACCCCCGAAGCTCTACCCCATCCCCGATCGCGGCCTCCGGGCCCACGCTGGTGCCGGGCGTAAGGCGAACTCCCGAGCCGATGACCGATGGTCCTTCGAGCACGACGCCGGGTTCGATCACACAATCGGTCCCGATCTCCACGGATCCGTGGACCTGCACGCCGTCCGGAAGGGGCGATCGACGAGTGAACTCCGAAGCGCCCCGGCTGTTCAGCACGAGATCGTTGGCGTGGAGCAGGTCCTCGGGGCCCCCCGTGTCCTTCCACCAGCCGAAGATCCGATGGGGGAGCACGGATCCGCCGGCGCGCACCAGTTCCTGGATCGCGTCCGTGATCTCGAGCTCCCCGCGCGCTGAGGGCTTGAGCTCCCGGATGACCTCGTGGATCTTGGGCGAAAAGACGTAGACGCCCACGAGCACCAAATGGCTCCTCGGTTTCCGGGGCTTTTCCTCGATCGACACGATGCGCAGCCCTTGGAGCTCGATCACGCCATACTTGTTCGGCTCGGCGACCGCGGTGACTCCGAGGACCGCGTCGGGATGCTGAGTGTCAAACAGGTCCACGAACGACTGGACGCCGTGCTCGAGCAGATTGTCACCGAGGTACATCAGGAATGGGGCGTCCCCCAGGAAGTCCCGGGCACAAAGGACGGCATGGGCCAGGCCGCGGGGCGGTCCCTGTTCGATGTATGTGACGTGTAGGCCGAAGGCCGAGCCGTCGCCGATCGACTCGCGGATCCCCTCCTGGATGGGCCCAAGCACGATACCGACCTCGACGATCCCGGACCGGGCCATTTGCTGGAGTCCGTAGAAAAGGATCGGACGGTTGGCAATCGGGATCATGTGCTTGTTCCCCGTGAACGTCAATGGCCTCAATCGAGTGCCGTGCCCGCCCGCTAGGACGAGCCCCTTCACGCGTTCCCTCCGGTTCCCGACGACAGCAGAGGGGACCACCAGTCGCGGTGCTGCCGGTACCACTCGACCGTGCGTCGCATCCCCTCTTCGAAGGGAGTCTCCGCCGCCCAACCGAGCTCGAGCCGAGTTCGTGTCGGGTCCAGCGCATAGCGTCGATCGTGTCCCGGTCGGTCCGGAACGCGCCGCACGAGAGACGGTGGCGCTCCCAGAAGGCGCACCACCTGGCCAACGACGTCGGCGTTCGAACGCTCGCTCTCGGCGGAGATCAGGTACGTACGACCGGGGGAACCTCGCGACGCGATTTCGATGAGCGCGCGGCAATGGTCCTCCACGTAAATCCAGTCGCGGACGTTCCGGCCGTCCCCGTACAAGGGAAAGGGCTCTCCCGCGAGCAACCGAACGATCGCGAGCGGAATCAGCTTCTCCGGGTGCTGGAACGGACCGAAGTTGTTGCCACAGTTCGAAATCGTGGTCTGGAGCCCGTACGTCTCCGACCACGCGCGGACCAGGTGGTCGGCGGCGGCCTTGGATGCGGCGTAGGGGCTTCGCGGCGCGTACGGCGAGTCCAGCGTGAACCTGTGCGGGCTGTCGAGTGGCAGCGAGCCGAAGACCTCGTCGGTCGAGACGTGGTGGAAACGGGCGACGTCGAGCCGGCGCGCGCATTCCAGGAGGTTCGCGGTGCCTTCCACGTTCGTCCGCACGAAAGGCATTGGTTCCGCGATCGCCCGGTCGTTGTGGCTCTCCGCAGCGAGGTGGAGGACTAGCTCCGCTCCCCGCATCGCATTTAGCACGGTGTCCCGATCCACCACGTCCCCCCGAACAAACGAGAACCCGGGTGAGCCTTCGAGCGCCGCGAGGGACACGCGGTGCCCCGCGTACGTGAGCGCATCGAGCACCACGAGCTCGTCCGTCGGTCGCAGCGCTCGCCAGAGATGGGCGAGATTCGAGCCGATGAAGCCGGCACCGCCCGTGAGCAGGACCCGCACACCCGGCGAGGAGGTCCGACCCTTTATGGAACTTGCCCCGGGGGGGCCATCACGCTGCGCCGCAGAGCCGGACGACTCGCGCCACCTCGCGAACGTCCCGGAGGGGGAGGTCGGGGTAGAGTGGGAGGGTCAGCACCCTGCTCGCAATTTGCCGGGCCACGGGTGTGGACCCGGTCAGCGACCTCGCGAACCGAAACTCATTGGTCGGCGGGTAGAAGTACTTCCGGGCGAAGATCCGACACGCGGCCAGAGCGGCATAGGCCGCGTCCCGGCGCCGCCGGTTCTTCAGCAATACCGGCATGTACGGGTGGCTTGGCCGGCGAGCTGTCATCCGCTGGAACTCGACCCCGGCGCCTTCCAGCAGGTCCCGATAGAGGTGGTAGCGCTCCGTCCGTGCCCGGATCCATCCGTCAACGTACCGAAGGTTGGCGAGACCCATGGCGGCCTGGGCCTCGGTCATCTTGCCGTTGATCCCAGGGTACCGAATCTGCTCCCGTCCCTCGAATCCGAAGGTTCGAAATTGGCGGACTCGTCGATCGATGGCGACCCTCGGCGAGCTCACGGCTCCCCCCTCCAACGTGTGGAAGGTCTTCGTGGCGTGGAAGCTAAGCGTCGACGCGTCGCCCCAGCGTAGGATGGGGCCGTCGTCGCTCCGCGTACCGAACGCGTGGGCCGCGTCGAAGATCAGCCAGCGACCCGCCTGCTTTGCCCATCGCGCGAGAGCTGCACCCCCGGCTGGGTTCCCGAAGACATGGACCGCGAGCACCCCGACAACATCCGGAGCGTCGGCCGCGGCGACCGCCTCCGGGTTGAGATTGAAGGTCTCGGGATCGATGTCCACGAACCTAGGGATGAATCCCTCCCAGAGCAGCGCGGTCGTGGTCGCGGCGTACGTGAACGGGGTGGTCAGCACGACGCCCCGGCGCTCGCTCACGGCACGCAACGCGAGCTGTAGCGCGATTGTGCCATTGGTGGTGGTTGCGATCCGTGGCGCCTCCAGATAACGCGCGAGCTGTCGCTCCAGCCGTCGCACGAGCACCCCGTCGTTCGTGAGCCACCTGCGTTTCCACGCGACGTCAAGCAGACGATCGAACTCCCTGCGAGGAGGCAGGGCCGGCCGCGCGACATAGATCGGCCGTCGAGGGTGGGGGTTCGATCGCTGGGTCGGGCTCATTGGGGGAAGCGAGGCGTCGGCCGCGGAAAAGAGTCTTGCTCGAGGCGGGCGACAAGGGCCCGGGTCTCAGTGCGGGATTTACACGTGCGTCAAAAGGGCTTTTATAAGAAGTGCCGAGTGATGAGTTGGAAGGGTCGGTGGGAGCCGGGTTCGACCCATGAGAGCGCAAGTCTGTCGGGTTCGGTTCGGTGAACCGGGGCCTAGCACTCGGTGAGTTTCGAGAGGCCGGGAGGATTCGGTGGGTACAAGCGAGCTGAGCGCCGATCGTCCACTTCCCTGGGACTTCCACGGCCTCCCGGGCGGGATGCCCTTCGCGTACAGCTCCCCGAAGGAGGCCGATCGTCCGACGGCATCGCCCCCCCGCGTCCTTGTGACGGTGCCGGTACACAACGAGGTCGAGCGGCTGATTCGCTCGATCGATCAGCTCGACCGGACCTTCCGTGAGTCGGGCCTGTCGTACACTCTCTCCGTGGCCGAGGATGGGTCAACGGACGGGACCAAGGCTCTACTGACCCTGCTCCCAAGCCGATACCCCGGGATGCTGATCCAACAGGCGGTCGATCCGCTCGGGCGCGGCCGTGCGCTCCGGCAGCTCTGGTCGGGTACAGCTGCCGACGTTTACTGTTTCACCGATGCGGACCTGGCGGCAGGATCGGACGCGCTGGTCGAGGCAGTGCGAATGGTGATGGACGGCCAACCGATCGTCGTCGGCTCCCGATACGCGCCCGGCGCCCACACGACTCGGCCTTGGGTCCGGTCGCTGGTCTCGCGGGGGTACAACGCGCTGCTGCGCTTCTTGTTCGACGAACGCATCTTCGACCACCAGTGTGGCCTCAAGGCATTCAGCGCAAAGGCGATCCGTCAGCTCCTCCCGGCGACGCGAGAGGACTCCTGGTTCTGGGACACGGAGATCCTCATCCTTGGACTTCAGGCCGGATATCCGATTCGCGAACTGCCCGTGAAGTGGATCGAACAGAAGACGAGCCGCACCCGCTATCGGCGTCTCGGCTCGGATCTTTACCTCCACGGGTCGGGTATCGTGCGACTCCGATCCCGGGTCATCGGCGCGATCCGCCGTCGGTCGGCTCGCGCGCAATCGACCTTCGACGACCCGACGCAGACGGCGGCACCGGAGCCGTAGCGATCGACGCTCTGGGACCTCGCCCCACCACTATTAAGTCGAATCGTCCCTCGGGCCCCCACGCTTGCCGTCGGCGTCCGGTCGCACCTCGGTTCGGGTCCCGTGCTCGAGCGTCCTCCCGCCGGTCGAGGGTGAGAATAGTCGGGTGAGATGGCGCAAGGGGTTGCGGGGGCATCGATGCCCCGAGAGGTACTGAGCCGGCTCGTGAGCTGGTGGTCCCATGCCTATCGGCGGGCCCCGTTCATCTCCATCCTTCCGTTCTGCGCCGTCTACACCGCCTACTGGTTCTGGCTCGCGCTCCAGCGGTTCTACTCTTTCCACACCGCCGTGTACGACCTAGGCATCGAGATGCAGGGGGGCTGGCAGTTCACGCAACCTTCGCTCTGGAGCACCCCGATCGCGTATCTGGGGGCGGTCGGGTACGTGCCGACCCGGTTCGTGTTCTCCCCGGTCACCATCGGCGCCGACTACCCCGTCCTTCTCCTCTTTCAGGCCCTCGCGCTCGCGTCGGGGGCTGTTGCGGTCCACCTGATCGCCCGGCACCACCTCGGGGGAAACTGGGCGCCGTTCGCTTTCGCGAGCGCCTATCTGTTGTACCTTCCCCTGGCGGGACTCACTTGGTTCGACTTCCATTGGGAAGCGCTGTTCGTCCCCTTGTTCCTCTTCGGCTACCTGCTCGCGATCCGCCGGCAGTACTGGGCGGCCTCGATCCTGATCCTCTTGGGAGGGATGACCACCTATCCGTATCTCATCCTGCCCGCCCTATTCGGCTGCGTCATCGCGATCGAGGCCGTCTGGCCCCGGATCCAACGATCCGGCGTGATCGACCGGAGCAAGCTGTGGTTCGCGGCGATCCTCGTCGTGGTCTCCATCGGGTTTCTGGCGTACCAAACGGCGTACCTCTCGTCGTTCGAGTGGTCGTCCTTTGTCCGTTTGTCCGTGCTCAGCTCGACCGCGCACGCGAGTGGCAGCTCGACCACTGCGGTGATCCCGTGGACTCGCCACGGGGTCGTTCTGCTGCTTGTCCTGGGCCCCATGATGTTCCTGCCGATCTTCTCGCCGAAGTGGACGGTCATGTTGCTGCCGTTCGCCGGGCTCGTGACCCTCTCAAGCTGCTGGTGCTACACCTACCCCGCAATCTTACAACTTCAGTACGGGGCGCTTGCGATTCCGATCGTGTTTGCCGGGGGTCTGGAGGTCCTCGGAAGGGCCCGAAGCCCGCCTCGGGCGGCGTTGGCACCCCCTCACAAACGATCGGCCCGGATCCGATACCGATTGACCCGCGTGCCGTGGAGGCTCCCCTTTCGAGTAGGCCCCCGCGGTTCGACCGCCACCGCTTCTTCGGTCCTCGCCATCGGAGTCGCGCTGGCCCTAGTCTTCCAGCCGTACGGGCCGCTGAACCAGTCGGGCCCCGCACCCTTCCCGCTGGGACAGCTCGAGGGGAACAGGACCCTCTACAATGAGTTCGTGGGACTTCTTGGGCTCGTTCCGCGCTCGTCGCCGTACCTGTTGATGCAGAACGACATGGCGATCGCGCTCCCCCGGTCGCTGGTGTATGCGCAAACCCCCCTCACTTCATCCGAGACGAAGTGGGTGAACGCCACGGCCTGGGATGCCCAAGAGAATCGATTCGGACTCCAGTTATTCAACGGGACCACCGTCTTCGCGCAGATCGCGTACGCCATCGACAACCCCCAGGGGCCCACTTTCCTGGCCGGCGCGAGCAACACGACGATGTTCGACTTCACGCGCGTGCTGTACGGCTCGGGCGAGTACGGAGTGCTCGGCGAAGCTTCGGGGATGCTGCTGCTGGAACGCGGCTACGCCGGCGCCCCGCAGATGTACGTGCCGTACGGCCAATACGTGCCGGCGAGCGCACTTCACACCTGGCAGACGAATCAGACCTCCGGTACCCCGGTGATCGAGCGTTCGAACGTGACGGATGGCCGGGTTTGGTGGGGTCCGTTCATCACCCTATCCCCGGGGAACTACACCGCGACGATGTGGCTCGAGAGCTCGGACGTTGACGCCGCCAACTCGATCGAGGTGCAGGCGGTCACCAACCTCGGCAAGAACGTGCTGCACACCGAATCGATTTCGGGGAGCCAGTTTCAGGCCGCAGACACCTGGCAGCCGTTCACCATCAATTTCACCCTCAACAACACGTACAACGAGATTGAGATCGCGACGTGGAACGCGAATTGGGCCGGAACGATCGCGATCGAGGGAATCGGCTTTGACCAGACGGCCGTTGCGGCGAATCCGCTCGATTGACCGCGACCGTTCGCTTAGGCGAACCCCGCCCGACGGAAGAACTCCTCGTACTCGCGTCGGGCGCGCAAGGCGCGGTAGTGATCCCCCGAGCCACGGTAGAGTTCGCAGTTTCGCCGGCGGCCGTCGCTGATCTGCTCGAGCGCGCGGCAGGCTTCGGCCCATCTCTCTACGTCCTGCGGCGGGACCATCGTCCCGTCGCCCCGGAGGATCTCCTCGAAAATCGGGACTTCCGACGCAACGATGGGTGTCTGCGAGTTGATTGCCTCGATCAACGGCACTCCGAACCCCTCGTCGAGCGATGGGGCAAGGAGGGCGTCGACAGCGTTGAACCAGAGCGGGTACTCCAGGGCCGGCACCTGCGTCCTTGCCAGTAGGCTCCCGGGCGGGAAAGCCGCCGCGATCCGTTCGGATGGTCCGATGCGTACGATCTGGAACTTTTCGCCGAGTCGTTTCGCGAGCCGCGGCAAAAGATCGAGATTTTTCCGCGGAATGTCGAGGCCCACGCTCAGCAGAAGCGTGCGGTTCATCGGCAACCCAAGCCGAGCCCGCGCCCCCTCCCGCTCGCGATAGGTGAACTGATCCCCGGTCCAGTTGTGGATGACCGTGGGATCCAGTTCCGGGTGGACGGCGCGCAGCCGGTCCCGGGTGGTGGCGCTCACCGCGGCGAGCGCGCGGAGTTGGTGAGCGCGTGCGATCTCCCGGTAGAACAGCAGCCGGAATCCCGGCGGCGACGCACTCTGCCGGCTCGGGTTGAGGTACCCCACATCGTGGACGAGACCGGTGAGATTGGGTTGATCACGTACCAGGTGGAAAAAATGGGGCGACGTAAGGTGAACGGCACGGAACCGGCGGATCCGTCTCCCCCACGACGAGGGCGTATAGAGCGACGCAAATACCGCTAGACCCGCGGGGTTCCACCGAGGCCGTACGACCTCGTCAAACCCCGACTCGGCGTCGTGTGGGTGGGCCTTGAACAGTACGAGCGACTCGGTAAGCCCCAGCTTCGCGATCTCGGACGCGACCGACCCGTGACCCGTGGCAATCGGGTACACTGACACGACGGCGGAACCGGGGATGGTCCCGCCCGGTGCGCCGGCCGCCGGACCGGCAGGGGGCGCATCGTCGTCGGTAGATCGGAGCTCGACCACGATCCCCGGTCCTCGTGCGGCCAAGCAGATATAAGGGGGCCGGACCGAGCGCCTTCGACGTCGAATGCGGATCGCAGTCGTGAGCGCCTACAAGCGCTACACGGGGGCCACGCTCGCGGCCCGGGTCTATTTCAACGCGTTCCAGCATCTCGGGCACGCGCCCTCCTGGTACCAGTGCGTCTCGTCGGAAGATCGCGAGAACTGGGACACCAACGGCAACGTGATCCAAGGATGGACTCCTCTCGGCGATGCATTCAACCTCGTGCTCGACGCGTTCACGGTCTTTCCCCGTCGGCTCGCGAGCCTGACGGAGGAACTCGTCTTTCTGAGCGACCCGATCCTCCTGAACGTGGCACCCCGAGTGCCCCGTTCGGTCCTCCTGGTACACGACATGCGTGAGTTCGACCCCCAACGTCGCAGCTGGCTCGCGACGCGGATCTATCGGCGGCTCTACCGTCACTTGGACCGTGTCGACCAGATCATCTGTGTCTCCCATGCAACGGAGGACCGCCTTCGCGCCATCGCCCGCCCTCGCTGCCCCGTTGTCACGGTGCATCATTGCGCTCAGCTGTCCGGGGATCCGGACGCACACCTCGCGACGTCGCTCCGGCGGCTGCAGGATCAGCGAGAGATCAATATCGGTTATCTGGCCGCGGATCGCCCGTACAAGCAGGTCGAATTCTTTGCGCGTCTCGCTTCGCAACTTCGCGAGCCGTACCGGGGGGTGTCGTTCCGATTCCACCTCCTCTCCGAGCTCCGACCGGAGACCAAGCGTCGGATCGACGCGCTCCCCGGGTCGAACCTTTCCATCTACTCGCGCGTCGACGATCTCGAACAGTTCTATGCGGCCGTGGACGTCCTGGCTCACCCGTCGCAGGAAGAGGGAATGGGGCTCCCGGTCGTCGAGGCAATGCAGTTCGGCATCCCGATCGTGGGCGCGAACATACCCGCGCTCCGGGAGATCGTGGGCCCCGGCGGCACGCTGGTGGATGGGTTGGACCTCGAGCGCTGGGCGAGCCCACTGAGGGACCTGACGGACGCGGGATCCCTCGCCGCTGCATCGAGGGCCTCGCGGGATCGAGCCCCCGAGTTCAGTCCGGGGGCCTTCGAGGCTAGAGTACGCGCGGTGTTCCCGGAGCCCCATCCATGACGTCGCCCGCCCCGCCGATGCCCGCCCCGGCCGTCGACGCCCTCGAGGAACCCCCACGGATCTCTGTGGTCGTGATCGCCCACGAGCGGCCGACCTACCTGGGCGAAGCACTGCGGAGCGTCTCGGCGCAACAGATCCCGGAGGGCCGGGTGGAGAAGATTCTCGTGAAGAACTTTCACGATACGGCGACCGACGCGTTGTGCGTCGAGCTCGGCGTCGAGAACATTTTCTGCGGCGAGCAGAGCGCCACGCTGAAGGTTCGGACCGGGCTCCACGCCTGCAGGGCCCCGATCATCACCATGCTCGACTACGACGACCGGTATCGTGCCGGCCGACTCGCCCGGGTTTTGGGGGAATTTCGGGCCAATCCTCAGCTGGGCTTTTTTCGCAACGGCATGGCCGTCATCGACGGTTCCGGGGCTCCGTTCCCCCCGCGGGAGCTGCCGCTAAGCCTCGCGTGGATGGGTCGTCATCGCCGGATCCTTCTGCGCGATGCGGACAAGGGCCATACGAGCCCCCGCCTGCATGCCTCGCGCCCCGACTTCTGTGTCAGCACGATGGCCTGGCGGCGGGAAGTGTCGGCCGACCTCGATCCATATTGGAACCGATTGAAGTTCTCCGCCGACTCCCTACTGTTCGCGGCCGCCTGGGCCTCACCCTACGACCTCGTCATCGAGCCCACGCGTCTTACGGAGTATCGGATCCACGGGGCAAACGTGAGCGGGGTCGCGCGGGGTGGCGCGGCGATCACCCCCCAGCGCGAGGCGTGGGAGCGGCAACGCACGTCGGATCTCGAGGTACTCGAGCAGTTCGCCGCGCAACACGATCGACCGGAGCTCCTCCTCGACCTTCGTCTGAGGTCGTACCGGGACCGGGTCGCCCGCCGACTGGGTGCCCCGGAAGCGCACCGTGCCGACGCGCGCGCACTGGCCGCCGAGCTTCCATCTCTCCTTCAACCCCCGACGTCGGTCGGCCTGTTGCTCCAGTCGTCGGTGTGCCTCGGTGCCTCGTTCCTCTCGCCCTCCCTCGGCCGATGGGTCGCGTCTCACACCACGTGAGGCACTCTGTCTTCCACCCGCGCGAACCCTCCTCCCGTCGGGTGGAGAGACCGAGTTCCCGACCGGGAGTGACCCGGCAACCGTCACGTTGAGCATTGGCCCTCGGGGATTCGTGTCTGAGTTCGAGATGACCGGATCGACGGTCCTAGGGCACGGAGAGCCGCGCCTCTGCTCGATTTCGCTTACGCAACTCACGGCACGAGCCGGAACCCGCCGCGGCGGGCCGGGCGCCCTCGACTCCGGAGCCGAGCGGGCGGTCGAGTACCCTCGGGCTCCGCGCCCGCGGGTGGAGACCGGCCGTGAACCCTATGAGGAGCCGCCGCTGGTCGACCGCGGTGCCCGACCGCAGCGCGCTGATCACGGGGATCACCGGGCAGGACGGCTCGTACCTGGCGGAGCTGCTCCTTTCGAAGGGGTACCGGGTCTTCGGGCTCGTGCGGCGGCTGAGCAGTCCCAACCTGACCCACCTCGCCGGGGTGCGGGACCGGGTCGAGATCCTGGACGGCGATCTGATCGACCCGTCGTCCCTCGCCCAGGCGGTCCGACGCGCGGAGCCGGACGAGGTGTACAACCTCGGCGCTCAGTCGTTCGTCGGGACCTCGTTCGCCCAGCCGGTGCTCACGGGAGAGATCACCGCCCTCGGAGCGCTCCGACTGCTCGAGGCGGTGCGCACCCACGCGCCCCACGCCCGCGTCTACCAGGCGTCGTCGAGCGAGATGTTCGGGCACGTCGACCGGGAGCCCCAGGACGAGACGACCCCGTTCCACCCCCGCAGCCCCTACGGGGTCGCGAAGGTGTATGCGTACTTCGCCTCGGTCAACTACCGCGAGGCGTACCAGATGTACGTGGCCAACGGGATCCTGTTCAACCACGAGTCCCCTCGCCGCGGCCTCGAGTTCGTGACCCGCAAGATCTCCCACGGCGTCGCGCGGATCGCGGCCGGCACCCAGAAGGAGCTGGTGCTGGGCAATCTCGACGCCCGGCGGGACTGGGGCTTCGCCCCCGACTACGTCGATCTGATGTGGCGCATGCTCCAGGCCCCGCAGCCCGGGGACTTTGTCGGTGCGACGGGGGAGTCCCACACGGTGCGCGAGTTCGCGGAGGCGGCGTTCGCCGCGGCGGGCCTCTCCGACTGGGAGAAGTACGTCCGCACCGACCCCAGGTTCGCGCGGCCGTCCGAGGTGTACAACCTGCGCGGAGATGCCACGAAGGCGAAGCGCGAGCTCGGATGGACCGCGACCACCCGGTTCGCCGAGCTGGTCCGGATCATGGTCGAGGCCGACCGCGCCCGCGAGCGGTAGCCCGGGGTTGGCGCGGTCCGGGCGGACCCGCTCTCCGTGGGGTAAGCTCGTTCCCCGGACCTCCCCGATGGATTATCCCCGCGGGGCGGTTCAAGAGCTCGAGGAGACATGTTGCGCATCGCCGTCGTCGTCGGAAGCACCCGGCCCCACCGCAACGCCGAAGGAGTCGCCCGCTGGGTCCTTCAGCAGGCCCGCCAGCGCTCCGACGCCGAGTTCGAGCTCGTCGACCTCAAGGACCATCCGCTCCCGATGCTGGACGAGGCGATCCCGCCCACGGCGGGAAAGTACGCCCAGGAGCACACCAAGTCGTGGGCGAAGACGATCGGCTCGTTCGACGGGTTCGTCTTCGTCACGCCCGAGTACAACCACGGCGTGCCGGCCGCGCTCAAGAACGCGATCGACTTCGTCTACGCCGAGTGGAACAACAAGGCCGCGGGGTTCGTGAGCTACGGGAGCGCGGGCGGCGCCCGCGCCGTGGAGCATCTGAGGGGCATCCTGGCGGAGCTCCAGGTCGCCACGGTCCGCGCGCAGGTGCTGTTCTCCCTGATGAACGATTTCGAGAACTACTCCGTGCTGAAGACGCCCGACGCGGGCAAGGAGCGACTCCTCTCTACGATGCTCGACCAGCTCGTCGCGTGGAGCGGGGCGTTGCGGACGTTGCGGGTCCGGGCCCAACCCTGAGCCCGTTGCGGCGGGCGATCGACGAAGGGACCGCTCACCGGGGGGCGAGGTCGTCCCGGAACTTGATCGAGGCGTGGCTGCCGTCGCAGAACGGCTTGTTGCTCGACGCCCCGCACCGGCAGAGCGTCACCCGGTTGCGCGTCTCGTAGGGAGTCCCGTCGGCCGACTCGACGCGGATGCCGCCGCGGACCCAGAGCGGTCCGCTCACCCGAAGCGCGGGGTCCTCCACGAGCCCGACCGAGGGGGAGAACTTCGGCTCCTCGGCCGCTCCGCTCTTCCGGTCGCGCACCACCAGCCGGCCCGACGGGCACGCTCTCCCCTCCCGGATCGTCAGCGCGCGCGCCTCAGGATCGTCCGACCGACCGACGAGCGCCCAGATCTTGCCGCCCGGATCGCAGAACCGCGCGAAGGCGCAGAACGCCTCCGCGTCCCTCAGCTCGAGCGTCGGCCCGTCGTACTCCCGGGCCAGCACCTCGTACGGCTCCCGGGAGGCGGTCTCCGTCCCGTTGAACCGGATCTTCTCGTGCGTGCCGTCGCAGAACGGCTTGTGCGACGAGCGCCCGCAGCGGCACAAGAAGAAGTCGGTCCGCGGCTCGGGCGCGAACGCCCGCCCCTCCCGCCACTCCCAGGAGAGCCCCTCCGGGTTCGGCTCGATCGTCTCCATCGCGACCGGCACGGCGCCGACCACGTGGTACGGGCCGTTCGCCGTGACGACGATCTTCGGTCCCTCCGCGTCCGCCATCCCGGACGGGAGGTCCAGCTCTCCCATGAACCCCTCGGTGGGAGTCCCCCCGGTCCCCGCGCTCGACCCCGGCGGCCGATACTGACTTGAGGGGGGACCGGGTGGCCCCGCCGATGCCCGAGCCCGACGAAGGAATGCCCGAGCTGGTGCTGCCGATCGAGGAGCGCGACCACACGTTCGGTCCGATCGGGGCGAAGTACACGCTCGTCGAGTACGGGAGCTTCGCCAACCCCCGATGCGCCGAGTTCCGGGCGGTCGTGAAGGAGCTCGAGCGGGAGCTCGGGGACGACCTCTGCTTCGCCTTCCGCCACTTCCCCCAGGTCCGGGAGTACCCGACCGGTCAGATCGCGAGCGAGGCGGCCGAGGCGGCCGGACTCCAGGCGAAGTTCTGGCTGATGCACGACCGCATCTTCGATCTGACCGAGGCATTCACGCCCGAGAAGCTGCGGGCGATCGCGGTCGGGCTGCCGCTCGAGATGGACGAGTACGACCGCGACCTGCGCTCGGGGGAGGCGGCGGAGCTCGTCCGCCTCGACGTGACGAGCGCCGGCGAGGTCGGGGTCGCGGACACCCCGACGCTGTTCGTGAACGGCCGGATGCACGCGGGATCGTACGAGTTCCTGCCGCTCCTCGACGCCCTCCAACGGTCCGTCTGAACCCCGGCCTCCCCGGCGGCTGCCGGCGGCACGGAACGGCCCGGCGCGGGCCCAAACTACGCGCCGGCCGAGATCGCGTCCGCCCAGCGATGGACGCGCTGCTCGACCGTCTCCAGCGGCAACGGGCCCTCGCCGAGGAGCAGGTCGTGGAACGCTCGAACGTCAAACCGGGCTCCGAGCTTACTTTCGGCCCAGCCCCGCAGCTCGCGGAACTTGAGCTGGCCGATCTTGTAGCCGAGGGCCTGGCCCGGCCAGACGATGTACCGGTCGACCTCGACCGAGATCCCCGCGAGGCTCATGCCGGTGTTCTCGCGGAAGAACTCGATCGCCCGATCGCGGCTCCATCCGAGGGCGTGGATCCCCGTGTCGACGACGAGCCGGATCGACCGCCAGGCGTCGAACCCGAGCTGGCCGAAGCGCGAGTAGGGGTCCGTGTAGAACCCGAGCTCCTCCCCGAGGCTCTCCGCGTAGAGCCCCCATCCCTCGATGAACGCTGTCGGGCCGGTCTCCCGGCGGTAGTGGGGCAGACCCTCGAGCTCCTGGGCGATCGCGATCTGAAGGTGGTGACCCGGGACGGCCTCGTGGAGGGAGAGCGCCTCCATCTCCCACTTCGGCCGGGTGCCGATGTCGAAGGTGTTCGCGTAGAAGTAGCCCGGGCGGCCGACCGACGGCGCGCCGCTCTGGTAGTACGCGCCGGGCGACGCCCGCTCCCGGAACGCGGGGACCGGGAGCACGCCGTAGGGGAGACGGGGGAGCCGGCCGAACAGGCGGGGGAGGGCGGGATCGGTCCGCTTGCCGAGGACCCGGTAGCCGTCGACGATCTCCTCGGGGCTGTGCCAGTAGAACCGCGGGTCGGTCCTCAGGAACTCCGTGAACTCTGCGAACGAGCCGGTGAATCCGGTCGATCGCATGATCCGCTCCATCTCGGCCCGCAGGCGCTCGACCTCCGCAAGGCCCATGGCGTGGATCTGGGCGGGGGTGAGGTCGGTCGTCGTGTTCCGCCGCGCGAGGTACTCGTACATCCGAGCGCCGTCGGGGAGCGCGGAGGCGCCCACCGACGTTCGGCAGTGGGGCACGTACTCCCCGGCGACGTACCGGTGCAGTTTTTCGAACGCGGGCCGGACGTGATCGAGGTAGGCCGCACGGGCCTCGCGTCGCAGCCGATCGTTCGTGCTCGGGCCGAACGACGTGGGGAGCTCGCGGAAGTTCACCAGCAGTCCGCTCGCCATCGGGTCGTCCGGGATGAGGTTCTGGATCTGCTCGGGGACCTGCGTGAGCGGGATCCGGGGCGGGGTGTAGCCCCGACGGACGCCGTCGGAGAGCGCGGAAAGCAAGTGGTCGACCGCGGCCGGCAGCGCCGTGAGGCGCGCGATCCGGTCGTCGAAGTCCTGCGGCCGGTCCTTGGGCGCCTGGTCGAGGATCGACGCGGCGGTGAGGTGGAGTCCGTCCATCTGGTTGAGGGGCATCCACAGGTTCGCGGGCTCGCCCAGCTCGAACGGAAGGGGATCGAATCCGAACGCGAGACCCGCCACCGCGTTGTCGACGAGGCGCCGGTAGAGCTCGAGATCGAATCGCTCGGCCGTCCCGAGCGAGGACGCCGCGAACCCGGGCAGCGCCGTGGCGAGCTCGGTCAGGTGCCGCTGTCGGGTCTCGCGCCCGGTCGCGGAGTCGTCGGTCCACCGGTCGTTGAACCCGGGGTGGCCGACGGCCGTGGCGAGCTCGGGATACTCGGACAGCCAGCGGAACCAGTCCGCGGCGAGGAACTGTCGGAACCGCTCGCTCTCCTTCGGATCGATCGACGACGCCATGGGGGCCCCCGCGGGGTCGGCCGGAACGGTCCTTGGTATATGAGGGCGGAGCGGTGGCGGGTCGCGGCCGGCCGGCCCCCCCGCCCCGGAAAGCTTTACCTATCCCGGGTCGGTCGTCCCGACCGTTGGAAGGTTTCTATGGCGACCCCCGCTCGCACGCGCATCACCGCCCGCACCGCCGTGTTCCGAGGCGACCGGATCCTCCTCCTCCACCGTTCTTCGAACGCCGCCAACCCCGGGCTCTGGGACCTCCCCGGAGGGCACGTGGAGTCCGGCGAGACGCTCGCGACAGCGGCGCGCCGGGAGACCAAGGAAGAGACCGGCTTTGACGTGAGGATCCGCGACCTGTTCGACGCGCAGGTCTATCCGTCGCTCTCGAAGCGGGGCACGCTCCGCAGCGAGCTCGGGATCTTCTTCCACTGCGAGGCGCCGCGCTCGAAGGCCCCGTCGCTCGATCCCGAGGAGCACACCGGCTTCGCCTGGGTGAGGCGGAGCGAGCTGTCGGGGTACCCGACCCTTCCGCACCTCGATCGGACCGTGCGGGCGGCGTTCGAGACCCGCCGCGCCGTCGCGCGACGCGGGCGGGCGACGAAGGCCCCGGCGGCCGGGATGAACGCGGGGTCGACCCCCGAACCCCAGCCCGCCTAGGGCCCGACCGATCGGGTCCCATCCCAGTACCGGCGAACGCGGCGACCCCACGTTGCGCCCGGCGGAATACTATTGCGGCACCGGGAACGATAAGAATATCCTCCCGTGTCGCCTAAAAGGGCGCACCGGGCGTCGGAGTCACTCCGATGAGCGTAGCGGTTCGATTGCCACCCGAGGTCCGCGAGTTTCTGGACCTGCCCGGTCCTCAGACCCTCTTGGTCCGAGGTCCCCCGGGGTCGGGGAAGACGACGTTCGGCCTCGCGCTGCTCGAGGCGTTCAAGGGCGACCGGGTCCTGCTGATCACGAGCCGGGTCTCCGAAGGGGAGCTGGTCCGGGAGTTCCCGTGGCTCGGCAACGGGGGCCGGTCGATCCAGATCGTCGACACCTCGCTCCAGACCGAGACGATCCGCGAGGCCGCGAAGATGATCGAGCGGTCGCGCGAGCATCTGATCGGCGCGGAATCGGCCGAGGGGCGGGAGGCGACCTCGTTCCTGTGGCTGCCGCCCCCGGTCCAGGACGCCTGGTCCCGGCTCGATCCGGGACGCCGCGCCCTGGTGGTCATCGACTCGTGGGACGCCCTGATCGAGCAGTACCTCGGCTCCGCCGCGAACGGCCACGGATCGCCGGACCGGGCGGAGATCGAGCGGCTGCTGCTGCGCCGGATGGCCCAGAGCCCGGCGCACGTCGTCTTCATCCTCGAACGCGAGGAACAGACCGCGCTCGACTACCTCGTCAACGGCGTGCTGGTCGCCCGCCGGGAGATGGGGGAGGAGCGGCTCCAGCGCTGGTTGACGATCTCGAAGCTGCGCGGGATCCGGGTGGAGAACCCGATCTACCCCTACACCCTGGAGGGCGGGAAGTTCGAGAGCATCCTCCCCGCGAAGCCGTACACCCTCCTGCGCCCCGGACGACCGGATCCCGAGCCCGACACGATGCCCGACCATCTGTGGCCGGGCTCGGGCGAGTTCGCGGCCAGCTTCGGGCGCCTCGCGTTCGGGCGGTTGACGCTGCTCGAGATGGACGAGTCGGTCTCGGTCGAGGCCGGCGACCTGCTGACGATGCCGATCGCCGCGTTCGTGCTGTCGAAGGGAGGACATGTGCTCGTGATCCCGCACGCGAGCGAATCGCCGGAGGAGGTGCGCGACCGGCTCGTGCCGATCGCGCCGCCCGAGCTCGTCCGCAGCGGCCTCAGGGTGATGGTCGGTCGGGCGCTCGCGGCCGGCGCCGAGGGCGGCCCCCTGCGCCTGCACGTCGATCGGCTGGAGTTCACGGCGACCGAGGACCGTCCCCCGGAGGCCCCGTCGATCCGCTTCCTCCGGGACGGCAGCTCCCCGACCACCCCGAACCTCCTCGTCGCGTCGGCGCAGGGGCTCGAGGGGATGGCCACCACCTTCGGGACGCCGGTCAACGCGGAGAACGCGGTCCGCCTTCCCGGGACGATCCTGACGGCCTTGCGGGGCCACGCGGCGCACGCGGTCGTGGTCGCCCGTCGCAACTCGGTGTTCCTCGCGGCCCTGCGGGCCTCCGCGTCCATCCGGCTCGACCTCGGCATCCGGCAGGGCCGATTGTTCCTCCACGGCGTGTCCCCCTGGACCCCGAACTTCGTGCTCACCGAGGCCCGGGAGCGAGGACCCTACGGGCTGCTGCGGGTGGTCTAGTCGGGAGGAGGGTCCCGGGGGGCCGCGGGTGCCGCCGTCGGCGGGCTTATCCCCCCGGCCCGCCATCAATTCCCCGCGCACCGTATGGGGTTCTCGAAAACCGACGCCTACGCGCCCGAGCAGCCACCTCCGGAGCGCACGTTCCCCGACCTGATCTCGAACCAGACCCTTCCGCGCGACACGGGGTCGCTCGTCCCCCCCGCCATGACGGCCCGACCCGCTCCGCCGCGAGCGCCGCCCCCCCGATTCCACCGCCGCCCGTCGATGTGGCCGTCGATCTTCCTGCTGGGAGCGATCGCGTGCGTGGTCGGGGCGCTGCTGGCCGGCTGGTGGGGCATGAGCGTCCAGGAGCCGAACGGCGAGGGCACGCTGACCTACACGTTCTCCCTCGGTTCGAACCTCCTCGTCGGATGCAGCGGGGGGAGCGCGTGCGCGAGCACGCCGACCGGGTCGGTCGCCTACTCGAGCCACGGGCTGAGCCCCGTGGGGGGCCTCTACGAAGGCGCCCTCGTCCTCGTGCTCCTGGCGCTCGCCGCGGCGGTGGGGGCGGCCGTCGTCGGGCTCGCGGGGGTGCTCGAGTACTGGACGGCGCGCGGTCAGCACCTCGCGACGGTGCTGCTCGCCTTCGTCGCGCTCGTGTTCGTCCTCGCGGCGATCCTGTCGGTCGCGGGGCTGCAGCCGGGCGCGTTCGGCCAGGGCGGCGGCGGGATCGCGTCGGGCGGCACCCCGTCGCCGGCCGAGTCGTTCTGGGGCGGCTGCTCCGGGGGCGGCCTCAACAACGGCGCCTGCTCGACCCCCTCCGGGTCGATCACGGCCTCCTGGGGGGCCGGCGCGGGGTGGTACCTCGCCCTCGTCGCCGCGGTCCTCCTGTTCCTCGGGCTCCTCTTCCACCTGCGCCTAAGACCGGCGCGCGGTTCCGCGCTGTAGCCGGCCCGCCGCTCAGAAGAACTCGTCGAGGACGGGGGCGAGCCGCGCGGCGAACGCCGCCGGCGTGAACGCGCGGCCCCGGTCCGCGGAATGCGACGCGGCCCGGGCGAACTCCGCCGGGTCGCGCAGGCGGTCGAGCGCCTCCACCCACGTCGGGACGGCGAGGTCATCGAGGAGGACGCCCCCGTCCCCGACGACCTCGGGGATCGCGCTCGCCCGATGGGCGACGATCGGGAGGCCCGATTGCATCGCCTCGACCAGGGGGAGCCCGAGGCCCTCGAGCGACGACGGAAAGACGAGGACGTCCGCGTCCCGGTACAGGAGCGAGACGTCCGGCACGGTGGGCACGACCGTGAGGGCGCGGGACGGCAGCTCGCGGGCGCGCGCCCGGTGGCGGCTCGCCAGCCGGGAGACGAGCGTGAAACGGAACCCGGAGTCGGGAGCGGCCCGCGCGGCCGCGAGCTCGAGGAACGCGCCGACGTTCTTGTACGGACGGTCCACCGCGACGTAGACGACGTGGAGCGGGGCGCCGCTCGCGATCCGCGCCAGCGAGCGGGCGCGTTGGGCGACCGGGTCCCCGACGACCCGCGACGGGGGGTGCACGACCCGGATCGGTGCGGGGACGGGGTACTCCGCCTCGAGCGAGACGCGCGTCGCGTCGGAGTCGCACAGGATGAGCGACGCCCGACGGAGGTGCCGGAACAGCCGGCGGAACCCGAGGCTCGAGAGCGGATTCCACTGCTGGCCCGTGAACTCCCGGACGTCGTGGACGATCACCGCGTGGAACCGGTCGGGCCGGGCCATCGCAAGCAGGATCGGATCGGTGAGCAGGATCCGGTCCGCGCGGATCGACCGGCCCTCGAGCGGGAAGAAGGTGAACGCATTGACCATCGCGCTCGCCCTAAAGCTCCCCAGGGCGAGCCCGCGCAGGGAGCGGTCCCCGAGCACGTACTCGGAGCTCGCCCCGCCCGACCGGCACTGGTTCCACGTCGTCGGGCGACCGGTCGAGCGGATGGCGTCGAAGTAGCTGAGGGCGACCGACGTCGAGCCCGTGAACGCCTTGTAGCCGCTCACGACCGCCACGGTGCGAAGGGCACCGGGCCCCACCGTAGCCGCGTCCGCGGTCGGCATCACCGGGGGCCCACGTCGGGGCGGTCGGGCCGGACCCCACGTCCGTCCCTTCCGCCTCGGATCGTTCGCTGCGCCACGGGCCCCCTCCCAGTACGACCGTGCGCCGCCGGCGCGCGGGGCGCCCCACGGTCCGGGAGCGGCCCGGTAGGCCCCACCGTCGCGTCGTACATCAACGTTGCACGTTTGGATGAGGGTATGTATACCCCCTCGGTGTCGAGCCTTTGGCCATGCCGAGCGGGGAAGTGACCGACTTTCCGACCGGAGGCTGGATCAGCCACCGGCACGAGCCGGTCCGGGCGGTGGAACACTGGCCGGGGCTCTGGCATCCCGTGGCGGCCGACTGGACCCTCTCGGTCGTGATCCCGGCGTACAACGAGGAGGAGCGGATCCTGCCGACCCTGCGCGAGTACATCGGCGCGCTCTCGGCCCGCCAGATCCGCTTCGAGATCCTCGTCGTCTTTGACGGGACCGACCGCACGCCCGAGGTCGTCCGGTCGCTGAACGACCGGCGGGTCGCCGTCGCCGAGTTCCGCGAGAAGCTCGGGCGGGGCGGGGCGATCTTCGAGGGGCTTCGGCGGGTGCACGGGGACATCATCGCCTACGCCGACGCGGACGGGAGCGTGGGGGCGACCGACCTCGTCCACCTGGTCGATCTGGTCGCCCGCGACGACCTCGTGGCGATCGCCTCCCGGCGCCTCGACCCGACCCGCGTCGTCGTGCCCGAGACCCGCGCCCGCCGGTTCGTCGGCGGCGTCTGGCACGCGCTGATCAAGGCCCTGCTGGGGGTGCGCGTCAAGGACGTCCAGTGCGGGCTCAAGGTGTTCCGGCGCTCGGTCGTGGAGATGCTGGTCCGCGAGGTCGCGGTGACGAACCGGACCTTCGAGGTCGACCTCGTCTACCACCTGGGTCGGCACGGGATCCCGATCGACGAGGTCGCGGTCGCCTACCGCCACGACTTCCGGACCCGGATGCCGATCACGAAGGCCGTGCCCGTGATGTTCCTGTTCCTCGTCGGGGTGTTCCTCGCGAACAACCGGGTCGGCCGACGGGTCGTTCCGCAGCACGTCTTCGAACGCGTGAACGCCGTCTTCAGCACGACCTGAGTTCGCCGCTCAGCCGCCGGCGACCCCGATCCGGTCGAGCAGTTCCACGTACTCCCGGCGCCCGCGTTCGGGCCGGAAGTGGTCGCCGATCGCCCGGTAGGGAGCCGTCGCCCGCTCCCGACCGGCGCCCGCGATCTCACGGATCCGCTGCGCCCACTCGTCCGGGGCGCGGGGGTCCGCGAGGTACGGGTACTCCCGGCCGAGCGTCTCGGCGAAGACCGGGATGCGGGAGGCGACGACGGGGGTCGCCGAGTTGATCGCCTCGATGACCGGGATCCCGAACCCCTCCGCGGTCGACGGCTGGACGACGACGTCCGCGGCGTTGAACAGCCACGGATACGCTTCGGGCGGCACGGCGCGCAGCCGCAGCATCCGGCTGACGGGGAACCGGTCGTCGAGCGCGCTCGGCGGCCCGACCCGGACGAGGAGGTGGTCGGGGCCGAGCCGATCGAGGAGCTCGGCGAGGAGCCCGAGGTTCTTGCGGCGGCTCGCCGCGCCGACGTGGAGCAGGATCGTGCGGTCGGTCGGCCAGCCGAGGCGCGCCCGGGCCTCGGCGGGGTCGCGCGGGCGGAACTCGGGCCCGGTCCACGGATGGATGACGACGGTCGGGAGGCTCGGCGCGAGCGCGGCGAGCTGGCCCTGGGTCGCGCGCGAGACCGTCACGACCGCCCGGAGCCGGCCGAGCCACTTCAGCTCGCCCCGGAAGTACCAGGAGAACCCGGTCGAGTTGGTCCGGTCCCGGTACTGCGGCAGGAAGAACAGGTCGTGGACCGTCCCGGTCGCCGCGCGCGGGCGGTCCGCGAGGTGGAAGAAGTGGGGCGTCGCGAAGTGCGCGTAGTCGAGCCGCGCGAGCTCCGCCGCCCAGCGGGACGGGAACCGCCGCGAGAGGAGCGCGCCCGAACCGGCCACGTTCAGCGGATGGCGCACCACCCGGACCCCCGCGGCCCCCCGGGTCCCCGGAAAGACCGGGAACAGAAGGTGCTCCGCCACGAGCCCGAGGGCGAAGAACGACGCCGCGACCCCGCCCACCCCCGTGGTCGGCGCGTAGGCGGAGACGACGGCGGAGCGGGGGATCGGGAACGACGCGGACATGCCGTCTTCAGCCCGGCGGTGCGGTCTCCTCGAGCGCGAACGACCCGACGGTGACCGTGCCCGACCAGTCGAACGAGGTGACCACGAGCCTCAGCGTCGACTCGAGGGCGCCGATCGGCCACGTCGCCGAGATCTCGGTCGGGACGCTCGGTCCGGTGAGCTCGGACCCCGTCACGTTGATCGCGGCGAGCGTGCGGTTGCCGGCCCCGCCCTGGAGGGCGAGGACGAGATGGTCGGTCGCGGCGGTCGCCGACGCCGTGAGGGAGATGCCGAACGCGTACGTGCCGGGGACGATCGGGGTCCCGGGCCCGCCCCAGAGGAGGGTGCCGTTGGGGCCGGATCCGTTGGCGGGGGGGACGTTCGGGGGACCGGGGAGCTGGGCCGTCGCGAGCTGCCCGGCGGGGACGTGGATCGCATACGGCACGTAGTATTCGAGCGGCCCCGAGTAGCCCCGCCCGAGCGCGAACATCCCGTTCGCCTCGCCGAGCAGGCCGTAGTCGCCCGAGTCGTACATCAGCGGGGCGACGGTCTGCATCGAGAAGTTCGAGTGGGGGGCGCCGACCGCGTACCACGAGCTCCACGGGTCGCCGACCGCGTAGGCGAGCGGGGTGGCGACGGTCGAGCCTTCGAGGAGCGTGACGGAGTAGGCGTTGGCCGCGACCTCGCCCGGCGTGATGTTCGCCCAGTCGAGCAGCATGCTGGTGAGCGGCGTGTTGTAGTAGGTGAGCGGCCGCGGCAGCAGCATCGGGAGGTTGTTCTGGATCAGGACCGCCGGCGCCGACGGCGGCACGAGCCCGGCGAGGGCGTCGAGCTGGTCGTACTCCGTCCAGTTGATCCGGGTGGCGTTCGAGATCCCGAACGTGTTCGGGGTGTGCAGGTTGATCGGACCGTACGGCTGGAACGCCGTGGCGATGACGACCCCGACGACGACGATCGCGACGGAGTAGCGCACGCGTCGGTCGCGCAGCCGCGCCCATCCCCGGACGGGACGGTCGGACGGAGCGGTCGCTGCGGGCCCGGTCCCCCACTGGAGCCACGGGGCTCGACGGACGCCGTAGATCGCGCCGATCACCAGGAACGGGACGGCCGCACAGAGGTACTGGTCCCGCAGGAGCGTCGGATACTCGTACCCGAAGTAGGAGGAGAAGAGGATCAGGAGCGCGATCGGCGCGAGCATGAGCCACCACTTCGGGCTGAACAGCCCGACGAACAGGAACGGGGCGAAGAAGAACACGAGCAGGAGCAACCGCAGCCCGAGGCCGAGCCCGGGGAAGCCGAGCCCGGCCCCCGTGTTCGTCCCGACCGAGAGGTACGACCCGCCGAAGGCGAGGGCGAAGTACCAGTACTGGTACGCGAGGAACGCGCCGGCGACGACGATCGCGGCGATCGAGAACGCGAGCACCCACCGGTCGACCGGCTGGTGGCGCCGGTACCTCAGGAACCCGAGCTCGAGCAGCGACAGGAGCCCGAACAGTCCGACGAGCCCCATGTACGGGAACGTCGTCGAGCCGCCGAGGAACAGGAGCACGAGCGAGACGGCGGCCCACCGCTTCAGGTACGCCCAGTAGCCGAACAGAAAGAGGGGGACGAACAGCGCCTCGAAGTGGAAGTCGAACCAGTTGATCCCCGCGAGCGGGAAGTAGAGGAGGTACGCGACCCCGAACGCGAGGGCGGCGGGGCGGAAGTCGAGCAGCCGCCGGGCGATGAAGTAGACCGGGAACGCGCCCAGCGCGAGCGCGACCGTCTGGAAGACGAGGAGCGCCGGATAGCTCGCCCCGATCGCGAGCGGGGCGAGCAGAAAGTGCATCGGGGTGGCGGCGGCCGCCTGCACGTACCCGGTCGGCGTGAACAGCTGGGGCTGGGTGAAGACCCAGATCGACTGCATGCCGGCGCCCAGGTCCCAGACGGTGGCCGTGAGCGCGTAGTACCGGGCGAGCGAGAGGTACGTCCAGCCGCCGACGTAGGCGAAGAAGGCGATCGCGAGCCAGCCGAGCTCCCGGTCGAGCCCGCGGACCCGGCGCCACGCCCGGCTGAGCACGGAGGCCCGCCGCTCCCCGTCCGCGGGCGGGGGCGCCGCGCCCGGACCGGCGGGGGCTGGCTCCCGAGCCGACATCGTCGCGCCTACGTTCCCCTCGGAGCGGCCCCCCACGATAAGGCCTCGTTCCGGGCGGAAGGCCGGGTGGGGCTCGTCAGAGGTCCGCGCCGTGCGCGCGCCAGTAGTCGAGCGCGTCCGTGATCGTCCGCTCGAGCGGGTACTCCGGGACGAACCCGAGCGCCTTCAGCCGCGAGATGTCCCCGCGGTTCTCGGGCTCGTCGGTCGGTCGCAGCAGCCCGGGGTCGGGGGTGATCTCGATCGGCACCTTCGCCTGGGCGACGAGGCGCTCCGCGATCCACCGGATCGAGAAGTCCCGCCCCGCCCCCACGTTGACGGGGTGCCGGATGTCGCCCTTTTCGAAGACCAGCCACAGCGCCCGCACGGCGTCCCTCACGTCCGCGATGTCGCGGCGGGTCTCGAGGTTCCCGACCCGCAGCCGTCCGGGCCGCCCGGTCCGTTCGATCGCCGCGACCTGGGTCGCGAAGTCGTTGAGCGCATCGCCGGTCTTGCCGGGCCCGGTCGTCCCGAACAGGCGCGCCCGGGTGATGCGAAGCCCGAAGTTGAGCGCGTACTGCAGCGACAGCATGTCCTGGGTCGCCTTCGACACTCCGTAGGGGTTGGTCGGGTTGAGCGGTACGTCCTCGGGGATCGGGAGCTGGGGCGGCACCCCGTACGCCGAGGCGGAGGCGGCGAGCAGTACGCCGTCCCGCGGCGGATGGCGCCGCAGCGACTCGTAGAGCGCGATCGTGCCGAGGACGTTGGTGCGGAACGTGTCGAGCGGGTCGGCCCACGCCTTCTTCGCGTAGGCCTGCGCCCCGAGGTGGAACACCGCGCTCGCGTCGGTCGCGGCGACGACCTGCTCGATCGCGTCGACGTCCTTCAAGTCGAGCGGCACCCACCGGACGCCCTGGCGCGGGACCCCGGGGATGCCGAGCTCGGTGTGGGAGAGGTACGTCCCGACGACCTCGTGGCCCCGCGCCGCGGCGAACGCCGCCAGGTTCCGTCCGATGAATCCCGAAGCCCCGGTGATCAGGATGCGCACGGTGCTCGTTCTGCCGCGCCCCCGGGGACCGCGAGGCGGGCCGGGGCCGCGGCCCGTCGGAGCGGAGCGCCGTTATAGGGCTTTCCGGACCGGCGCCGTCAGCCGTTGTGCGGAGCCGGCACCGGGTCCGGCAACCGCGGCGACGAGGCGAGGCGGTGCCGGGTCCTTCGGGCCAGCGACAGCTCCCCGAGGAACAGCCGGACGAACCGCCATCCCTGGGTCACCTTGCTCGCGCCGGTCGTCCGCGGGTCGAACCGGAACGGGACCTCGGCGAGGTGCTCGCCGCGGGACATCACGGCGACGAACAAGAGCAGCTTGTAGCCCCGGTACTCGGGGTCGATCGACCGATAGATCTCCCGGCGGAACCCGAACAGCCCCGAAACCGGGTCCGTCAGGTGGCGGACTTCCCGGATCCAGATCCGCGCCAGCCACTCGGCCCCCTTCGACAGGAGATACCGGCCCCACGTCCGCTCGCCGACCGCCCCGCCCGGGGCGTACCGGCTCCCGACGACGAGGGAGGCGCCGTCCTCGAGGGCGCGGACCATCGCGGGGAGCACCTCGGGCGGATGCTGGAGGTCGGCGTCCATCACGATCACGAAGCGGCCGTGCGCGGACTGGATCGCCTGCGCCTGGGCCCGGACGGTCGTCTGGCGTCCGTTGTGAAAGACGACGCGGAACCGGGGATCGCCGGCCGCGAGCTCCGTGAGATACTCGCGCGTCCCGTCGGTGCTCCCGTCGTCGACGACGACCACCTCGAAGCTCGGGAGCGGGACGAGCCGGAGGCGACGGACGAGCTCGGGGAGGTTCGACCGCTCGTTCAGCACCGCCCAGACGACCGAGACGACGGGCGGCTCGTCCGCCCGGACCCGGGGGGGCGGGGCCGCGGCCGGCTCGACGCTCCGGGACTCCACGCCGGTTGGACCGTCTGTCCGAAGATAACGGTTTATGCGCGGCGGTCGCGCGCCCCGCCCCACACTTGATACCTCCGCACCGGCTTCCGCGTCCGGTGCCGCGCTATCCACCGGGACCGGCCCTCACGGTCGACGCGGTCTGGATCGCGGGCGGCCGCGTGCTGCTCGTACGGCGCGGCGCCCCCCCGTTCCGCGGACGCTGGGCCCTCCCCGGGGGGTTCGTCGACGCTTGCGAGACGGTCGAGGCTGCGGTCGTGCGCGAGCTGAAGGAGGAGACGGGGCTCGTGGCGCGCCCGATCGCGGTCCTCGGGGTCTACTCCGGGCCGGGCCGGGACCCGCGCCGCCCGACGGCGACCGTCGCCTTCCGGATGCGGGGCCGCGTGGCCTCCCCCCGGGGATCGGACGACGCCGCCGACGCCGCCTGGGTCCCGCTCGCGGCCGCGCGCGGGCTCGCCTTCGACCACGATCGGATCGTGCGGGACGCCCGGTCGCGCCGGGACGGCATCGCGCATCCGGGACGCTGACGGCGCCCGCTCACGGCTCGCCGGGGGCGAGCGGGGGCGCCCCGGCCGGCGACGGGATCGCGGGGACGACCCTCGCCTCGCGGCCGCGGGACCAGGAGAAGACGGCGGCGACCGCGAGCAGCGCGGCCGCCCCGTAGAGCGCGGCCCGGATCCCGTCGAGGAACGAGATGCCGAGGGCCCCGCCCAGCGGGTTGCTGGTCCCGAGGAAGACGGCATACGCCACGGCCGGAGGGACGCTCGCCGAGGCGACGGTGAGGGCGATCACGAAGCTCAGCAGGGTGCCCATGTTGGCGAGCGTGGCGCGCAGGCCGCTGATCGCCCCGAACGTGTCGGGCTTCGCCTGGCTCATGATGGCGGTCGAGTTGGCGGGGTAGAACAGCCCCGAGCCCATCCCCGTGACGAGGGAGATCACCGGGATCCAGCCGAGCCAGCTGGTCAGCGTGAGCGTCGAGTAGGCGAGGACCGCCGCCGCCATGCACAGGATGCCCGCCGTCGCGAGCACGCGCGCCCCCTGGCGGTCGACCCGCCGCCCCATGTACGGGCCCATCACGGCGCCGAGCATGTAGCCGGGGACGAGCAGCAGCGAGGCGTCGAGCGGAGAGAGCCCCCGGAGCCCCTGCAGGTACAGGGTGAGGAGGAAGATCACCGCGATGTAGCCGGTCGCCTGCATGAAGGCGGCCATCAGGGAAAAGCCGAGGATCCGGTTCTTGAGCTGCCGCAGATCGAGCATCGGCGCGGCGACGCGCAGCTCGAGGAAGGCGAACGCCGGGAGGAGCACGAGGCCGAGCGCGAGGTACGCGACGTTCGCCGCGGTCGTGCCGTAGACCGCGATCTCGATCGCCCCGTAGCAGATCAGCGAGAGCATCGCCGAGAAGACGACGAAGCCGCCCCAGTCGAACGTCGTCCGGAGGCGCGGCGTCCGGGGCAGCGCCCGGAGCCCGAGGGCGACCGCCACGACGCCGATCGGGAGGTTGATGAAGAAGATGTACCGCCACCCGATCAGGGTCGTGATCGCCCCGCCGAGCAGGATCCCCAGGATCGCGCCCAGGCTCCAGCCGAACACGAGGTAGCCGAACGCCCGTCCCCGGGCCGCAGGCGGGAACGCCGTCGCGATCAGGGCGCCCGAGTTCGCGAAGATGAACGCGCCGCCGATCGCCTGGACCGCCCGCGCGACGATCAGCACGCGCACGTCGGTCGCGAGACCGGCGAACAGCGAACCGATCGTGAAGACGGCGAAGCCCATGTTGTAGATCGGGGCCCGGCCGAGCAGGTCGCCGATCCGGCCGGCCTGGGTGGTGAGCGCGGCCGTGATCAGCAGATAGATCAGGATCGTCCAGATGACGGAGGAGAACGGCGCCGCGAGCTCCCGCTGCATCGTCGGCAGCGCGAGGATGACGATCGTGCTGTCGACCGCGACCATCAGGGTCCCGATCGTGGTCAGCAGGATCACGGCGGACTGGGCGCGCCGGACGCTGGCCGCGGACGGGTCGGCCGACGGCGCGGCCGCGGGCGGGGGATCGGGCATGCGGGTACTTCGTTCGGGCAGCGGCCTCGGGGGCTCTTAGCGTTGCGCTCCGAGTTACCCGCGCGTCACGTGCTCCGAGGAGGGCCAGCGCTCCGGGCGGCGGTTCTTGCGGGCTGCGCGAGCGGTTTTCGCCCGCCACAAACCGGCCGGGCGACGAACGACTTTTAGACCGGCGCCCGTCCGGGCGCCCGACCATGCCGTACCGCACCACGATGACCGGAAGCTGGCACCGACCGCCCCGCATCCTCGAACTGCTCGCCCAGAGCCCGACGGGGGAGCTCGACGAGCGCCACGCGGACGACTACCTCGCCGCCGAGCGCCAGGCGATCCGCGAGCAGCTCCACCCGAACGGCCAGACCCACGGGCTCACGGCCGTCTCCAACGGCGGCGAGCGCATCGCGGGCTACACGAACTACCTCCCGAGCCGGTTCGAGGGATTCTCGGCGACGGAGCGGCGCGGCATGCAGTTGCCCCCCGAGACGGTCCAGGAGTTCGCCGAGTCGAACCCCGCGCTCGCGGCCGCGCTCACCCAGATGCAGTCGGTCTTCTCGCTGCCGGCGATCGAGCGGCCGCTCCGGTACGTCGGCGGGGCCCGCGCGCGGCGCGAGGCCGAGGATCTGCGCCGGCTGGGCCGCGAGGAGGGGGCCGAATCCGTCTTCCTCCCGGCGCCGTCGCCCGGCGTGATCACGATCTTCTATCCGAACAACCCCACGGTCTATCCGACGCACCTCGCCTACCTGCGGGCGCTCGTGCCCGAGATGCGCCGGGAGTACGAGGCGATCCTGAGCGTCCCCGACGTCGTGCTCCAGATCGACGCGCCGGACCTCGCGATGGGCAAGCAGACCGCGTTCGACTGGGGCAAGGACTTCCTCGAGGTCCTCCCGGCCCACGTCGACGCGATCAACGAGGCGATCCAGGGCCTCCCCCGGGAGCGGATCCGGGTCCACTACTGCTACGGGAACTACGCCGCGTCCCACATCCACGACGCCGACTTCGCCGCCGTCCTGCCCGAGATCACCCGGCTCAAGGTGAGCGCGCTCGTCGGGGAGCTCGCGAACCCCCGGCACGAGGGGGACCTAAGGCTCCTTCAGCGGTACGCGCGCGAGCACGGCTGGCCGGCCCATCTCGGCTTCGCGGGCGGGGTCATCGACGTGAAGACGCCGATCGTGGAGAGCCCCCAGACCGTGAAGCTGCGGCTCGATCACCTCGCCGCGATCGTCGGCGAGGAGAACGCCTGGGGCGGCACCGACTGCGGGTTCGAGACGTTCGCCGGCGTGAGCGGCGTCACGCACGCGGTGGCGCTCCAGAAGCTCGAAGCGCTCGCCGAAGGGGCGCGCCTTCCGCACTGATCGGGCCCCGGCGGTCCGGGACCGAGCCCCCCGGGCCCAGCGACCGCCACCGTCTTATCGGGGGCGCCGGGTGCGGCCGCGATGAAGGGCCGCGGGATCGAGGAGCACCCGCGGGGGACGTTCCTCTCCGACTTCATCCTCGGGAGCCAGGACGGGCTCGTCAACGTCCTCGGGATCCTGCTCGGCCTCGTCGCCGCCGGCGCGAGCCACAGCCTCATCCTCGTCGCCGCGTTCGCCGCGCTCGCCGCCGAGTCGATCTCGATGGGGGCGGTGGCGTACACCTCCACGCTCGCCCGACGCCTGCTCTACCTCTCCGAGGTCGAGCGGGAGCGCGCCGAGATGCGCACCGTCCCCGAGATGGAGCGGGAGGAGGTCCGCGTCATCCTGCGCAAGTGGGGCTACCAGGGGGCCGAGGTCGAGGAGATGCTCCAGCGGATCGAGGCGAAGCCCCAGGCGATGCTCGACATCATGATGGCGTTCGAGCTCAACCTCGCCGAGGTCCCCGCGAGCGCCCCGTTCTACAGCTTCCTCACGGTGCTCCTCGCGACGATCGTCGGGTCGTTCATCCCGCTGCTGCCGTTCCTGTTGCTGCCGGCCGCGCTCGCCACCGCCGCGTACATCTCGATCGGGCTGAGCGCGATCATGCTCGCCATCGTCGGGTGGTACGAGGCCCGCACGACGCTGGGGATCACCTGGAAGTCCGCGATCCGGATGGTCGCGATCGGGCTCGGGGCCGGCTTCGCCGGGTTCCTGGTCGGCCACTTTCTCGGCGCCGCGTGAGCCGGTCGGACCCGGCTACGTGGCGCGTCCCCACTGAGGCGGGGGGCGCGCCACCGCGCGGCTCCACCGGCCGGGCCAGCGCCGGGCGCGCTGGACCTCGTGCCGGTGGCAGGCGGTGCAGAAGACCACGATCTCCCGCGGTCCGGCGAGCTCGGGAGTGGCGCGATGCGCCTCGCCCGGGTGTCCGCACCGACGGGAGAGGCACGCGGCGGCGTATGCCGGGGGTCCCGGCACGGTCATGGGAGCGTTACTAGGCGGGTTATACGACTTAAACCTGACGAAATCCGGTCGCGCCCACCGGCCCCGGGGCGGGTCCCTACCGGCCCGTTATCTCGGACGGCTCCTTGGGGAGATCGCCCGCCGCGCCCGGGACCGGCGTCGGGTCGGAGCGCGACCGACCCCGGGGCGCGACGGCCACGAGGAGAGAGCCCGTGAGCGCCCGCACCACGGCCGAAGACCTGGTCCGGATCCTGGGCCGGATCTCGGGGGGTACCCTGCGCGCGTCGATGGACGGGGCGCCGTTCCTCGATCTCGACGCCGAGCACCGCACCGTGACCCTGGAGGTCGATCCGTGGGTGGACGGGGCCGGCGGAGGGCGGGCGCTCGTGCGCGAGGGCCACGTGAGCCTGTGGCAGTCCCGCGGCATCCCCGGGGCGCTGGCCCGCTCCGGGTGGACCGTGAGCCTACGCAGCGGACCGCACGAGCTCGTCCGCTTGGGGCACGACGCGAGCGCGTGGACCGGGCACGTGCACGTGACCGCGGCCGCGCTCGGAAAGCTGCGACGCCTCGTCTAGGCGTGCACGCGGGCGACCGTCGCCGCCGCGTGCGCTTCCTTCTCCGCGTCCGTGAGGTCGCGGAGGTGGATGGAGACCGTGACCGTGCCCGAGAGGTGTACGCCGAGCCGGGTGTCGCCCAGCGCGAGCGTGAGCCCGTCGAGCCGGATCTCCATCTGGCTCTGCTTGTCGGACAGTGCCTCGATCACGCCTTCCATCAATCCGCGACTGACCTCCTCGGTGCCTTCGGCCATGTGCCACCCGCCCGGAACAAGCCCTCATGGGATTTCAACCCTCGCCGGACCCCCGTTCGGGGCCCGCGACACGAGACGGCCCGCCGGCCGCCGGGTCCGGTGCGCGCCGCTCCCGCCCGAGCGGCCGAGGGTTCGTTCCATTTGTTAATGATTCCCTGTATAAACACCCCGGCCGTTCCGCTCTCCGATGTCCGAAGGGCCGGTCGGGGCGACCGCGCAGGGGTACTCCTCGCCGAAGCGCGGGATCCTCACGATCCTGAAGCAAGCGCTGGACACCTCGCTCGAGGAGGTCGCCCGTCGGCTCTCGATCTCGAAGGTCGCGGCGCTCGGGCACGTGCAGCAGCTCGAGCGCGACGGTCTCGTCAGCCGCTCGTACCGGGCCGGTAAGGTCGGGCGGCCCCGGGTGGAGTTCCGCCTCACGGCGAAGGCGAGCTCCCTCTTCCCGCAGAGCTACACCGAGGTGTCGCTCTGGGCGCTCGAGTTCATCGAGCGGCGCCTCGGAGCGGGCGCGGTCGCGGAGCTCCTCCAGGAACGGGCCCACGAGGTCGCCGAGAAGGCGCGGCCCAAGCTCACCGCGCCCCAGCTCGCCGACCGCGTGCGCGAGCTCGCCCGCCTGCGGACCGAGAGCGGCTACATGGCCGAGGTCGGCACGCGCCGGAACGGAGGGGTCGAGCTGCTGGAGCACAACTGCCCGATCGTCGCGCTGGCGGGGCGGTTCCCGGTCGCCTGCGAGACCGAGCGCCGCATGTTCTCGACCCTCCTCGACGCCCGGGTCGACGTGACCCACCGCGTCGTCGCGGGCGACCCCGTCTGCCGGTTCCGCGTCCGTCCGAAGGGGCCGGCGCCATGAGCGCCCCGTCCGGGCGCCCCCTCGCGGTGGTGACCGGGGCGAGCCGGGGCTTGGGGGCGACGCTCGCCCGGTTCCTGGCGGGCGAGGGGTACGACCTGATCCTCGTCGCGCGACGCCCCGGGGGGCTCGCCGAGGTCGAGCGGTCGATCGCCGCCTTCGGCGGGGACGTCGCGTCGCTCGCGGGCGACCTTACCGACCCCGCGACGATCGCCCGGCTCGGCGCCGCGGTCGAGCGCCGGGGTCGGCTCGAACTGCTGGTCAACAACGCGGCGATCCTCGGCCCCACGCCGATGCCGTCCGTCGCCGAGTACCCGCTCGGCGCGCTCGAGCTCGTGCTCCGGACGAACGTGGTGGCGCCGGTCGCGGTCCTCCAGGCGCTGCTCCCCGCGCTCGCGCGGGGCCGCGGGCGGGTCGTGAACATCTCCAGCGACGCCGCGATCGTCGGCTACGCGGGGTGGGGCGGCTACGGGGCGAGCAAGGCCGGCCTCGACCTGCTCACGCGGACCCTCGCGCGCGAGCTCGCCAGCCGGGGGATCTCGGTGGTCGCGGTCGACCCGGGCGACCTCAGGACCCCCGGGGTGGAGGCCGCCCTGCCGCCCGAGGAGGTCGCCGGCCGTCCTCCCCCCGAGGTGACGCTGCCGTTCTGGGCCTGGTTGCTCGGCCAGGAGGCCGCGGCGATCTCCGGGCACCGGTTCCGGGCCCAGGACGAACGATGGGAGGTCCCGGCCGGATGACCGGCGCGCTCGCGGCCGCGCCCCGGCGGGCGGAGGCCGATCGCACGCCGGAGGACCGGGGGATCGCCCGCGACGGAGTGCGGCTGCTCGTGAGCCGGGGCGACCGGGACGAGCCCCGTCGCTTCCTCGACCTCGCCGACGCGCTCGCCCCGGGCGACCTCCTCGTCGTCAACGAGAGCGCGACCCTGCCCGCCAGCCTGCCCGCGGTCGCGCCGGGCCGATCGTTCTGGGTGAACCTCTCCACGCAGTACGACCCGCGGCTGTGGCTCGTGGAGACCCGGTGGGCCCACGATCGGCCGGGGCCGGTCCCGCTCGCGCTCGGCGAGACGTTCCGCGTGGCCGGGGTGCGCGCGCGGCTCGTCGCCGAGTTCCCCGGGAGCCCGCGGCTCGCGTTCCTGAGGTCCGACGCCGACCTCCGCGCCGCGATGGTCGCGCAGGGACGGCCGATCCGGTACGGCTACCTCGCCCGCGAGTACCCGCTCGCGGACTACCAGACGATCTTCGCCCGCGTGCCGGGCAGCGCCGAGATGCCGAGCGCGGCCCGGCCGTTCACGCCCCGGGTCCTCGCGCGGCTCGCCGCGCGGGGCGTCGGGGTCGCGCCGCTCGTCCTGCACACGGGGGTCTCGAGCCTCGAGGGCGACCCGGTCACGGGGCGGTCGGCCGCGGTGTTCCCCGAACCGTTCGACGTCCCGTCGGCCACGATCGAGTCGGTCCGGGCGACGCGCGCGCGCGGGGGGCGCGTGATCGCCGTGGGGACGACCGTGGTGCGGGCGCTCGAGTCGGCGGTCGACGGGTGCGGGCTCCGCGCCGCGCGCGGGTTCACCTCGCTGTACCTGCGCGCGGGCCGGCCGCTGCGCGCGGTCGACGGATTGCTCTCGGGGTTCCACGGCGACCGGACGACCCACCTCGACCTGCTCGAGACCGTCGTGCCGCCCGAGCGCCTCGCGCGCGCCTACGCCCGCGCCCGGTCGTCCGGCTTCCTCTGGCACGAGTTCGGCGACAGCCACCTGATGCTGCCGAACTAGCGACCGGCGCGACCTACTTCCCGGCGGGGATGCCGGCCCGCAGCCGCAGCGACTGGTAGAAGCCGCCGAAGGCGGTCGCCGTCGCGGTCTTGAGCCCCTGGATCCGCAGCTGCTCGCGGACCTCCTTCGCGCTCTGGCGGAGGTCGAGGATCTTCGCGGAGTCGTACTTGTACTGGAAGGTGCCGGGCGGGCCGCGCGGGAACGGCTCCCAGTCCTTCGCCGAGGTCGGCCGAAGCTCGTGCGCCCGCTTCCCCTCCGTCGGCTGGAACGCGGGCAGCGTCAAGTGCTCCTCCGTGAGCCACAGCAGCGTCGCGTCGCGGATCGCGGCGGACGTCGTCTCGTCGAGCGCGCCGGGGGCGACCTGCGCCTGGACCCAGTCGACGAGCGCGTCGAACGTCTTGTCGGCGCTGTCCTCGAGCATCTGGAGGACCGCGAGGCGGATCGCGCTGCGCCGGAGCTGCTCGATGCCGGTGTCGCTCAGGCGGTACTCCGCGGTGAGCCCCAGCAGGCTCTCCGCGTTCAGGGCGAGGTCGTCCAGCTTGAGCACGAACAGCGGGGCCGGCGCTTCGTCGCGAGGCACGAACCAGAGCGAGAACTCCCGGCCGTTCGTGAGGAGCGCGAGCGGCACGCGCGCGGTCTTCGCCAGCGCGCCGACCGCGCCCGCGTCGGTGACGTTCGCGGTCCGGTCGCGGACGTCGAGGAACAGCCGCGGCTCGCCCTCGGCGTTGAACAGCGCGTAGTCGACGGGCGCGTCGGCGCCCTTCACGGGGTAGTCGAGGAACACCTGGTGCTTGTCGTGCGGGTCCCAGCCGAGCGCCACGAGGTACGGATTCACGATCCAGTGCCGGATCTGCTGCTCGGTCACGTCCTGGACGTCCCGCAGCACCTCGCCCGCCACCTGTCCGAAATCGGCGAGCCGTCGGCTGAGATCGACCGCTTCCATCGCCGCCCGAATGGTTGCCCATCCGTTAAAAAGGCTGGGGCGGCGGGCTCAGCGCCCGCGCAGCCGGGCGGCCTCGGCGGCGAGGAACGGACGGACGTCGGCGAGCGGCCGATCGAGGCCCTCGTACGGCGGCAGCCCGAGCCGGTCGGACAGCAGCCACTCGACCTCGTAGGCGTACAGGAGCGACGATCCGACCCCCTCGAGCAGGCGGGCGAGCCGCACCCCCCCGCGCGGGGAGAACCGCAGGTAGCGGGGCCGACGGCCGAGGGCGGCGAACATCGCGTCGGTGAGCTCGGAGTAGACCCACCGGTCCGGTCCGCCGACGGGGACGATCTCCCGGGCCGGCCGCTCCGCCCGCTGGCGCACGATCCGGGCGAGGTCGCCGACCGCGAGGGGGCTCACGTGGTAGCTCCCGTCGCCGAACATCGGGAACCGGCCGTACCGGTGCATCGTGCGCAGCATCACGGTGAGGAGCTTGTCGCGCGGTCCGTACAGCATCGTCGGCCGGAGGATCACGAAGTCGAGCCGGCTGCGGAGCAGCGCCCGGTCGACCTCGCGCTTGCGGGCGAGGTACGGCAGCTGCGCCTCGAGCGCGGGGGGCGCGTCGGGGACGCTCAGCTGCACGAAGCGCCGGACCCCGTTCGCCTCGCAGGCGGCGACGAGGCGGGCGAGCCCCGCGGCGAGGGGGCGGAACCGTCGGTCCGACCCCGCGCGGTACCAGGCGAGGTTGACGACCAGATCGACCCCCGCGAGCAGCGGCGACCAGTCGGCGAGCCGCGCGGCGTCCGCCGGCACCCACTCGATCGACGGCCCCACCTCGCCGGGCAGGGGGTGGCGGTGGACCGAGCGGATCTGCCACGGCGGCGCGAACTCCGCCCGGATCGCGCGGCCGACGAACCCGCCCGTCCCGCCGACGAGGAGCAGGCGCGGCCGGGCGGGCGCGTCCGGGCTCATGCCGGGGTCGGACCGGCGGGCGGGGGGGTCCGGGCGGGGTCGGCCACGGGCTCGAACCGCTCGGCCCACTGCGCCCGCACGACGGGCGTCACGTCCGCGATCCCGATCGGTCGACCCCGCTCCCGGGCGAGCGAGGTCATCACCGAGGCGTCGAAGCCGCACGGTCGGATCCGGGCGAAGTCGGCGAGGTCGGGATCGACGTTGAGGGCGAAGCCGTGGAAGCTGACCCAGTGGTCGACCGCGATCCCGATCGACGCGATCTTCCGCACGCCGTCGACCCAGACGCCGCGCTGGCCCTCGACATGCCCGCTGGGCACGCCGAAGGCGGCCGTCGTCGCGACGAGCAGCGCCTCCAGGTCGTGGACGAACCGGCGGATGTCGCGGCCCCGGGGGTCGAGGTCGACGATCGGGTAGCCGACGAGCTGGCCCGGCCCGTGGTAGGTCGCATGGCCCCCGCGCTCGACGTGGAAGACGGGCAGCCCGCTCGCCGCGGCGCCGCCGTCGTCGCCCTGGACGCCGACGGTGACGACGGCCGGGTGCTCGACGAGCACCAGCGTGTCCCCGATCGCCCCCGCCCGGCGGCGCGCGACGAGGGCGCGCATCGCGTCGAGCGCGTCCCCGTACTCGCGGCGGCCCCAGTCAACGACCGGTGGCATCGACCCGCCTCCGCGCCACGTGCATCGGTTCGCCGAGCCAGAGCAGCGCCGCTTCCTGGAGCGCCTCCGAGAACGTCGGGTGCGGGTGGATCGTGAGCGCGAGGTCCCGCACCGTCGACCCCATCTCGATCGCGTGCGCGGCTTCGGCGATGTAGTCGCCGCACGCCTCGCCGACCGCGTGGACGCCGAGCAGCCGCCCGGTCGCGTCGTCCCCGACGACCTTCACCCAGCCCTGGGTCGCGTGGCTCGCCTGGGCGCGTCCGAGCGCCGGGTAGGGAAAGCGGACCTCGCGCGCCTTCGCCCCGCCCGCCGTCGCCTCGGCGACGGTGGCGCCGACGCTCGCGAGCTCGGGCGTCGTGAAGACGACCGACGGCATCGCGCGGAAGTCGAACCGCGTCGGGCGGCCGGCGGCCGCCTCGGCCGCGACGATCCCCTCCCGGTACGACTTGTGCGCGAGCATCGGCGGCCGGGCGAGGTCCCCCGCGGCGAAGATGTGGGGCACGTTCGTCCGCATCTGCGCGTCGACCGGGACGAACCCGGTCTTCGGATCGACCGTCACGCCGGCGTCCTCGAGCCCTAGGTTCCGGCTCAGCGGGCGCTTTCCGATGGTGACGAACAGCCGCTCGGCCCGCAGCGCCTCGCGCCCGCTCGCGCCCTCGACGGTCAGGGTGACGCCGTCGGCCGCGCGCGCGAGCTCGACCGCCTTGGTCCCGGTCCGCACGACCACCCCGATCCGCTCGAGCACGCCCGTGATCTCGCGGGAGAGGTCGGGTTCCATCCCGGGGAGCAGCTGGGGCATCAGCTCGACGATCGTCACCGAGACGCCGACGCTCGCGAGGAACTCGCCGAGCTCGCAGCCGCTGACGCCGCCCCCGAGGATCAGCATCGAGCGCGGGAGCGTTGTCTGCGAGAGGAGGTCCCAGGCGTTCACGACCTGCGCGCCGTCCGTCTCGAACCCGGGGAGCGAGATCGGGACGGCGCCCGTCGCGAGGATCGCGGCCGCGAAGTCGATCCGCTCGTGCCCCCCGTCCGGCGCGGTCAGGTCGGCCGACGTGGGGCCGGTCAGGCGGGCCTCGCCGGGGAGCACGGTCGCTCCGGCCGACTTGAGCAGCCCCGCGACGCCCTGCCGCTCCTTCGTGCAGACCGCCTCCTTCCAGACCATGGTGGCGGCGAGGTCGAACCGCGGATCCTTCGCCGTCACGCCGATCTCGGGCCCCTCGTGCGTGAGCGAGAAGTACAGCCGGGCCGCGTGGATGAGCGCCTTCGAGGGGATGCAACCGCGGTTCAGGCACTCGCCGCCGAGGTCGCGCTTCTCGACCAGCACGACCTTCTTTCCGAGCTGGCCCGCGCGGATGGCGGCCATGTAGCCCGCCGGTCCGCCGCCGATGACGAGGATCTCCGCCGACCGCGCGTACGTGCCTGCCATGCCGGCCCGCTCACCTTCCGCCCGGACGGGAGGCCGCCGCAGCATAGACGTCTTCGGTCAGCGAGCTCGCCGCCGGGGGAGGCGCCGACTCGGCGGCGGCGATCGCGGCCCGCACCTCCCGCTCCGCCTCCGACTGGATGGCGGCGCGGGCGGCGTCCGTGAGCCAGCCGCCCGCCGCGAGCCACGACTCGAGGCGGCCGACGGGATCGTGGGCCGCCGCCCGGTCCGACCAGTCCGCGGGCTGGTAGCGCTTCGGGTCGTCGGAGCTCGAGTGCGGCGTCATGCGGTACACCACGAACTCGAGGAGCTCGGGCGGCCCGCCGGCCCGCACCGCCCCGAGCGCCTCCCGCAGGGCGGCGAAGGTGGCGAAGAAGTCGGTCCCGTCGACGCGCCGCCCCCCAAGACCATACGCGGCGGCCTTCGCGGCGAGGCTCGCGGCCGCGGTCTGACGCTCGACCGGCACCGAGATCGCCCACTGGTTGTTCGCACACGCGAAGACGACCCGCGCGCCCTGCACCGCGGCGAGGTTGAGCCCGGCGTGGAAGTCGTTCGAGCTCGTCGCCCCGTCCCCGAAGAAGGCGACCGCGACGCCCGGGTCGCGGCGCGCGCGCAGCGCGAGGCCGAGCCCGACCGCGTGCGTCACCTGGGTGCCGATCACCGACGACATCGAGACGTAATGGACCTCGCGGGCCGTCGGGTGGCACGGCATGTTGCGTCCGCGCGCGGGATCCCGGTCGTCCGCGAACAGGTGGTGGGCGTACGTCACGAGCGAGTGGCCCCGCACGAGGGCGGTCAGCTGCTCGCGCAGGCCGGGGACGATCCAGTCGTCCCGCGCCGTGGCGAGGCCGGCCGCCACGTTCACGGCCTCGTGCCCGGTCGCCGCACCGTAGAACCCGACGCGCCCCTGGCGCTGGAGCGCCTGCATCCGCGCGTCGAGCGTCCGTCCGAGGACCATCCAGCGGTACGCGGAGAGCGCCGTCGACTCCCAGTCGTCGCCGACGCACCGGCGGGCCGCGTCGGCGGAGTACGCCAGCGGGACGAGCGCCGGCCCGGGGCTCATGTCAGTTCCGCGAACAGCTGGTGCGGGTCCTCGAGGTACCCCTTCACCGTGGCGAGGAACTGCGCCCCCTCGTAGCCGTCCACCACCCGGTGGTCGAGCGAGATCGAGAGGTTCATGAGGTCGGCCGGCCCGATCGCCCCGTCGGACTGGTAGACGGGGCGACGGAAGATCCGGTGGACGCCGAGGATCCCGACCTCGGGGTAGTTGAGGATCGGGGTCGCCATCACGCCGCCCAGGGCGCCGAGGCTCGAGATCGTGAACGTCGAGCCCTTGAGCTCGGCGAGGGCGAGCTTGCCGGCCCGGCCCCGCTCCGAGAGGTCCTGGATCGCCTTCGCGATCTGGGCGAGGCTCTTTTGGTCCGCGTCGCGCAGGACCGGTACGAGCAGCCCGTCGCCGGTCTGCGTCGCGATGCCGAGGTGGTAGGCCGAGCGGACGACCAGCTCCTCCCGGGCGTCGTCGACGGTCGCGTTGAGGTGCGGGTGGGCCTTGAGGCCCGCGACGACCCCCTTCACGACGAACGGGAGATAGCTGAGGCGCACGCCCTGCTTCTCGACGTGCTTCGCCATCCGGTCCCGCACCCGCACGAGCTCGGAGACGTCGACCTCCTCCACGTAGGTGAAGTGGGCCGCCCGGTGCGTCGACTCCGTCATGTGCTCCGCGATCACCCGCCGGATCCCGCGGATCGGGATGCGCTCGGCGACGTCCGCGGTCTCGGGCGCCGTCGTGGCGGTCCCGACCGGCGGGGGCGACGTGCCCCGGCCCAGGGGCCCCGGGGGTGGAGTGGCGGGGGCCGCCGACGTGGGGGAACCGCCGAGGTCCGCCTCGGTGATCCGCCCGTTCGGTCCCGACCCCCGGACCCCGGCGAGATCGATGCCTCGCTCGGCGGCCAGTCGGCGGACGTACGGGGCGGCGAGCGGGGCGGCGGCCGGAGCCGCGGGGCCCGCTGCGGCCGGCGCGGGCGGGCGAGGCGCGGTCGGCGGGGGAACGGCCGGGGACTTCTCCGCGGACGGTGCGGCCGACATCGCCGGGGTCGCGGCCGCCGCGGGACCGCTGCCCGGGCCCTCGACCTCGAGCGTGACGAGGAGGCCGCCGACCTTCACCTTCGTCCCGACGGGGGCGTGGAGCTGCGCGACCCGGCCGGTCTTCGGGGACGGGATCTCCACGTTCGCCTTATCGGTGAGCACGCTGACGAGCGGCGCATCCTCCCGGACGGTATCGCCCTCCTTCACGAACCACTGAACGACCTCGCCCTCGGCGACCCCCTCGCCGATGTCGGGGAGTCGGAACTCGAACCGCACGGTCGCCTCAGCCCGCCTTCACGGTCGTACGGGCGGTGTCGGCGATCGTCGCGGCGTTCGGGAGGTACAGGTTCTCGAGCGCGTAGGGGAACGGGGTGTCGTATCCGGTCACGCGGGCGATCGGCGCCTTGAGCGAATAGAACGCCTTCTCGGCGAGCAGCGCGGCGACCTCGCCGCCGAACCCGCAGAACCGGGCGGCCTCGTGGACGACGACGGCGCGCCCGGTCTTCTCGACCGACGCGACGATCGCGGGCTCGTCGAGGGGCACGAGGCTCCGCAGGTCGATCACCTCCGCCGAGATCCCCTCCTGGGCGAGCGCCTCCGCCGCTTCGGTCGTCGGCGGCACCATCGCGCCGTAGGCGAACAGGCTGACGTCGCTCCCTTCGCGGACCGTGCGCGCGACGCCGAACGGGACCCGGACATCGCCGTCCGGGACCTCCCCGGTCACCGCGCGGTAGATCCGCTTCGGCTCGAGGAAGATCACGGGGTCCTCGTCGTGGATGGCGGTGAGGAGGAGCCCCTTCGCGTCCGCCGGGGTCGACGGGACGATCACCTTGAGCCCGGCGGTGTGGCAGAAGTACGCCTCGGTGCTCTGCGAGTGGTACAGCCCGCCCTTGATGCCGCCCCCGTACGGGGTGCGGATCACCACGTGGCAGGGGTACTGGCCGCCCGACCGGTAGCGGAACTTCGCGAGCTCGCTCACGATCTGGTCGAAGGCGGGATAGATGAAGTCGAGGAACTGGATCTCGGCGACCGGCTTGAGGCCGTAGAGCGCCATCCCGATCGCCGTGCCGACGATCCCGGTCTCGGAGAGCGGCGTGTCGATCACCCGGTCGCCGCCGAACTCCTTGAAGAGCCCCTCGGTCGCCCGGAAGACCCCGCCGTTCACCCCGACATCCTCGCCGAGCACGAGGACGTCCGGGTCGGCCTTCATCGCCTCGTGCAGGCCCCGGTTCACCGCCTGGACGAGGGTAAGCTCGGTCACGGGCGCACCGTCCCGGCGGCGAGCAGCCGCTCGAGCGTCGCCCGCTCCTCCTCGAGCCGCGGGGTCGGCCGCGCGAAGACGTCCTCGAGGAAGCTCGTCGGCGCGACCGGGGGCCGCTGCTCCGCGACCTCGATCGCGTGCGCCAGACGGGCCTTGGCCTCGTCCCAGATTTGGGCGTCCGCGGCCTCGGTGAGCACGCCGTTCGCGCGGAGCTCGTGCTGAAGCCCGAGGACCGGGTCGCGCTTCTTCGCGGCCTCGAGCTCGGCCTCGCTGCGGTAGCGCTTCGGATCGTCCGAGGTCGAGTGCGGCCCGAACCGGTACACCTGGGCCTCGATGAGCGTCGGACCACCCCCGGTCACGGCGCGCTCGCGCGCCTCCGCGACGACCCGCACGACCGCGCGCAGGTCGTTGCCGTCGACCACCACGCCCGGGAAACCGTAGGCCGACGCCTTCTCCGCGAGGGTGGCGCTGCGCGTCTGCTTCTCGCGGGGGAGGGAGATCGCCCACTGGTTGTTCTGGCAGAAGAAGATCGTGGGGACGCGGAAGACGCCCGCGAAGTTGAGGCCCGCGTGGAAGTCGTTCGAGCTCGTCGCCCCGTCGCCGAAGAACGATGCGGTGACGATCGCATCGCCCCGACGGCGGGCCGCCATCGCCGCGCCGACCGCCTGGGTGATCTGGGTGCCGATCGGGCTGGAAGCGACCACGAAGTGCTGCTCGCGGAAGCCGAAGTGGTTCGGCATCTGCCGGCCCTTGATGAGGTCGGCTGCGTTGCCGTACAGCTGGTCGACGACCTCCTGGAGGTCGACGCCGCGCGTGAGCGCCACGGCGAGCTCCCGGTACGCGGGGAACACCCAGTCCTCGGGTCGCAGCGCGGTCGCGATCCCGACCTGGGCCGCTTCCTGGCCCTGCAGCGGGGCGTAGAACCCGATCCGGCCCTGGCGCTGCAGGGAGAGGCAGCGTTCGTCGGTGACCCGGGCGAGGACCATCCACCGGTACGCCGCCACGACCTCCGCGGTCGTCAGCGTCGAGGCGCTCGCGGGCGCACGCGGGGGGGTCCCGGTCGATGCCGTGCTCTCCGCCATGGACGTCCGACGCCGAGGACTGACGCCGCCGATATAACGGTGCACCCCCGAGGTCCGCTCCGGCCGCGAAAATCGGAACGCACCGCCGCCGGAGCGTTGCGCCGCCACTGCTCGCCGGAAGGGTATTTCTACCCCCGTAGAAGTGGACGCGCCCCCTCGGAGTTTAGCAGCATGCCCGACCTACCGCCGGCGATCGATGTCCGCGGGCTCACGCGGGTGTTCGAGAGCCGCAAGGGGTTCCTCTTCAACGAGGTGACCCGCACCGAGGCGCTCGCCGGCATCGACCTGAAGATCGAGAACGGGGCGATCTTCGGGCTGCTCGGCCCGAACGGCGCCGGGAAGACGACGCTGACGAAGATCCTCGCGACGCTCCTCCTGCCGACCGCCGGGTCGGCCCGCGTGCTCGGCCACGACGTCGCCCGCGACGCGGCGTGGCTCCGGCCCCGCATGGGCCTCGTGCTGGGCGGCGAGCGGGGGCTCTACAACCGCATCAGCGGGCGCGAGAACCTGCGCTACTTCGCGGACCTCTACGGCATCCCGCTCTCGGACCGGGAGCGGCGGATCCAGGAGGTGCTCGAGCGCGTCGGCGTCGCCGACGCCGCGGAGCGCCGCGTCGAGGAGTACTCGCGGGGGATGAAGCAGAAGCTCCACCTCGCCCGCGGGATCCTGCACTGGCCGCAGATCCTCTTCCTCGACGAGCCGACGATCGGCCTCGACCCGAAGAGCGCGCGGGAGGTGCGCAAGCTCGTCCGCTCGCTCGTGTCGGACGGCGTCACGATCTTCCTCACGACCCACTACATGTTCGAGGCCGAGGAGCTCTGCCCGGAGCTCGCGATCCTCTCGAAGGGCCGGATCGTCGCCCGGGACAGCGTCGCCGGGCTGCGGCACCTCGTCGGCGGCGACCGGACGATCGAGGTCGAGGCGTACGGCTTCGACGATCGGGAGATCGAGGGGCTGCGTCGGCTCCCCGGGGTGTCGAAGGTCGTCACCGAGGAGTACGGGCCCCGCCTGCGGCTGACGATCCGCACGCGCACCGGGGAGACGACGACGGACCGCGTCCGCGCGTCGATCCCCGGTCGCCCGGAGCTCACGGTCCGCGAGCGGGTCACGTCGCTCGAGGATGTCTACCTCGACCTCGTGGAGGAGGCGACCGGCTAGATGGCGCTCGCGACCCCCCACGTCTCGCGCGCGCGCGCCACGGCCGCGTCGCTGCGGCTCTCGATCCTGATGTTCCTCGCCGACCCCCAGTGGCTGATCCCGTCGATGATCGCGCCGGTCATCTTCGGCCTCGTCGCGTTCGAGCTGTTCGTCGGCACGAGCCCGTACTGGCTCACCTACGCGATCCTCGGCGCGGGGATGATGAGCATGTGGGGCCAGACCCTGTACGGGAGCGGCTGGGCGACGGGGCAGGACCGGGAGTTCGGCACCCTCGAGCCGACGCTCCAGTCGCCGACGCCGTACCTCTACGTCATCCTCGGCCGGGTGCTGTGGAACGTCGTCTCGGGGCTCATCGGGGGCGGCATCGTCTACGCCGTGGTGGTCCTCGCGGCGGGAAGTCCGCCGCCCGTCCCGGACCCCGCCCTGTTCGCGGTGCTGTTCGTCTTCGTGATGCTCACGCTGGCGAGCGTGGGCGTGATCTTCGCGGCGTTCTACGTCTACACGCGCTACGCGGGGTTCATCCAGAACGTCGGCGAATTCGCGTTCTACATCGGGACGGGCTGCATGTTCCCCGTCGTCCTGCTCCCGTTCTGGACGAACCCGATCGCGCTCATCTTCCCGCCGACGTGGGCGCTCGACGCGCTGCGCTACGAGGGGATCCCCGGGTACACCGGGTTCGGCTGGGGGTTCGAGGTCGACCTGATCGGCGCCGTCGCGACGACCGCGGTCTACCTTGTCGTCGCGGGCGCGATCTTCCGCCGGGTCGAACGGCACGTCCTCGAGGTCGGGAACCTCGCGGACTACTGACGGAGGGGCGACGGCATGGCGATCGCGAACGCCCGGGAACGACGCCCCGCCGGCGTTCCGTCGTTCCTCCGGACGTTCTGGACGAACGCGGTCATCGCGCCGCGCACCTCGCTCGGGTTCATGCGCCTCGACTTCGTGCTCGGCACGATCTTCGTCATCCCGCTCACCCAGATGGTGTTCTTCGTCTTCGTGGTGAAGCTCGACGGCGGGGGGGCGTCGGAGATCGCCTTCACCGCGATCGGCAACGCGGTCGCGACCGTCACCTACTCGAGCGTCTTCTCGGTCTGCCAGACGACCGACAGCGAAAAGGAGCAGGGGACGATGGAGCACCTGCTCGTCTCCCCGTCCAACCGCACCGCGATGTACTTCGGCCGGGGCCTGATCCCGATCCTGGTCTCGCTCGCGACCGTCACGGTGGGCCTCGTCTACGCCGTCACGCTCTTCGGGGTCGTGATCTCGGTCGCCGCCCTCCCCGCGGTGGCCGTGTCGATCGTGCTGACGGCGTTCGCGATGGTCGCCTTCGGGCTGCTCCTCGGCGGCGTCGCGCTGTACCTCCGCACCTCGATCATCCTCGGGAACATCTTCCTGTTCATCGGGCTCCTCCTCTCGGGCGTCAACTTCCCGGTCTCGCAGCTTCCCGTGCCGCTCCAGTACGTCGGGGACGCGCTCCCGCTCACCTGGGGGCTCGCCGCCATCCGGGCGGCGATCGCGGGCGAGTCGATCGGCGCCCTCGGGATCCTCTGGCTCGCGGTCGCGACCGCCGCCGCGGTCTCCTTCGGCCTCGCGATCGGCCTCTGGAAGGTCTTCGAGCGCCGGGCCCTCTCGACCGGGAGCATCGCCCGGTTCTGAGCGCGCGAAGCCCGGGTATTATCTGCCGGTAGGGAGTGGGGCAGACCCGTGCGCAAGGCCCGTACGGTCGTCCTGACCCCCGAGGACCACGCGGCGCTCGACGCCTGGGCCTCCCCGGCCGCGCCCGAGCGGCGCCGCGCGATCCGCGCGCGCATCGTGCTCGAGGCGGCCCGGGGTGCCCCGAACGGCGCGATCGCCCGTCACCTCGGCGTGCACGCCGAGACGGTGGCGCTGTGGCGCGGCCGGTTCGCCGCGCGGGGGCTCGACGGGATCCGCCACGACGCGCCCCGCAGCGGCTCGGGCCGCCGTGCGGAGCCGGGCCTCGTCGACCGGATCGTCCGCACGACCCTCGAGGTCGAGCCGCCGAGCGGCCGATGGACGACGCGGAGCCTCGCCGCGTCGCTCCACGTGAACCACATGCTCGTCTTCCGCGTCTGGCGCAGCCACGGCCTCGGGCCCGGGGCGCGGGTCCGGGGGGCCGGGCCCGGGCTCACGGCTCCGTCAGCGGAACGTACGGACGGGTGAACAGCCGCCAGTTCCCCTCGTGCGCATCGTAGACCGAGTTCACGAAGCAGCGCCATCGGGCGTCGTCGACCCGCGGGAAGTCCGACCGGTAGTAGTAGCCCGGCCATCGGGTCTCCTCGCGGTACCGCGTGTGCCGCACGACCGCCTCCGCGGTCCAGACCCGGTGGTCGAGCTCCCAGACCCGTCCGAGCTCGCGCAGGTCGGTCGCGCCGGTCGCCGACAGGTCCTCCCGGAGGAGCGTGAGGTGGGCGAGGCCCCGGTCGAGCAGGTCCGCGTTCGTGGTGTAGTCGGCCCCGACCCCGCCCGCGTACTCGTCCATGATCTTCTCGAGGCGCAGGAGGCCCTGGTCGGGCGCGAGCAGGTCCGGCACGACCGAGCCGTCCGTCACCCGGGCGCGGCCCTCCGACGCCCGGTCGAGCGGGGCGAAGATCGTGCGCCGCCACGCCTCGACCTCGTCCGGGGCGACCGTCGGCCGCCCGGGGTGGTCGAGGAGGTAGCGGACCGCCCCCTTCGCGGCGAGCCGGCCCTCGGTGAACGATCCGCTCGAGAACTTGTGGGCCGACCCGCCGATCGTGTCGCCGGCGCCGAACAGTCCCTCCACGCTGGTCATCCGGTTGTACCCCCACGCGTACTCGCCCGGACCGACGTCCCCCGGCCCGCTCGCCCAGGCGCCGGCGCACACCGCGTGCGAGCCGAGCACGTACGGCTCGGAGAGCACGAGCTCGACCGGACCCGTGCGGGGATCCGTCCCCTGGGACGCCCAGGCGACGACCTGGCCGACGGTCATGTTGAGGAACGCCCCCCATCCCACGCGTTCCTTCTCCGGCGAGTCGAGGACCCGCTCGGTGTGCATCAGGATCGGACCGCGTCCCGCCCGGACCTCGCGGAGCAGGAGGTCGTTGCGCAGGCACGTCGGCAGCGGCTTCGCGTCGGCGTACGCCCCGACGCGGTCGCGGAGGCCCGCGAGCTGGCTCGCCTCGAACGAGTCGCCCGCGCCGTTCGTCGCGATCGCTTTGAGGTAGAGGAACCAGGCGCCGACGGGGCCGTAGCCGTCCTTGAACCGCGTGACGACGAGCCGGTTCTCCATCTGGGTCATCTCGGCCCCGGCCGGGATCAGCAGGCCGTAGGCGGACCCGGTCGCCCAGGGGGGATACCACGTCCGGCCCCACCCCTCGCCCGACGACCGGGGCCGATAGAGGTGCGACGCGCCCCCCGCGGCGACGATCACGGCGCGGGCCCGGTACACGCGGTACGACCCGTCGCGGACGCTGAACCCGACGGCGCCCGCGACCCGGTTCGGGTGCTCGCGGTCCTTCAGCAGGTGGGTGACGACGACCCCTTCGTCGACGGCGGTCGCGGCCGCGCGAGCGGCCTCGGCGACGATCGGCTTGTACGACTCCCCGTGGATCATCACCTGCCAGCGCCCCTCGCGCACGAACCGTCCGGTCGTCGGGTCGGTGAAGATCGGGAGCCCCCACTCCTCGAACAGGTGGACCGACGAGTCGACGTGGCGGGCGATGTCGAAGACGAGGTCCTCCCGGGAGAGGCCCATGAGGTCGTTGCGGACGTACCGGACGAAGTCCTCGGGCCGGTTCTCGTGCCACCGCAGCCCCATGTAGCAGTTGATGGCGCTCAGGCCCTGGGCGACGGCGCCGCTCCGCTCGATCGCGGCCTTCTCGACGACCACGATCGACAGCCCGCGCCCCCAGTACCGGGCCTCGAAGGCGGCCCCGCACCCGGCGAACCCGCCGCCGACGATCAGAAGGTCGCAGTCGACGACGCGCGGCGCCGAGGTTCGACCGTCCTCCATCGCGGTCGCCCTCTACAGCGGGGTGGGCCACGGCCCGCCGAGCGTCGGGAGCGCGTCGACGGCGAGGTAGTCCGGCTCGAACGACAGCAGCGGCGACCCCAGCGCGTCCGGCGGAGCGGCGGGTTCCTCCGCCGGCGAGCGGATCGAACCCCACGGACGCTTGCGGATCGGATACTCGAACTCCTTCACCTCGCCCCCGCGCATCCGGACCGTCCAGTGGATCCGGTCGGTCGTCCGGTTCGGCACGACCCGGGCGCCGAGGGGGGCGAAGTCGGCGTACCCGCGCACCTCGATCGCCCCTTCGGGGCAGGCCTTCACGCAGGCGAAGCACTCCCAGCACATCTCCGGCTCGACGTTGCGGGCGCGGCCCTCGCGGGGGTCGATGTGCATGATGTTGCTCGGGCAGATGCGCACGCACTGCCCGCAGCCGAGGCACTTGTCCCGGAGCACGTAGGTCGGCATCGGCCCGTACGGTCGCCGGACCCGGACGGCCGACCCGAGAAAAGCGTTGCCGCGGCCGCCCCTACAGGGGGACCACCGCGGCCCGGACCCGCGCATCCAGGTCGGCCGGGACCGGGGCGATGGCGTGCGCGCAGCGGGCGTGGTCGACGAACCGGCGGCTGACCTCGTCCGCGCTCTCCGCCTCCAGGGCCCACTCGCACGGCTCGCCGAGCGCCGCGCACGCGAAACGGACCCGGGCGGTCACACGCCGACCGAGGCGGACGATTTAGATAGGGATGTCGCGAGTCCCGGCGGGGGCGCATCGGGCCGGCGCCGGGGTCGTCCCGGTCGGCGCGCGCCGGCGCGGTCAAGGTTCTTCTAGGGGCGCCGGGCTCCCCCCGCTACGTCGAAGCGAAAGGACTCGGGGTGGACCCCGGCGGCCGCCGCGCCCCCCGACCCGCGGACTCCCCGCGCGGAAGGACGTCTCGGGCACCGCCTCCTCCGACGGAACGGAGCGGATCGCCCGGGACGAGCACCGGGCGCGACCATCCCCGGCGTCCCCGGGCGGCGGGCGGACGTGGAGCCCGCGCGTTCATGACCGATCCCCCGACCGTCGACCTCCTCCTGTTCGTGGCCGCTGCGCCGGACCCGGGAGAGGGTGTCGGAGTGGCGGTCGACTCGTCGGTGTTCGCCAACGTCACGCGAGCCTTCACGGGCAGCTGGATCGTGCTGCGGCCCGCGGGTCCGGCGCGGGCCAGCCCGGCGGCCGCCGACGGCCCGAGCGGGACCTGGAAGCTTCCGCGCGCTCAGGCTCAGGCGGCGCGTCTGGTCCTCGACCTGGCGAAGGCCGCCGGACGCACGGTGCTGCTCGTGGACGTCGAACGACCCGAGGGACTGGACGCGCTCGTTCAGCGGTGGTACTCGGCCGACGACCTCCTGCCGAAGCTCGTCCGCTCGGACGGAGCCGCGCTCGAGGGCGAAGAGATGTTCACCCCGCGGCTCGTCCGCAGCTTCCTCACGGCCGGTACGCAGCGCCGCGGACGGCAGCGGCCGCTTCCGTGAGGAGCCCCCGGCACCGAAGCCACGCCGCGGGGCGGCTCCGCCCACCGCGCCGCCGGAAAGCGCTATATTCGGCGGCGGGGCGACGCCGACGGGGCCCATAGCTTAGTTTGGCTGGAGCACCCGGCTGATAACCGGGAGGTCGTCGGTTCAAATCCGACTGGGCCCACTTCACGTCGGAGGGTCGCCTCACTGGGAAAGTGCGGCCTGCCGTTGCGCCGCCCGGATGGGGCTTCCGAGGCGACCTGCGGTCGGGCATCGAGCCCTCCGACTCCGTCCGCCGTCTCGTCCTGGTCGACTCCGAGGTGGTGCGGAGTTCGAGTCGACGAGGCGCATCCACAAACCCTCGGGGCTTGCGGCGCGACGAGGCCCCTCGCGTAGGCGAAGCGTCGGACCGGACTCCCCGGGAGACGCACGGGCACCCGAACGGAGCCGCCAACCCTTCGCCCCGCTCCTCCAGTCCCCGGCCGACGACCGCGCGGAGTGGCTTCTTCGTGCGCGAGTCGACCCGAAGGACGAGGGTCGGAAGGGTCTCGGCGGGGCTGTTCCGGCGTCGGGGCAGGGCCGCAAAGCGGCCTCCGTCGTCTTCGACCTCCCCGCGGGGGGCTCGAGAGCCTCGCGATCGGGGCGAGCGCTAGGGTCCGTAGCCTCAAAGGAGGGCCGTTCCGTTCAACGGTGCGTCGGGGGTGGTCGAGCTGGCGGTGAGTGAGGCCCCGGAGAGAGACCATGTCGACGGGTAGACGATCAGCAATTGCTGATTGCTCACGATAGAGACATTGGGCACGGACCAATTCGCGCCGGTTGCGGCTGACCCGAAACTGTCGAGCCAACTTCCATTTGGGGAGAGGAGCAACGCGTACCAACCCGACTCATTTGCCGAACAGCTGGACTCGACGACCGAAACCCATTGGGCGCAACCCGAGCCTGCCGGCTCCAAAACCGAGCCCGAGGACGTATTCAGCGCCAGCCCCACGATCCAGCTTACGATGCCGCCGGGGTTCGGGATCGTGCCGGTGGTTCGGTCGCCCGCGGACGCCGCCAGCGAGAGGAAGGTGAGCGAGGTGGCGCCCGACGCGGTGGTTCGATTCAGCGTGAAGTCCAAGTTGTACGGCGAGAGCACCACCGGGGGACCCAAGCTAGCAACATTCCCGCACCCGATCGAGCCGCCGTAGACGTCGGCGACCGAACCGTTGGACGAAAAGACCGCATCGTCGATCGGCTGGACTGCCGTGGCGCCCACGAGGCCACAGCGTCCGAGTTCCAACACCTGACCTTCCGGGCGACTACCGCCCCACCAGCCGTTCCCCAAACGGTAGGTCTCGACCGGTACCCCGTAGTTCGCGGACCAGCCGCCGCCCATCGCTGCCCAAGCGTTGGCCGCAAGTACGGTCGAGTCGGGAGGGAGCGGGGAGAACTCCTTCGCCCAGCTCCAGGGCGTGATCGCGAGTCCCGAACTGACCGCGCAGGAACTGACCATCGACATGGGCGGAAAGGCTCGCGCGACGCCCATCACATCCGTCACGACGAGAAGGCTCTGGCTCACATTGGAGAAGTAGAACATCTGCCAGAACGGTGCCGTGCCGGAGTTGTAGGTGCCGTGGAAAAGCGGGATGGATCCGTTCCAGAGTGTGAGCCCGTGGAAGAGCCCCTGACACGAGTTCACGGTCGCGCTGTTGTTCGGCCACCCGAGGGCGTTCGGATCGAACGGCAAAGGGGACGCGATTCCATAGACCGTGTACAGCGTCCACGGCCCCCCCGGCGCTGCCGCGACGGAGCCGTTCATCTGGCCCAACGCCTCGTAAAGGGTCGGACCGTCACCAATCGTCTTCGCGCCCATCGGGCTCGAAGACGGAGATCGGTAGACCACGGCCCCGAACACGAGCAGGCCGGCCACGGCGATCGACAGGACAACGATCCCCGTGTTCCTCCGCGCGTGTCGTTCTTGTACGGGAGAGGGGGACGGGGTTACCATCCGTTTTCAAGGATGGCCCCGGGTCGTATACACCTGACTCTCGACCTTCTTCGTTCGCCCCGGCTGGGTCATCGTGCCCGCGCGACCCTTCTCAGACCGCCGTCCGCAGAGCGACACACGGCCCTACCTCCGTGCGCTCGTGCGCCGAAGGCGGAGCGAGGAGCGAGGGGGGCGCCCGTGGGCCGTGGAGCCGACGCTTTAGAGGGCGAGCGAGCCGTTCACGGTGGACGTGGCGACCGTCGACGTCACACTGAGGGTGTCGCCCGCGACGTTCCAAGCGTTCGGGCACACGATCACCAGTTGCTGGTCGCTCACCAGTGCTGTCACGGGCTCGGACCATCCGACGCCCCCGCCGGAAAGCTCGCCGTAGCTGTTCTGCCAGCCCCCGCTGGCGGAAAGGATGACCGCGTACCACCCCGAGATGCTCGCCGAGCAGTCCGCGATTGTAGCGACCCACTGCCGACACATCGGGGTCGCCAGCGGCATCCGCTGGCCCGAGGTGTTCGTGAGGTTCCAGCTCGTCATCCAGTTCGCGAGGCCCCAAGCCTCATCGTTGGTAACCGTGCCGTTGGAGTAGACGAAGACATCCTGGTACCGAAGGGCGACGTACTGCGCGGTTTCGCTCACGGTGACGTTCGGAGTGGAGGCCACGATCCGGTAGCTGCCCGCATCGGGAGGGGAGTTGAGAATCGCGCAGTTCACCGTCCCGCTCAGGGCGCCTCCGTAGGCGCCGTCCCGATAGACTCCGCCGGAAATTATGTTCTGGTCCCCGGCGAGGCCCGCGAGCCCACACCGGAGGTAGTCGACCCCCCAGTTGCCTCCCGGGCTCCCTTCGATCTCCGTAAACAGCTGGGCCCCCAACCAGAGGACCTCGACGGCGGGACTGTTCTGTGCGGACCAATACTGCCCTACGTGGTCCCACATCACCTGAGCCGCCTCGGGACTATTCACGGGAAGCGAGTCGTTCGAGTAGATCTGATCGGCCCAGAATGTGAGGTTGTAGGGAAGAGGGTCCCAAGCGCCGACGCATCCGCTCGTGGCGGGTATGGGGGAGTAGACTCGGACCGCGCCGGAGGAACTGGTGACGATCAGCACCTGGCCGGTCACGTTCGAGAAGTACGCCAACTGCCAGAACGGGGCCGTGCCGGAGTTCAGGGTCCCGGTGGTAACCGGAATTGTCCCGTTCCAGACAGTAGGCCCGGGGAGCAGACGCTGGCAGTCGTTGACCGGAAGCGACTGGTTCTCCACCTCGTAGCCCCTCACGTTCGGGCTGAAGTCGCCTTGGGCTGCAAGACCCACCACAGAAAAGAGAGACCAGGGTCCCCCGGTCGCGTTGGAAACGGACGAGTTGACGGTAGCTAGGAGCTGATAGAAGTTCGGACCGTCGTCCACCGGTGAGTTATTGGAGCCGCCGGAACCCGGCACTCGGAACCCGAACGCCCCAAGGACGAGGAGCACGGCGATGCCAACGGCCAGCCCGAAGACCGCCGCTCTCCAGCGCCGTTGCCGGCCCAAGAGCGGAGAGTGAGTTTCGGGGCTCATCGAAATGGAGCACGGCGCGAGCTCGTATACGCGTGATCACTCGCGCCAGCCCATCCGTTCGGAACTTCGAGGCGCGGGAACTCCGTCGTTTCCGCGAGTCGTCCGGGTGACCTCGCCGCCGGCAAGGTAGCTCGCGGGTGTCTCGACCGGAGCAGAGGCGTTGGGACCACGGACCTCACCCGGTCGGTAGAAGAACGACGTGTCGACGTGGTTTGCGCGGTGAGCGTGCCCTCATACTCTCGCCCGCTCGGCATCCTTCGGACGCTGGCCTATGGCGAGACTCGCTCGCTCGCGCGCTGGTGCGATCCTCCTGGTCGCCGGACTGGCCGTCGGGTGCACCGTGGTGGCGTTGGTTTTCGCCACTGCGCACGCTCCTGGCGTCATGTAGCCCTCGGCGGCTCAGGTCGAGTACATGGGTGCGAACTTCTCACCGAGATCCACGGCCGTCGGGGGGATTTCGGTGCTCCCGTCCGATTGCACAACGATGCTCGTGGACGTCGATTCGCACGTGCCCGTCAGTGTTGGGGCGGCACCGCACGGCACACAGATCGACCTCAATGCGACGTCTTTCGGGGCGCCGTTCTACTTCTGGTCCGGGTCCGTCCCGCTCGAGCCCTTGAGCGTGGTCCTGTCCGTCAGCGATCCCGGCGCGGGGGTCTCGCTCACGTCGTTCGACCCAAGCTACGACCAGGGTGGGAACGCATCCTTCGGATTTGTGTTCAGTGCGAACGACTGCTAATCCCGTGCGAACTACCCTCCTCTAACTCCGACGCTCGGGGGAATCGTGGGTCGCGGAATTTCCGAGCTGTCGCGCCTGTCACGATCGCCTCTGTGGGGCCGCCGGTGGACGAAGCCCGGCTGGAGGCGACGGCGTAGGGCCAGAGCGAGGATACGGATCCACGCCCGGCGTCACGGCCGGATCGTCCCCGGGCCCACCTTGGGTGCCCGACAACAGCCGCCGGCGAACCCAGGGCTCCAAAGGGGGGCGCCAGCTGTTTGGGGTGGCGACCGGTGCGAACCGAGCGACCTTGCAGTGCGCGAACTCGAGGACCTAGTGCCGCGTCCACCAGCGGAGTGCGGGTCGTGAGTTGGTCACGCAATAGACCTGATTGAGCCGACGGATCGAAGCCCGTAGGACTCGCTCGACCTCGCCCCAGTCCTGGTAGTTCGTCCGAGTGAACGCCCACCGGCGGAGTGCTCGGAAGTGCGTCTCGATCGGGTTGAGGTGGCTCGCGTTCGTAGGCGTGGGCACGAAGGTGATCCTCAACCTCCGTGCCTCGGCCATCGCCACCGGCGTGGTGTGGGTCGAGAGGTTGTCCTGGATGAGGTAGATCCGACCTCCGAAGGGATACTTCGAGCGGACCCAGCGGAGAAAGCGCACCCAGTCGGCGCCGGTCTTTCTCCTCGAGAGATATCCTCGGAACCGCTTGTGATAGTAGTCGTAGGCCCCCATCAGATACCGCACTCCCCCGAGTCGCTTGTACGTCGCTGGCACTCGATCGGGGTGCCCCGACCGAGCCCACGTGTGCCCGGCGTAGGGTTGGAGCGAGATCGGTCCCATCTCGTCCACGGACACCACGATCGGAGGGTTGTGCTGCCGATTGGTGAGCTCGTTCAGTCGACGGGCCTTCTCGGCGAATTTGGGGTCCTTCGAGCTCTTCCAGGTCTTGACGGACTGGAAGGTCACCGACTCCTCGATGAGGATCTGTCGAAGGCGTTCCCGACTGATCGACTCGAGCACTCCTTCCTCGACCAGACTCTCGCGGAGCAGGTCGAGGGACCAGCTGGTGGGACCTTGCCACCCGTGGTCCTTCGGTCGGGAGAGCGCGAACTGGACGATGACCCGACGGAGCTCGGGAGTGAACTTGGGCTCGGGCCCGGGGTTCTTCTTGGGATAGAGGGCGTCCCTCCCCATCCGATTGTAGTCCTTGATGACCTGACGGACCCAGGCCTCGCTCCAGAAGATCATGGAGGCGATCTTGGGCGGAGAGAATCCCTGAAAGGAGTGAAGGACGACCATCGCGCGCTTGGCGACGGTCGCCTCGTTGGTGCGCCGCACCAGTCGACTGAGCGCTTGGCCCTCCTCGTCGGAGAGCTCGCGGACCCGCAGCATCAGAGGGAGGCTATCGCCTCCCCCGGGAAAGTACTTGCGGTCGAGGTCAGAAACCTCGAACTACTCCGCTAGACGCGGCACTAGGTCCCCCGCTCGAGCATAGGGACGATCTCGAGCAGGATCACGGCGGGGCTGCGCATGCCAGCGGCTCGATCGGTCGTGGGTCTCCGGGCCGTAATATAACTTATTGGATATATTATTGACTCGCCCCGGTGGCGGGCGATGCCGGATACCGGCATCAAGCCGCTGGGTCCGGCACCGACCGAAGCCCGCCCTACGGTCATCTCTAAATAACTACGTCGTTATGAAATGGGCGCCATGCCGTCCCGCGACCCCTTCGCCGCGCTCGCCGACCCGACCCGTCGCCAGGTGCTCGACCTCCTGTATCGGCGGGAGCGAGCGGCCGGCGAGCTCGGGGCCGCGTTCCCGGCCATCAGCCAG
>DATJRX010000051.1:0-42569 GCA_035504395.1 Thermoplasmata archaeon | reverse complement strand
GAACGCCCAGCTGGCCGCCCTTTCGTACTGGGGCTACGGGACGACCGCGTCGCCGTACCTGCTGTTCAGCAATCAGTATGCGCCGCTGTCGCCGGTCTTCGGGGTCTACAACGACTACGTCTTCCCCGTGTTCCCCGGGATCTTCTTCCACGGCACCACGGCGACGGCGTACGTCTACGGCGGCGGGTCGCGGATCGCGTGGACGAACACCTGGCAGTACCCCGGGCCCTACCTCCCGGCGACGGACGCGCTCCAGAGCTGGTTCTGGGACGTGAGCCACATCGCGCTCGTCTCGAGCTCGTTCTCGGGCTGGTTCGGGTCCTCGACGTACTATCCGGCGGTCTTTGACACGTTCAACGGGATCTTCTACGAGTCGTCCCACGACCTGGTCGCCGCGGACAACTTCACGACCGCGGGCGACGCCCTGCTGCTCTTCAGCGGCGGGACGATCTTCGGGCCGGTCAACGTCGGCGGCGGGAACAACACCGTCTGGGGCAACTACTTCTGGGAGGTCGCGCCGCCCGCCTCGGGGCTCGCGGTCTCGCCCGACTGGTCGGGCCTGGACGTGGGGCTCGGCCTCGCGATCGCGGAGCAGGACGACCTGATCTACAACAACTGGATCTCGACCCCGACCACGGCATGGATGCTGCCGCTCAACCTCTACTCGGGGGACCCGTTCCTCTACACCGACACGTGGAACATCTCGGTCCAGTCCGCGTCGATCGTCCACCACGCGAAGGGGTTCCCCTTCACGCCGCTCGTGGGCAGCATCACCCACGGGAATAGCCAGGGTGGGAACTACTGGTGGGACTACGGGATCACGAACCCGTACAACGGGGCCGTGAACCCGCTCGGCCAGCTCCCCTACGTGGAGAACGCGGTCACGTGGATCGTATACATCTACGGTCCGGCCTACCACTACGCGAGCTTCCTCGACAACGGCGGGGACTACGCGCCGCTGACCTAGACGGGCGGTCGGAGCGCCGCGGGACAACCCCTTCCGCGCTCGGGGCTGCATCGGACTTGGCCGATCCGCCGTCAATCGGGCTTGACCAGAGGCCCAAGTAGTCTCGGGGCGGGAAGGTCCTCCGAGGTCCCATGAGCGATTTCCCGGCCGAGAACCGGCCGTCCCGCGAGGTGCTGCGCGACGGGCGCGTCGTGCTCGTCCGCCTCGCGTCTGCCCGCGATGCGGCCGCGATGGAGCGCTTCGTCGCCGGCCTCTCGCCGGAGGCGCTCGAGCTCCGGTTCTTCTCGCCGGTCGCCCCGTCGGTCGCGGTCGCCGAGCTCCTCCCCGCCGGCCCGGCCGAGGACCGCGAGTCGTTCGTCCTCGAGCGCACCGAGGACGGCCCGGGCGAGATCGTGGGGCAGGCCGAGTGGGTCCGCTCCGGCCGCGGGTCGGACCGCGCCGAGGTCGCCTTCGTCATCGCGGACCGGTTCCAGGGGGTCGGCGCGGGGACCGTCCTGCTCCGGGCGCTCGCCCGGCGCGCGCGCGCCCGGGGCGTCCGGTACTTCGAGGCCGTCTCGGTCTCCGAGAACCGGCCGATGATCGATGTCTTTCGGGGGGCCGGGTACCCGTGCCGGCTCGAGTCGGACGCCGGGGAGCTTCGAGTGCTGCTCGACATCCGGCGCGAACCTCCGGAGGGATTCGCGCTCGGCACCCCGGTCGACTCGCCGCTCGACACCGTGGCCTGAGTCGACGGTCCGCCGGCCCCGCTCGGGACGCTACCCGACCGGGACGAGGGTGCGCACCGCGCCCATCAGGCGATCGGGGTCGAGCGGCAGCGGGAACCGGCGGATCTTCTCGTCGTCGACGACCGCCGGGTCGCGCGAGCCGACGACGACGAGCCGGGTGTGGGGCAGGTCCCCGTTGAGCCACTGTCGGGCGGTCGGGCACAGGTAGCCGCTGGTCGCGGCGAGGACGACCGGGTAGCGGCGGCCCAGGGACTCGAGCGGGCGCTCCTCCTCGATCGAGCGGACCAGCCGGTACTCGATGTGGCCCGCTTCGAGGAGGTCCGCGATCGCCGCGCCGAGGCTCGGCGTCTCGGCGACGATCAGCACGGGCCGCTCTCGCATCGTGCTGGGTAGCCCGGACGGTCGGCTTAGTCCGCGCGTCGATCCGAATTGACTCCGGGGACCGAGCGACAGGAACTTGAGGGTCCGCCGGCTCCTCGGCGGGGGCGTCCGCATGCCGAGCTCGACGCGATCGGGCCCGTCGGGGCCGGACGGGGCGCTCGGCGTGCTCGAGAGCCTTCCCGTCGGCGTGGCGCTGATCGAGCGCTCGGGCCGGATCGTCTGGGCGAATCCCGCGTACTTCGAGACGACGGGCCGGCCGAGCGAGACCGTCGGGCTCGACTTCCGCACGATCCTCGATGAGGACGGCTCCTGGTCGGCTCCCGTCCGGGCGGCCGTGGACGCGGCGATCGCGTCGGGCGCGAGCGCCACGCTCCGGTCGATCCGGGCCCGCCACCGGGTCCGTCCCGGCGGGATCTATCTCGATGTCGACGTCCGCCCCTGGACCGGGAGCCCCGGCGCCGGCCGCGGCGCGCTGCTGATGATCCGGGACGTGACCGATCGCGTCATCGAGGCCCGACGCGCCGAGCTGTTCTACCAGGCGTTCCAGCACTCCACGAACCCGATGCAGTTGACCGACGCGAAGGGCGTCATGATCGACGTCAACCCGGCCTACGAGAAGGTCTACGGTTACTCGCGCGCCGAGTCGGTCGGGCGGAAACCGAACCTCGTCCGGAGCCGCCACACCCCGGCGGAAGTGTACGAGGGGATGTGGCGCGACCTCATCGACCCCGCCCGGGGCTACTGGTCGGGGGAGATCCTCAACCGGGACCGGCTCGGCCGCGAGCGACCGGTCCTCCTGTCGATCACCGCGATCCGGGACCCCGGCGGGGAGGTGACCCACTATGTCGGCGTCGCGGTCGACCTCTCCGAGCAGCGGGCCTGGGAGCTTCGGAGCGCCCACGCCGACAAGCTCCAGTCGGTCGGACAGCTCGCCGCCGGCGTGGCGCACGAGATCAACACGCCGCTCGCGAACGTGATGCTCCTCGCCGAGAGCCTTCGCCGCCGGACGACGGACCCGGCGGTGCTGGGCCGGCTCGACCGGATGACCGAGCAGATCGAGGTCGCCGCCCAGATCGTGCGCGGGCTCCTCGACTTCGCGCGGCGGGAGGAGCCCCGCGTGCAGGACCTCGATCTCGCCGCAGTGGCGCGGGACTCCGTCGAATTCCTGCGCGGAAAGCAGTCGGCCGACGTCGCGATCGAGGAGTCGTACCCCGACCGGGCGATCATCGTCGCCGCGGACCGGGGCCAGCTGGTCCAGGTCGTGACGAACCTGATCAACAACGCCTACGACGCGATGGCCGGCCGAGGCACGATCCGGGTCTCGGTGCGGCCCCGCGGCGATCGCGCCGAGCTTGAGGTCCTCGACTCCGGCCCGGGGATCTCGGCCGAGGTCCTCCCGCACATCTTCGAACCGTTCTTCACGACCAAGCCCGAGGGCGAGGGCACCGGGCTCGGCCTCGCGATCTGCCACGGGATCGTCCAGTCGCACCACGGGTCGATCACGGCCCGCAACGTCCCCGGGGCCGGGGCCGCGTTCCTCGTCTCCCTGCCGCGGAAGACCCTCGAGGCGCGGGAGCGGTCGACGGCGCGCGCCGCCGGCAAAGACTAATCCCTGCCGCGAATCCCCCCGCCGTGCGGGTCCTGGTCGTCGACGACGACGCCGTCTTCCGCGAGGAGCTGAGCGAGCTGCTTAGGGACGACGGCCACGCGGTCGACTCGGCGCCCTCGGTGCCGAAGGCGACCGAGGCCCTCGAGCACCGCGAGTACGACCTCGTGCTCACCGACCTCAAGATGCCCCGGCACGGGGGGCTCGAGCTCCTTCGGGAGGTCCGCCACCGCTGGCCGAGGACGCTGGTCGTCGTCGTGACCGGCTACGCGAGCGTCGAGACCGCGCTCGACGCGATGAAGCTCGGGGCGTTCGACTACGTCCGCAAGCCGTTCCGCATCGAGCAGGTCCGGGAGACGCTCCGCCTCGCGGCCCAGGAGCACGAGTTCGAATCCCCGGCCGACGCGCGACGCGACCCGCTGAGGGAGGCCCGCTCGCTCGCCGCCTCCGGGCGCCACGAGGTGCTCCTCCTCGGGGAGGCCCCCCCCGACCCGACGCCGCGCCTCCACGTCGAGCCGCTCGACCCGGCGGACCTGGTCGTCCTCCGGCAGCAGGTCGTAGACTTCGTCGCCGGCCACCCGGACGCGGCGGTCGTCCTGACCGGCGTGGAGCGCCTCCTCGCCCGGCACCGCCTCGAGGACGTGGTCCACCTTCTCGACCAGCTCCGCGGCGACCTCGCCGGCCACGGCCCGCTCCGGGTCGGCTTCAACCCCCGCCGGGTCCCCCCGTCCGCGGCCGTGGCGGTCGGCAGCGCGGTCGCCTCCGACGAGACGCACGGCACGCTCGAAGCGCTCGCGAACCCGATCCGTCGGAAGGTCCTCGAGCGGCTCGCCCTCGGCCCCGGCTCCTTCGGGGAGGTCATGGCGGCCGCCGGGCTCGACGACTCCCCGAAGATGTCGTTCCACCTCAAGCGCCTCACCGAGGCGGGCCTCCTCCTCCACGAGGACGAGCGGTACCGGCTCACCGCCCGGGGGGACGCGGCGGTCGGTCTCCTCTCCGGTGCGGCGTTCCTCCCGCCGGCGAGCACGGAAGGGAACCTCGCCTTCCCGCGCGCCGCTCCCGCCTCCGGGGAGAAGCCGGCCCGCGGGAAGCCCGATCCACGGCGCGGCGGCTAGAGGAACGCCCCGGCGCGCAGATCCGCCCTGAGCGCTGGGGTCGGGTCCCCCGAGCGGCCCGGCGACCCCCTCCCCTTTAAGTTACCTTGAGTAATTCGATATACCGAGGCAACTCATATGTCCGATCCCCTTCGCTCGATCCAGCACCGCTTTCCCGGCCGACCGACCCTCGAAGGCGCCGGCGTGCGCCTGCGTCGCTCGTTCTCGAACCACGAGGTCCCTCTGTTCGACCCGTTCCTGCTGCTCGATCGGTTCGGCTCGTCCGACCCGGCCGACTACCGGGCGGGATTCCCCTGGCACCCGCACCGCGGCATCGAGACCGTGACCTACGTGCTCGACGGCCGCGTCGAGCACGGGGACACCCTCGGCAACTCGGGCGTGATAGCGAGCGGCGACGTCCAATGGATGAACTCGGGCAGCGGGATCATCCACCAGGAGATGCCCCAGGCCGTCGAGGGGCCGATGGCGGGCTTCCAGCTGTGGGTGAACCTGCCCGCCCGAGAGAAGATGAGCGTCCCCGCGTACCGGGGCCTCTCGGCGGGCGAGATCCCCGAGGTCACGACCGATGCCGGTGACCGCGTCAAGGTCGTGGCCGGCACCTTCGATCGGGTCGAGGGGCCGGTCCGGGGGATCCCGGTCGATCCCACGTACCTCGACGTCCGCGTGCCCCCGGGCGGTACGTTCGAGTTCGCCCCGCCCTCCGGCCACACGGTCTTCGCCCACGCGATCGACGGCGCGGGGTCGTTCGCGGGGGACGATGCGGCCCCGGTGCCCGCCGGCGAGACCGCGCTGTTCGGACCCGGAGGGGCGGTCCGCGCCCGGGCCGGACCCGACGGCTACCGCTTCCTCCTGGTCGCGGGTCGCCCGCTCCACGAGCCGGTCGCCTGGTACGGCCCGATCGTGATGAACACGTCGGCCGAGCTCACGACCGCGCTCCGCGAGCTCCAGCACGACCAGTTCGTCAAGCACCGGCGGCCGATCGTCGAGGAGTGAGCGGCCCGGCGGCGAGGCGCTGGAACGCCTCGCGCAGCACCGCGATCGAACGATCGAGGTCCGCCTCGGCGAGCGACTCCCGCGCGGTGTGGTCGAGGCGGGACTCCCCCGGCCCGTAGGCCGCGGCCGGAACCCGCCACGCGGGAACGACGACGTTGAGGTCCGACGTGCCGCTCTTGCGCCAGAGGGTCGGGCGGGCGCCGAGCGATCGGATCCCCCCGCTGAGCGCCGCCACCGTCGGGTTCGCGCGGTCGACCTCCACCGGCTCGACGCGGATCCGGACCTTGAGCCTCGGCGCGCCGGGCTCGGTCGGCAGGAGCGCGAGCAGCTCGGCCGTCGAGAGCCCCGGCGGCAGGCGGAAGTCGAGCGTGACGTCCGCCCGCTCGAGGTCGCCCGACCGTCGCGTGAGGACCGCCACGGTCTTCGCGGTGAGCGACGCGAACAGCGACTCCGTCTGCCGGGCGGCCGCGACCCCCCGGGCCGCCTGGGCCCAGGCGAGCGCGAGGTCGGTCGTTGTCGGCGCCGGCGACGAATAGTGCGTGCGGCGTCCGCGGAAGGTCGCCGTGAGCTGGAGCTCCCCCTTGTAGCCGATCGTGACCCCGTCCCAGCCGCTCGGCTCGCCAACGATCACGCGATCGGCGGAACGGTGCGCGACCAGGTGGCGGGCGCCCGCGCTGTCGACCTCCTCGCCGACGGCCCCGACGATCGTGAGCTCCCCGGGACCGGCGAACTCCCGGCCCGCGAGGAGCGCCGCCGTGAGCGGGCCCTTCGCGTCCACCGAGCCCCGCCCCCAGACCCGGCCGCCGTGCCGCCGCACCGGGCGGCGGCCCTCGACCGTGTCGATGTGCCCGAGGTAGACGATCCGCGGCCGTCCCCGACCCCGGCGCGCGAGGCCGTTCCCGGCCCGGTCGACCGAGGTCGCGTAGCCGAGCTCCCGGGCGAGTCGCACGAACTCCCGCACCGCAGCCGCCTCATGCCCCGACGGGCTGTAGCGCGCGACGAGACGGCGGAGGACCTCAGCGGGCTCCACGGACGATCACCTCCCGGATCGCCTCGAGCCCCGCCGCCCAGTCCGACTCGTCGATCACGAGCGGCGGCAGGAGGCGGAGGACCGTCGCGCCGGCGGGGATCGCGAGGAACCCCCGCTGTTCGAGCGCCGCGAGGTAGGGGCCGGCCTTCTCGCGGAGTTCGATCCCCAGAAGGAGCCCGAGGCCCCGAACCTCGCGGACCCGGTCGGGCGGCAGCCCCTTAAGGGCCTGCCGAGCGAGGGCGCCGAGACGCTCGGCCCGGGCCGCCAGCCGGTCGCGTTCGATCACCCGGAGCGCGGCGATCCCCGCGGCGCAGGCGAGGGGGTTTCCCCCGAACGTCGAGTGGTGGGATCCCCGGAACCGCGCCTCGACCTCGGGGCTCGTGACGGTCGCTCCGATCGGCACGCCGCCCGCGAGCGACTTCGCGAGCGCGAGGAGGTCCGGGACCACGCCCGAGTGCTCGAACGCGAACATCCGCCCCGTGCGCGCGAGGCCGGTCTGGACCTCGTCGAACGCGAGCAGCGCGCCCGAGCGGTCCGCCGCCGCCCGGGCCGCGGCCAGGAACTGAGGGGTCGCCACGTGGACCCCGCCCTCGCCCTGCACGGGCTCGAGCAGGATGAGGGCCGTCCCGGGGCCGACGGCGCGATCGAGCGCCTCGACGTCGTTGAACGGTACGTGCGTGAACCCGGGGACCAGCGGCTCGAACGGCTCCCGAAGCTCGCGCCGCCACGTCGCGCTCAACGCACCGAGCGTGCGACCGTGGAACCCCCGCATCGCCGCGACCACGCCCGGTCGGCCGGTCGCGCCGCGGGCGATCTTGATCGCGGCCTCGACCGCCTCGGTCCCCGAGTTCGAGAGAAAGACTCGGCCGAACCGCGGAGGCAGGCTCCGAAGGAGCGCGTCGAGGAACGCGGAACGGACCGGCGAGTCGTAGCCGGTCCCGAGGTAGAGCAGCGTGCGGGCCTGCTCGGCGACGGCCGCGGCGACCTCGGGGTGGGCGGCGCCGAGGCTCCCGGCCCCGTGCGTGGCCCCGAGGTCGACGTACCGCCGGCCCGCGGCGTCATAGAGCGCGGCCCCGTCCGCGCGCACGATCGAGAGGCGGCCCGCGCGGTGCTCGCCGAACTCGACGCCCTCCCGGGAGGGGGGAACGTTCACGCGAACACCGTCCCGTCGCCCGCCAGCGCGCGCCCGATCGGGGCGTCGCCGCTCGACGCCGCGATGACGACCCGACCCACGCCCTCCTCGAGCGCTTCGCGCGCGGCGAGCACCTTCTTCCGCATGCGGCCCTCGGCGAACCGCAGGACGGCGTCGAACTCCGTCCGGGCCACCGTAGCGAACCGCGACGCCGGATCGGCCCGGTCCCGCAGCAGCCCGGGCACGTTCGTCAGGAGCACGAGCGCTTCGGCCCGCAGGGCGCCCGCGACGCGGGCGGCGACGCGGTCCGCGTCGACGTTCACGATCTCGCCCTCCGCGGTGATCGCGGGCGGGCCGACCACCGGCAACAGTCCGAGGCCCAGGATCGCCCGCAGGAGGTCCACATCGACCCGCTCGATCGTGCCCGACCGATCGTCGGCCACCCGGACCACCCGTCCTTCGACGACCGCGCGGGTACCTTCCTTGCGACGCGCGATCAGCAGTCCGCCGTCGACGCCCGAGAGGCCGATCGCCCGACGATGCTGCCGGGCGAGCGCGGCCACCAGATCGGTCTGCACGCCCCCCGCCAGGGCGAGGACGACGACCTCGAGATGGGCGGGATCGCTCTTCCGCGAGACGACGCCGCTCGGCGAGGTCAGGTACTCTGACGGTCGGCCCATCGACGCGCCGAGCCGGTCGACCCGGTCCGAGCCGCCGTGGACCAGCACGACGTCCGGCCGGCCGGCGAGGTCCGCCACGACCGGATCGAGGGCATTCCCGACGGCGCCCCCGACCTTCACCACGAGCGTCACGGGCGTCGGTTCAGAGGGGGTGGAGGCCCAGGAAGTCGAGCGCCGTGGTCTCGGGCACGCCGAGCCGCACGTTGAGGCTCTGGACGGCGTTCCCCGCGGCGCCCTTCCCGAGGTTGTCGAGCGCGCCCAGCGCGACCGCGCGCGGGAGGCGATCGTCGGCCGCGAACCCGACGTCGCAGAAGTTCGTGCCGGCGAGCCAGCGGGGCTCCGGCTCGCGGTACAGGCCCTCGGACTCGTGGACGATGCGGACGAATGGCTCGGCGCCGTAGGCCGCGCGGTACGCGCGCCAGAGGTCCTTCGTCTCGACGCGGCGCGTCAGCGTGGCGTGGCAGGTGGCGAGGACCCCGCGCACCGGCTCGATCGCGTGGCAGGTGAGCGCGATCGTCGCCCCGGTCTCCTGCTCGATCTCGGCGGTGTGGCGGTGCCCGGTGGGCGCGTACGCCCGCATCACCCCCGAGCGTTCGGCATGGGCGCCAGTTGCGCCGACCTCCCGGCCGCTCGCGGACGAGCCGCTCTTGGCGTCGACCACCACGGGTGCCGGGTCGAGGAGACCCGCGCGCGAGAGCGGGGCGATCGCGAGCGTCGCCGCGGTCGCGATGCACCCCGGGACCGCGATCAGCTGGGCGGTGCGCAGGCGATCGCGGTGGAGCTCGGGCAGCCCGTAGACCGCGGAGGCGAGGAGATCCGGCCGGGGATGCTCCCGCCCATAGTACCGCGGATAGGCGGACGGGTCCTTGAGCCGGAAGTCCGCCGAGAGGTCGACCACCAACCCTCCGCTCGAGAGCAGATCGGGGACCACGGCCATCGAGGCGCCGTGCGGGGTCGCGAGGAACGTCACGTCTGCGGTCACGCGCGCGTCGTGGCGTGCGAAGACGAGGTCGGTCGCCCGCCGCAGGTTCGGGTGCGCGCGTCCGACCGGTTTGCCCGCCATCGAGTCGGAGGTCACCTGGACTACCTCGATCTCGGGGTGGCGCAGCAGGAGGCGGAGAAGCTCCCCGCCGGTGTACCCGGAGCCGCCGAGGATGACGGCCTTCACCGTCGGCCCACCCCCGCGGTATACTCCACGATCGCGCCGGCGATGTCCACGCCGGTCGCGGCGTGCAGCGCCTTGAACTCCGGGGTCGGGTTCACCTCGTGGACGACGAGGCCGTTCGGACCTTCCATGAGGTCGACGGCGAGGACGCCGCCGCCCATCGCCGCGGCCGCGCGCAGCGCGAGGCCCTCGAGCTCCCCCGAGAGCGGCAGGGGCTCGGTCGACGCCCCGCGGGCCGCGTTGGTCCGCCAGTCCGCCGACCGGCGGGCCATGGCCGCGATCGCCCGGTCCCCGACGACGAAGACGCGGAGGTCGCGGTCGGGCTTCGGCACGAACTCCTGGACGTAGAAGACCGAATGGATCGGGGCGCCGAGCGCGGTCTTGTGCTCGACGATCTGTTCGGCTTCCTCGGGGCTCCGGACTTTGGCCATGAGCCGGCCCCAGGAGCCGACCGCGGGCTTGAGGACCGCCGGGTAGCCGATCCGCTCGACGGCCTTCAGGGCCGCCTCGGGCGAGAGCGCGATCTCGGTCCGCGGGGTCGGGACGCCGCGCTCCGCGAGCCGGAGGGAGGCGAGGATCTTGTCGCCGGCGACCTCGACCACGTCGGGCGCGTTGACGGTCGGGATCCCGTAGTGGGCGAAGCAGCGCGTCGCGTAGAGCGAGCGCGTGTGGCTCACCGAGCGGTTGAGGACGACGTCCGCGCGGACGCTCGGCGCCTCGAGCCCGAAGGTCACCTCGGCGTCGTCGATCCGGACGACCGCGAGCCCCCGGGACTCGGCCGCGCCGAGGATCGCCTTCTCCTCGGGCCGGACGATCGTGTAGAAGAGCCCGAGCCGGAAGCCGTCACTCACCCCAGTCCTCGGCTTCCTTCGGCGCCGGCTGGACCGCGAACGGCTCCGTCGCCAGCACTTCGAGCTCGGTGCCGCAGTCGGGGCACGCGAACACCTCGCCCAGGATCTTGTCGGTACTCTCCACGCTCGCCGCGCACTCGGGACATTCGGTCATGTGGCCACCTCGTTCAGTAGTTCCTCGATCTGCTCGACCTTGCGGTCGAGCGAGGACAACGAGGCCGCGCGCGCCGCCCGGCGCGCCTCGGCGTGGGCGAGCTGGATCCGCACGGCCGACGGGCTCGGGCCCCCGGGCGACCCGCGGTCGCGCAGGGCGCGGAGCGGGTCGACCGGGGCGGACGCGAGGGCGGGGTCCGCCGCGATCGCGGCGTGGGCCTCGCGGAACGGCCGGCCAGCCCGGACAAGCGACTCGGCCCGGTCCGTCGCATAGAGCGAGGGATCCGAAGCCGCGTCGAGCAGCCGTGCCCGATCGAATTCGAGCCCGTTCACCAGGGCGGTCAGCACGTCGAGAAGTTCGGTGACGGTCGCGACCGCGTCGAGGACCGGGGCCTTGTCCTCCTGGAGGTCGCGGTCGTAGGCGAGCGGCAGGCCCTTGAGCACCCCCAGGAGCGCGACCAGGTCGCCGACCACGCGGCCCGCCTTGCCGCGGCCGAGCTCCGCCACGTCCGGGTTCCGCTTCTGCGGCATCTGGCTGCTACCAGAACCGAGCGCGGGGGTCCGACGCAGGAACCCGAACTCCGTTGAGGTGTAGACCACGACGTCCTCCCCGAGCGCGCTGGCGTGCACGGCGAGGAGCGCGAGGTCGAACAGCAGTTCCGCGAACGCGTCGCGGTCGCTCACCGCGTCGAGCGAGTTCTCGAACGGGGCGGAGAACCCGAGCCGCTGGGCGACCCGATCCGGGAGAAGAGGAAGCGTCGAGCCGGCGAGCGCGCCCGCGCCCAACGGCGAGACGTCCGCCCGGCGCTCGGTCGACAGCAGCCGGTCGAGGTCCCGGTCGAACCGCCAGTAGTGGGCGAGGTACCAGTGCGCGAGGGAGATCGTCTGGGCGCGCTGCAGGTGCGTGTAGCCGGGCATCGGGGTCTCGACCTCCGTCGCCGCGCGGGCCCGCAGCGCCTCGAGCAGCCCCGCGACCCCGTGCGCGACCCGCGCGACGGCGGCCCGGAGGTACAGGTGCTCGTCGAGGGCCACCTGGTCGTTGCGGCTGCGACCCGTGTGGAGCTTTCCGCCGACCGGGCCGACGAGCTCGGTCAGCCGAACCTCCACGTTGGTGTGGACGTCCTCGAGGTCGTCGCGCCAGGGGAACGCCCCGTCGGCGATCTCCCGCGCGATGCGGCGGAGACCGCCGACGAGGATCGCCGCTTCGCCGGGCGCGATGAGGCCGCTCTCCGCGAGCATCTCCACGTGCGCCACGCCCCCCGCCAGGTCGTAGCGCGCGAGCGCGCGATCGACGGACAGGGAGCGCAGGAACGCGGCGGCGGGCGTTCGAACATAGAGCGGGGCCGCTCGGGATTCAGAGCTCGACATTCCGGGGTCCTCGCTACGGGCGCGACTGGCTCGCGAGCGCGGACGGCGCGGCCGGCTTCGGCTCGATCGCCGACCAGGTCCGCGTCGGCAGCCCCCAGACGTAGATGAACCCCTCCGCCATCTCCTGACGGAAGCGGTCGCCGGCCGAGTAGGTCGCGAGCCCGTGCTGGTAGAGCGAGTTGGCGGAGCGCCGCCCCACGACCCGGGAGGTCCCCTTGTACAGCTTCACCGCGACCTCGCCCGAGACGCGCTCCTGCGTGGCGACGACGAACGCCTCGAGCGCGGCGCGCAGGGGGGAGAACCACAGTCCGTCGTAGACGAGGTTCGCATACCGTCGTTCCACCCCGCCCTTGAAGTCGAGGACGTCCCGCGGCAGGACCATCGCCTCGAGCGCGCGGTGGGCGTCCAGGAGCACGGTCGCCGCGGGACACTCGTAGATCTCGCGCGACTTGATCCCGACGACCCGGGACTCGAGATGGTCGATCCGGCCGACGCCGGCGGCTCCGGCCACCCGATTGAGCTGAACCACCAGGTCGAGAAGATCGATCGGGGCTCCGTCGAGCGAGACCGGTCGGCCCTCCTCGAAACCGATCCGAACGTACGTCGGCGCGTCGGGCGCGTCCGACGGGGCGACCGTCCATCCGAAGACCTCCTCGGGCGGCTCGACCGCGGGGTCTTCGAGGATCCCGCACTCGACCGATCGGCCCCAGAGGTTCTCGTCCGTGCTGTACGGGCTCGCCCGCCCGCCCGACGCGAGCGGAACGCCGTGGGCGGCCGCGTAGGCGACCTCCTGCTCCCGGGTCATGTTCCACTCCCGAGCGGGGGCGATCACGGCGAGGTCCGGGGCGAGGCCGGTGGTCGAGAGGTCGAAGCGCACCTGGTCGTTGCCCTTCCCGGTGCAGCCGTGCGCGATGAACGCCGCCCCCTCGCGGCGCGCGACCGCGACCAGGTGCCGGGCGATGAGCGGTCGAGCGAGGGCGGTCGAGAGCGGATAGATGCCCTCGTAGAGGAGGTTCGCCCGGATGGCGGGGGCGAGGAACTCCTCGGCGAACTCGCGCCGGGCGTCGACGACGACCGCCGAGGTGGCCCCGCTCGCGAGCGCGCGGGCCTTCACCGCCGGGAGGTCGACCGGCTGGCCGACGTCGACGGTCAGGGCGACCACATCGGCCCCCTTCTTCTCCTTCAGCCACGGGATGGCGACGGTCGTGTCGAGTCCCCCCGAATAGGCGAGAACGACCTTGGATGGGCTCACGCGGGTACCCTCGTTCGCCTCCGACAGCCCGGCCGGCGGATTTATACCGTGTGGCCGCCTCGGGACAAAATCGGACGCATTTGTCCAGAATATGACATCCATGTCGGGGCGCACGGATTCGACGGCCCGGCGGGTCCGCGAGTACCTCGACGGGCATCCCGTGGTCGCGGACGCGATCCGTCTCGGGATCGGCAACTACTCGGCGATCGCCCGCCGGGTCGCCGCCGACCTCGGCCTCGCGCCGACCGCAGCGGTCGTCGCCGCGTGCCGGCGCTATCCCCGGGGGCGGGAGGCCTCGGCCCGCGAGCAGGCGGTACGTCGGGTGCTGCGCAAGAGCCGCATCGAGACGCGCACGAAGGTCGCCGCGATCACGCTCGGCCTTGGCACCGACGTGCTCCAGCGGCTCGGGGACGTGGTCGAGGAACTGCTCGACGAGAGCTCGCTCTGCCGGGTGATCCAGGTGTCGCGCGGGACGGTCGTCATCGTCGACGAGGACTCGGTCCTGCGCGTCACGCGCGAGCTGCGGGGGGCCCAGGTCATCGCGATCCGAAAGGGGCTGGTGGAGCTGGCCGTGACCAGCCCCGAGAGCATCGAGGAGACCCCCGGCCTGCTGACCCTCCTCACCGGCGTGCTGTCCGCCCAGTCGATCAACATCCTCGAGGCGCTGTCGTGCTACACGGACACGATCTTCCTGCTCGAGCAGGACGACCTGAACGCCGCGATGTCGGTCCTGACCCGAGCGCTCGCCTGACGACGCCGCTCGGCGGAGTGTTACGCTCCAGGATTTCGACATAACCATTAAGTAGCGCGCCCCGGTCCAGGGGCCGATGGTCACTCCGGCAGCCCTGGCGCCCGCCGCCTCGGAGGAGGACCGGTGGGTGCTCGGCCCGCGCGAGCGTCGCGGAGCCGCGCTCATCTACGTGGCCATCCTCGGCGCGACCGCTCTCGGCCTCGCGCTCACGTTCTACATCGGCCGGACGTTCGGGATCTTCATCGGCCTCGGGATCCTCGCGTACACCCTCGGCCTGCGACACGGGGTCGACGCGGACCACATCTGCGCGATCGACAACACGACCCGCAAGCTGATCCAGCAGGGGAAGCGGCCGTACACGGTCGGCACGTGGTTCTCGCTCGGTCACTCGACGATCGTGATGGCGATGCTCGTCGGCCTCGTGGTCGCGGCCCGATTCATCCTGACCACGTACCCGACGTTCGCCGCCGTCGGGGCGATCCTGGGCACGGCGATCTCGGGCGGCTTCCTCTACCTCATCGCGCTGATCAACTTGCTGATCTTCTGGGAGGTGTACCTGATCTTCCGGCAGCTGCGCGCCGGCACGCTCGACAACGAGAGGCTCGAGGCCCAACTGAACAATCGGGGCTTCATGAACCGCTACTTCAACTGGCTCTTCAAGTTCGTGAACGAGCCCTGGCAGATCTATCCGGTGGGCGTGCTGTTCGGGCTCGGGTTCGACACCGCGACCGAGGTCACGCTCATCGCGATCACGGTCACGGTCGGGACCGCGGCCGTCGGGTTCCCGCTCTGGATGGTCCTCGTCCTGCCGTTCCTGTTCACGTGCGGGATGGTCCTCACCGACACGTCCGACGGCATCAGCATGCGCTACGCATATGGCTGGGCGTTCGCGAAGCCGATCCGGAAGGTCTACTACAATCTCACCATGACCCTGATCTCCGTCCTGGTGGCGTTCATCATCGGGACGATCGAGATCCTCGGGGTCGTCGCGTCCGAGCTCGGCCTCTCCGGCGGGCCGCTCGGCTTCTGGAGTACCATGAACTGGCTGAACAACGAGGCGGGTCCCTACGGGATCGACGTCTGGGGATACGTCGGCATCGGGATCGTCCTCCTGTTCATCGGCTGCTGGCTCGTCGCGATGCTGGTCTACAAGCTCAAGCGGTACGAGGAGATCGGATTCGCCCCGCCCGGTACGGACCCGGGCGCGGGCGGCGGAACCGGGCTCACGGGCTGATGGCCGGTCGGTCCGGTCGGGGTCCCGGGCCGGCTCGACCCGGGGCAAGCCGTCTTACGGACGGGAGCGCTCTTCCTCGCGTGCCCCGCGGGGTCGTTCGCCTCGGCCTGTCGATGGAGCCGGAACTTCTCGCCGCGCTCGACCGGTGGGTCACGCAGCGGAACTCCGAGAGCCGCTCCGACGCCGTTCGGGCCCTGATCCGCAAGGAGCTCGCCGAGGAGGAACTGGCGGACCCCGACGCGGACGCCGTCGGGTGCCTCATGCTGCTGTATCGGCACGAGTCGCCCAACGTCCTCGAGCGGATCACGGCGGCCGAGCACCGCTGGGGGCCGCACATCCGATCATCGTCGCACGTGCACCTCGAGGGGGGATCGTGCCTGCAGATCCTCGGGCTCGCCGGCCGGCGGCATGAGGTGATCGCGGCGGCCGAGGACCTCCGCGGCATCCGGGGGATCGCGTTCGGGCGGTTCGCGGTGGGCTCGCCGGTCGTCGCCGGAGGGGCCACCGGCCACCGTCACCCTCACGACCCCGCGCGCGTACGCTCCGCCCCCCATGGCTCGAGCCCGCGCCGCCGCGCCCGAAAGCGCCCTCGCCCGCCTCGTCCTCGATCGGCTGCTCCCCCTCCGGCGCGGGCGTAGCCTCGCGGTCGTCACCTGGGACCACGCGCTCCCGTGGGCTCGCGCGATCGCGCTCGGCGCCTTTCGGCGCGGGCTCGTACCCACGGTCGTCGTGCACGACGAGGGAACGTTCTTCGCGGCCTTGGCCGAGGTCGGCCCCGGGCCCCTGCGTGCCGACCGGCGCGAGCTCCTCCCCCCTGCGGACGGGGTCGTCCGTCTCGAGGGCCCCGCCGAATTCCCTCGGCTCCTCGGCCTTCCCCGCGGATGGATCGAGCCGCTGGTCCGACCTCTGGGGCCGCGGCGAGCCCGCACCGGCCCGGCGTCGCGCACGGTCCGGCTCCGCATCGCGGACGCCACGCCCGCCGCGGCCGACCGCTACGGCGTGGACCTCGAACGATGGCGCTCCGAGCTCTTGCGGGCGAGCCTCGTGGACCCCCGGCACCTCACCGCGGCGGGACGGGCGCTCGGCCCGCGGGGGGGGCGCCCGCACCGGATCCGGATCCGCCACGCGAACGGCACGGACCTCTCGCTCGCGCTCGCCCGGGAGCCGCCGATCCTCGAGACGGGTGTCCCGCCGGCCGGCGGCTGGGCCGAGGTGCCCTCCGGGCGCTGGCGGGCCCGGGTCGAGCCGGGCAGTGCCGACGGATGGTTCGAGACGAACCGGGCGTCGTACGATCGCTACGCCGAGTACCCGGTGGCCCTCCTCGGGCGTCTCGAGTTCGGGGACGGGCGCCTCCGCGACTTCGAGGGGGATCGCGCGGCCCAGGCGTTCCACGCCTTCGCTCGATCGGGCAAGGGTCGCGTCCGGATCCGCTCCGTCCTGGTGGGCCTGAATCCCGAGGCGGACCGAGCACCCGAGACCGCCGACCTCGCGGCGGGCACAGTGACCCTCGAGGTCGGCGATCCGGCGCCGCGCCCCCGGGACCGCCTGCCGCGGTTCGCCCTGCTCGCGTCCCTCGCCGGGGCCGAGGTCGAGCTCGACGGCCGACCGTGGATCCTCGGCGGAGCGCTCCCGGTGGCTCGACCCCGCCGGCCTACCCCCGTAGGTGCCCGGCGAACGCCTCGACCATCGACCGGGCGTGCTCGAGGTGCCGCGGGGAGATCTGCTCGACGTTGACGCCGAGGGGGACCTCGACCGCGTCGCGGCGCGCCCGGTCGCGCACGGACGCCCAGACCTCGAGCGCATGCGCGACCGTTCGTGCCGCCGCGTCGCCCTCGTTCCCTTCGAGGATCGCGCGCTCCGCGCTCTCGGGCACGTCCGCGCCGAGCCAGCGCACGAACTCCGCGTCCTGCTCGTCGACGAGCGGCGCGAAGCTGAGGAGCACGGGCGCCGGTCGGAGCGACGCCTGGCGGCAGAGCAGGTCGTACTGCTGGACCATCCGGAACGCGGCGTCGGCGTCGAAGACGATCTGCGTCGTGAAGAACGCGGCCCCGGCGCGGGCCTTCGCCAGCATCCGGTGCGCCTCGCCCTCACGCTGGGGGATGGCGATGTTGCCCACGAGACCCCCGGCCCGCTCGAGGATCGGCCGGCAGAGACGGTCGGCCTCGGTCACGGCGGGCCCGGGGTAGGGGATGTACCGGCTCGTGCCGCCCACCAGCACGGCGTGGCGGATCCCGAGGCCGACGGTCTCCTCGGCCCACCGGGCCACCTCCGCGCCGCTGGTGAGATGGGCCACGACCTTGTTCACGACGACCTCCCGCCCGGCGCGCTCGGACACGGTCCGAGCGAACGCGCGGGGGTCCGCGCTGCGGTAGAGCGGGCGGCCCTCGTGATTCTCGTCGACGAGCTCGGGGATGTCCAGCGCATCGACCCGAGGCACGCCGGCCACGAGCGCGGCGACCGCCTCAACGATCGCGGCGGCGCGGGTCGCCGGGCTTCGGGCCGTGGGCGGAACGGGCTCGAAGAACAGCGGGAGGTCGTGCAGCGCCTCGCGAAGCGCGCGGGCCATCGGTGGGTTCCGCTCCGGACAGGGCGGGGGACCGACCGCCCGATATTACGTCTCGTCGGCGGGGGGCCCTTGCAATCGGCGCAAGCCGTCGGCGTACCGGGCAATCCCGCGGGGCCGGGCGCGCCCGTCGAGGCAACTTGAAGCGAGGGACCGGTCTCGCCCGGGCGTGACGGAGCGGCGTCGCCCGACGCGCGGGCCGGACGGTCCGGGCGGCGCCCGGGCCCGCGTGCACATCGCCCCGGTCGGGTTCGAGGTCGAGCGGATCACCGAACCCGTGGAGCGCGAGCGGGCCGACCGCGTCTACCTCGTGACCCGGACGGACCGGGACGCGGCCGCGACGTTCGTGGAGGCGGTGGAACGGCGGCTCGCCCGGGCGGACTGGCCGGTCGACGTGAGGGTCGTCCGCACCGAGCTGTGGGACACGTTCGAGGTCGTGGCGGCCTACCGGCGGATCTTCGCGACGGAGGGCCGGATCGACCGGCACGCGCCGGGGGTCCTCCCGCTCCGGGTCAACGTGTCGACCGGCACCAAGATCACGGCGATCGCCGGCACCCTCGCCTGCATGCTCTGGAACGGCGAGCCGTACTACGTGCAGGTCTCCCGCTCCTGGTACTCCGACCGGCCGCCCCGGGCGCCAACGGTCCACGACGTGGTCGAGCGGGTCGATCCGGTCCACGTCTACGAGCTCCGGGCCCCCGCCCCCGAGCTCGTGGAGGTGCTCGAAGCGCTGCGCCGGCGCGGCGGCACGCTCCGCAAGCGGGAGCTCCTCCGGGAGCTCGGGCTCGATCGGCCGGGCTCGGACGGCACGCGGGCGCTCTCCCCCCAGGCGCAGCACGGTCGCCTCGCCCGACGTCTCGATCCGCTCGAGCACCGGTGGGGCTTCGTGACGACCGACGTGCACGGACCGCGCGCGCGGGTCCAGCTGACCGACCAGGGACGCGTCGCGCTGACGCTCTTCGGGCCGGACCGGTGAGTTCACTGATTTAACGAATTTATCGTTACATACAAGAAATACCCCCGCGGCCGTGCCCTCCCTCGTGGACGAAGCGCGCGGATCGAGCGGGACCCGAACGGGGGCCAGTTCCCGCCGAGCGCCGACGCCCGGGGTGCCGTGGACGGTCGAACGACCGTGGCCGACCGGAGCGTCCTACGGCCCCGACCTCGATGCGGGTCGGGGCGCGTCCCACCCGCCGATCGCACCGCGGAGTCCGCACGGGCCCCGACGGCGGCGCGGCCCGCTCGCGCCCCGTTCCGCGGGGCCCGCGAACCGATAAGGACCGGCGCCGGTCGCCCCGACGTGCGCGGGCACCGGTCCGTCGGGATCCTCTCGCTTCTCCGTCAGGCGATCTCGCTCGGCGCCGACTTCGGGGCCCGCTCGGTCGAGAGCCTCCTCTCCGTCGCCGAGATGGTCGAACAGTCCGTGGTCGAGCCCGGCTCGCTTCGCCGGACGCCGGACGGCCTTTCGCTCGCCCTCGACAACCCGCCGCTTCGGGTCGGCGCCTTCTCCAAGGTCCGGATCCTGGTCGACGGCGAGGCGATCCCGTCGGAACGGGTCTCCCTGCGGACCGGGGAGGGCACGCCGTGGCGGACCGCCGCGACCGTCACCCCCGGCTGGACGTTCGACCTCGGGCCCGGCGACCGAACCGAGATCCGGATCGTGACCTCCGCGGGCGGACGCGCGGGGCCGGTGCGGGTGCGCGTCGAGCTCGTCCCGCTCGCGATCCCTCCGCTCGTCTGGGTCGAGGTCCGCGAGACCCCGTCCGAGCCTCCGGGGGCGCCGTGACCGCGGCATCCCCGGGCCGCCCGGCGGCGTCGCTCCCGATCCTGCTCACCGGCCTCGCCTCGGCCGCCCTCCTGGACGGCGGAGGCGACCTCGTCCTGCCGCGTGAGATGCGCGGCACGCCCGTCGAGTGGGGCGGGGTGATGGGACAGTGCGTGCGACTCGCGTCGGCCTGGAGGTTCGGGCTGAGGGCCCACGAGATCGATGCGTCCCTGCCCGCGACCCGGCTCGAGGGGGCGCCGGTGCCCGGGGGCTGGCGGACGCGGCATGCGTTCGAGGGGATCGACCTCGTGCACGAGGTGGCGGCGGTCTCCTCGGTACCCGGGGTCGTACGTACGCTTCGCGCTTCGACGGCCGCGGGCGACCCGGTCGACCTCAGCGTGACCAGCTCGTTCGTGCCGGTCCTGTCGCCGGTCCTCGTGGAAGGGATCCAGCCGCACCGGTTCGAGGTCACGACCTCGAGGGACGCCCTGCGGGTCCGGCAACGGGAGTGGGGCCTTTCCGTGCGCTCGAGCCGGCCGCCGGACCGGCTGCTCGTGAACCGCGGCTCGTGGCTCGGCGGCGAGCGGCGCGGTCGGGTCGAGGAGATCGGGACGGAGTACTCCCTCCGCGTGGCGCCCGACGCCCCGGCGTCCCTCTCGGTCCTCGTGTTCGGGGGACTCGACCGGGATCTGGACGGGTTCGACGGAGCCGCCCGCGAGGTGATCGCGGACCCGGCCGGGGCCGCCCGCGCGGTCGCGGCCGACGACCGCGCCTGGACCGACCGGACCCCGCGGCTCTCCTTTCCGGAGGCGCCCGAGCTCGAGCGGGGCTATGCGCTCGCCCGCGACGCGCTCCGTCGGCTCTATTCGGCCCCGGGCGACGGGATGACCGGGCTCGTCGCCGGGTATCCCTGGTACTCCGCCCTCTGGTGCCGCGACCTCGGATGGATGCTCGAGGCCCTCGCGTGGCTCGGCGACCTCGAGTGGATGCAACGCTCGATCGACACGGTCGTCCGGTTCCAGTGCCGTACCTCGCTGCCGATCCTCGGCGGGGAGGCCGGGGAGCTCCCGATGCAGATCTCGCCGGGCCCGATCTTCCTCTACGGCACGTCGGACACGACGCTGTACTATCCGCGGCTCATGGACCGGTGGCGCCGTCACTCCGGGGCGGTCGAGCTGCCGGAACGCTGGCCCGCCGCCCTGGGCCGCATGCTCGAGTGGGCCCAGGCCCGGGCGGATCCCGCCACGGGCCTCCTCCGGAACGGGGGCGAGGCCGAGGAGATCGCCGTCGCGACCGGGGACGTCGCCCGCATCCGGTACGGGATCGACGCGCCGGACACGACGATCTGGGACTCCGCGGACCGGCGATCCCACGCGGTCGACGTGCAGGTCCTCTGGTGGGAGGCGCTCCGGGCGATCGCGGACCTGGAGGGCTCGGCGCCCTCGCGGCCCGGCCCGGCGGCCTGTCGCGCGCTCGCGGACCGGGTCGCCGCGAGCCTTCGGGACCTCTATCCGTGGCCCGAGGAGCAGTATCTCTACGACTCGCTGCGCGACGGCCGCGGAGTCGCGCAGATCCGTCCGAACGCCCTGCGGGCGACCCGCGCGGGACTGCTGCCGCCGCCGCTCGCCCGCGCGATCGTGGCGCGCGCGGTCCGCGACGATCTCACCGCGCCCTGGGGGGTCCGGACGCTCTCGGCCCGCGACCCCACGTACGACCCGACCGCCTACCACGAGGGCCAGGTATGGACGATCGCGACCGCCTGGCTCGCGGACGCGGCGCTCGAGGTCGGCGAGCCCGAGCTCGGGGTCGAGGTCCTGGGGCGGATCGCGCGCCTGCTCGCGGACGAGCGCGCCGGGGCGAACGAGTGCTTCCGCGGCGATCGGCCGGAGCCGTACGACTCCTGCTTCCTGCTCGGGTTCAGCGTGGCCCCGTTCCTCGCGACGCTGTTCGAGGGGCTGTGGGGGCTCCGGGTCGACGCCCGGGTCGGAGAGCTCACCGTCCGACCCCGGTTCCCGGACGGGTGGCGCTCCGCCCGGCTCGAGCGGCTCCGCGTGGGGCCGGGGTCGGTCGACCTCGCGTGGTCGCCCGGTCGGCTCGCGGTGCGATGGACCGGCCCGGGGATCCTGCGGGTCGATGCGGGCGCGGCGCCGGGAACGGTCGCCGCGGGGGCCTCCACCGAGGTGGCGGTCGCGCCCACCCGCATGCCTTCTTAACCTCGCGAGACAGCCCGCCGGCGATGGCGGACGCCGTCGAGGTCGAGCACCTCGTGAAGCGCTACGGCAGCCTCACCGCGGTCGACGGGATCGACTTCCGGGTCCCCACGGGCACGGTCTTCGCGTTCCTCGGCCCGAACGGCGCGGGCAAGACGACGACGACCGAGATCCTCGAGGGCCTTCGGCGCCGGACCGACGGGAGCGTCCAGGTCCTCGGACTCGACCCCTGGAGCGACGCGGACCGGCTCCACCGGAAGATCGGCGTCATCCCCCAGGGCTTCCGGTTCTTCGAGAAGATCACGCCGAAGGAGGCGGTCGAGTACTACGGGTCGCTCTTCGGGACGCGGCCCGACCCGCACGACCTCCTGCGCCGGGTCCAGCTCGACGACAAGACCCACGACCGGTTCGACACCCTGTCGGGCGGGCAGAAGCAGAAGCTCGGCCTCGCGCTCTCGCTCACGAACAATCCCGAGATCTGCTTCCTCGACGAGCCGACCACCGGGCTCGATCCGACCGCCCGCCGGGCGATCTGGGACGTGATCCGAAGCCTTCGGTCGGAGGGACGGTCGGTCTTCCTCACGACCCACTACCTCGAGGAGGCGCAGCTGCTCGCGGACCGGGTCGCCATCATCCACCACGGCCGCATCATCGCGTCCGGCGCCCCGGATGCCATCATCGCGAGCCGCGGCCGCCCCGAGCGGCTCCGGTTCGCCGCGGCTCCCGCGCTCGCCGAGTACCTCGGGCGGCGCCTCGGGGTCGCCGCGACCGCGCTCGACGGGCACGTCGAGGTCGAGCTCACGTCCGAGTCGGACGCGCCGCGCATCCTCGCCGCGGTCGCGGAGAGCGGGATCCCGTGGGCCCACTTCGAGACCGTCCGCGACACCCTCGAGGACGTCTTCGTGCGCCTCGTCGGCCAGATGGACGACGGGACGCTCAAGTCGGAGGCGGCCGCATGAGGCCGGCGCGGATCCTCGCCGACTTCAAGATCGTCGTCCGGTCGTACCTTCGGAACCCGGTCGCGCTGTTCTTCTCGCTGTTCTTCCCGATCATCCTGATCGCGCTGTTCGGGTCGATCTTCTCCTCGAGCGGCGCGGCGAGCGTGCCGATCGTCGTCCTCAACGAGGACCACAACTCGCCGCAGAGCACGGCGCTGTTGGGCGCGCTCAACAACACCACCGTCGTGAAGCTGTCGTTCGTCAACTGGAACGCCTCGGACTTCGCGCAGAACCTCGGGGCGAACGACGATCCTGTCGGTCTCATCATCCCGGAGGGCTACGGCGAGAGCTTCTACACGCACCAACGGGTCGATCTCCTGCTCTACACGAACCCGGAGGATTCCGCGGTCGCGGGCGAGGCCGAGTTCGTGGTGTCCGGCGTCACGAGCGCGATCAACCTGGAGGCGGCCAACGGGACGGCGTTCGTCGGGTACGCGCAGGAGAACGTCGGCAGCCCGGTCTACTCGTACATCGACTACCTCATCCCCGGGCTCATCGGGTTCTCGATCCTCACGAGCCCGATGTTCTCGATGGTCGACGTGGCGGCGTCGTACCGCAAGGACGGCATCTTCCGCCAGCTGTCGCTGACGCCGCTCACGCGCTCGGAGTGGCTCACGAGCCACATCATCTGGTACATGGGCCTCACGTTCGTGACCGCCGGGATCATGATCGGCGCGGGGATCGTGCTGTTCGGCGCGCACGTCACGGTCGGCCTCGACCTGATCCCGTTCCTCATCGTCGGGCCGCTCCTGTTCGTCTCGCTCGGGATGCTGGCGGGGTCGGTCGCCCGCACGCCCGAGAGCGCGGCGCTGATCGGGAACATCATCACCTTCCCGATGATGTTCCTCTCGGGGACGTTCTTCCCGGTCTCGGAGTTCCCGAAGTGGCTCCAGCCGGTCGCGCAGGTGCTCCCGCTCTACTACGTCATCGACGGCATGAACCAGGTGATGCTGTTCTCGAACACCGCGCGCGCGTTCACCGACGCGCTGATCGTCCTCGTCATCGCCCTCGTCATCTTCGCCCTCGCGGTCCGGTTCTTCCAGTGGAGGGACGAGTGAGCGGGCCCGCCCCGGCGGACCCCACGCGCTTTCGGGCCCTGATGGGCCGGTGGGCGACCGGCGTCTCGGTCGTGACCGCGACCGCGGACGGCGCGGACGCGGGGCTCACCGTGAACTCGCTCGCGTCGATCTCGCTCGCGCCGCCCACGGTCCTGGTGAGCCTCACGCAGGACGCCGACACCCTCGCGGTCATCGCCCGGAGCGGCGGATTCGCGGTGAGCTTCCTCGCGGCCGACCAGCGGGCGCTCAGCGAGCGGTTCGCCCGGACGATCCCGGCGGCGGAGAAGTTCGCCGGGGTCGGGGTCCACCGCGGCCCGCGCGGCGCCCCGATCCTCGACGGGCACGTGGGCGCGCTCGAGTGCCGCGTGACCGAGCGGCGGGCGGTCCACGACCACGCCCTCGTCCTCGGGGAGGTCCACCACGTCGAGACGGGACGCGACGCCCTCCCCCTCGTCTTCTTCCGTTCGGGGTACGCCGAGGCGGACGGGCCGGACCGGCTCCGGCTCCCGCTGCCCCGGGGGTAGCGGCCCCGCTTTAACCCCCCTCCCCCATCGTTCCTCGATGCCCGGCGCCCCGCGGTCGACCCGCCTCCTAGTGATCGGCAGCGGTCCCGCCGGCCTCACGGCCGCGCTGTACGCCGCGCGGGCCGAGCTCAAGCCGGTGGTCGTCACGGGGGTTCCCGCGGGCGGCCAGCTGCTCGTCACGACCGACGTCGAGAACTACCCCGGGTTCCCCGAGGGGATCCAGGGGCCCGAGCTCGTCGACCGGATGCGCCGGCAGGCCGGCCGGTTCGGCGCGGAGTTCGTGGACGACAACGTGACCTCGATCGATGTCGCGCGGCGCCCGTTCCGCGTCGTCTCGGGCACCCAGGGCGAGTTCCTCGCCGACGCGGTGATCGTCGCAACCGGGGCGAACGCCCGATGGCTCGGGCTCCCCTCCGAGACCGCGCTCAAGGGACGCGGGATCAGCGCCTGCGCGACCTGCGACGGGTTCTTCTTCAAGGGCAAGCCGCTCGCGGTGGTCGGCGGCGGGGACACCGCGATGGAGGAGGCGCTGTTCCTCACGAACTTCGCCCCGCACGTCACGATCGTGCATCGCCGCGGATCGCTGCGGGCGAGCCCGATCATGGCGGAGCGCGCCCGGGCCCACCCGAAGATCTCCTTCCTCTTCGATTCGGAGGTCGCGGAGGTGAAGGGGACCGACCGCGTAGAGGGGCTCGCGATCCGCCACCTGCCGACGGGGCGGATCTCCCACCTCCCCGTCCAGGGGCTGTTCGTCGCGATCGGACACGACCCGGCGACCGAGGTGTTCCGGGGCCAGCTCGAGCTCGACGCGAAGGGCTACCTTCAGGTCCACGACCACACGCGGACGAGCGTCGAGGGGATCTTCGCGGCGGGGGACGTGCACGATCACCGGTACCGGCAGGCGGTCACCGCCGCCGGCGCCGGCTGCATGGCCGCGATCGACGCGGAGCGCTGGCTCGCCGAGCATCCGGCGAACCCCGCCGGGCCGGCCGCGGCCCGCCCGGCGAGGGCGGTCGCTCCTCGAAGCTAGGCTTTTATACGGCGGGCGGGGGTAAACGCCGAGGTCGGTGCGGTGCCGAGCAAGAAGAGCCTGCACATCGAGTCGTCCGGCCAGCTGTGCATCTACTGCGGAGCGTGCGTCGGGATCTGCCCGCTCAACTGCATCTATCTCGACGAGACGCGCATCACCTTCGACGAGAAGATCTGCACCCGCTGCGAGATCTGCGTGAAGGCGTGCCCCGTCGGCGCGATCGAGATCGGCTAGCGACCGGGGACGAGGGACCATGCCCCAGAACCTGAAGACCGACGTCCTGGTCATCGGCGCCGGACCCGCCGGCAGCATGACCGCCAAGTGGGCGGCGAAGCACGGCGCCAAGGTCCTGATGATCGAGAAGCGCCAGGAGATCGGGAGCCCCGTCCGCTGCGGCGAGGGGATGAGCAAGGAGTGGCTCCACGACGTCGGGATCAAGCCCGGGAAGTGGATCAACGTCGAGGTCGAGGGCGCCCGCATCTACTCACCCAACGAGACGGTCTTCGAGATCAACGAGAAGCACGCGGGCAACGAGGTCGGCTACGTCGTCGAGCGCGACGGGTTCGACAAGCAGCTCGCGATCGACGCCGCCAACGCCGGGGTCGACGTCGTCCTGAAGACCGCCGCGGTCGGGATCCTCAAGGAAGGGGGGAAGGTCGTCGGCGCGCGGGTGAAGCAGTTCGGCGAGACGTTCGAGGTCCGGGCGCCGATCACGATCGGCGCGGACGGGTTCGAGAGCCAGGTCGGCCGGTGGGCCGGGATCCCCACGAACCTCGCGCTGAAGGACATGGACACGTGCCTCCAGTACCGGATGACGAACGTCGACTGCGACGTCCGCTACTGCGACTTCTACCTGGGGAAGATCGCCCCGGGCGGCTACGTCTGGATCTTCCCGAAGGACGAGGGCCTCGCGAACGTGGGGATCGGCGTCCAGGTGAGCCAGATCAAGACGATGGCCGAGGCGAAGCACTACCTCGACGCGTGGATCGACAAGCACCCGGGCTACGCGAAGGGGAAGAAGATCGACATGGTCGGCGGCGGCGTCTCGATCGCCCCGCCGCTCAAGCAGACGGTGATCGACGGGATGATGCTCGTCGGGGACGCCGCGCGGATGATCGATCCGCTCACCGGCGGCGGGATCGCGAACGGCTGCATCGCGGGGAAGATCTGCGGCGAGGTCGCCGCGCGGGCCGTCACGGCGAACGACGTCTCCTCCGCGTTCCTCCAGGCGTACGAGAAGGGCTGGCGCGTGCGGCTCGAGGAGAAGCTCTACCGCAACTGGCTCGCCAAGGAGAAGCTCTGCACGATCCAGGACGAGACGTTCGACAAGATCGTCGACGCGCTCCAGGGCGTCAAGCTCGAGAAGCTCAACGTCCACAACATCCTCAAGGCCGTCCACGAGAAGTACCCCGAAGTCACGAAGGAGTTCGAGGCGTTCCTGTAGCGCCCCGTTCGTCCCGATCGATGCCCGGCGCTCCGAACCGACCCCCCGAGACGACGCCCGCGCCGCCCCCGGCTCCGCCGGTCCCCGAGACCCCGGCCCAGCGCGCCCTTCGACGGCTCGCGCCGTCCCGCGTCGCGCTGCTCCTCGACGCGTGGAAGGGCGCCCCGAGCGCCGAGCTCATGAACCCGTTCGACCGGGCGGAGGCCGCGTTCGCCGCCGGCGACTTCCCGAACGCGCTGAGCGCGCTCGATCTCCTCAGCGTCCGGTTTGCCGAGCCGCGCTGGCCGACGCTCCCCGAACCGTTCCGGCAGCTTCGGGTCCCGATCCCCGCGCCGATGCCGCCCCACTGGGACCCGGAGCATGCGCTCCCGGTTCCCGAGAAGGAGGCCCGCCGCGCGCGCCGGGCGGCGGAGGAGCAGGTCGCGCTCGCCGAGGCGAGCGTCGCGTGGATGTCGGCCCACCAGATCGATACCGCCGACCTCGCGCCCCGGATCGCGGAGGCGAAGGCGCTCCTCGGCACGGAGGGCGTCGTCCCCGCGCTCTACGAGCGGCTCGACGTCGTCTGGGACGCCGTGCGGGCCCGGGTCCCCCTCCCGAAGAGGACCGCCGGACGCCCGGCGCCCCCTCGCGCGCCGGCCGCCGCCGAGGCCGGCGAAGCGTAGGCGCCGTGGCCGCTCCGCCCGAGGAGACGCCCCGACGGCGCCGGGTCGTCCGCGGCGAGGGCGAGGTCACGCAGTGGCCGCGGGGCCTCGTGGGGTACGTCCCCGCCGGCCCCGAGGACGACGTGCCCTCGCCCGACGAGGACCGGACCCGGAACCGGCTCGGGATCGCGGCCCGCCTCATCGCCGTCCTCCGGTCGCAGGGGCGGCCCGTGGACGACCTGGTCGCGGAGCTCACCGCGGCGGAGCGCGCGTTCGCCGCGGGCGACCGCAGCGGCGCGCACGCGCGGACCGACCGTCTGATCGGCCGTCTCGAGGCGCGGGCCGACGGGTCGGATGGGGCGGCGCCGGCGCGACCTTAATGGGGGCCGCGGGCGTCCCCGCCCTCCGATGGGCCGCGCCCGATTCGGCACGTTCTCGATCGTCGCCGCGGATCCCGACGCCGGCACGTGGGGGGTCGCGGTCGAATCGAAGTTCCCCGCGGTCGGCGCCGTCGTCCCGTGGGTCGAGGCCGGGGTGGGCGCGATCGCGACGCAGGCGGACGCGAACGTCGACTACGGGCCGGACGGGCTGGCGCGCCTTCGCGCCGGCGCGAGCGCGAGCGACGTGGTCCGCGCGCTGACCGAGGGCGACCCGGGTCGCGACGCCCGCCAGCTCGGCGTCGTCGACGCGAAGGGCCGCGCGGCGTCGTTCACCGGCACGAAGTGCCTCGCGTGGGCCGGCTCGGAGGTCGGCGACGGCTTCGCCTGCCAGGGGAACATCCTGTTCGGCCCGGCCGTCGTGAAGGCGATGGCCCGCAGCTTCGCGTCGACGGCAGGCGACCTCGCCGACCGGCTGCTCGCGGCGCTGGCGGCGGGCCAGCGCGAGGGCGGCGACCGACGCGGTCAGCAGTCCGCCGCGCTCCGGGTCGCGCGCGCGAGCTCGGGCTACGGCGCCCGCGGCGACCGATGGATCGACCTGCGCGTCGACGACCACCCGTCGCCGATCGAGGAGCTCAAGCGGGTCTTCAAGCTGTACGATCTCACCCTGCTCTCGCGGGAGGACCCGGCCACCCTCCAGCCGATCGCCGGCGAGCTCGCGGCCGCGCTGCAGCACGACCTCGCCGTGCTCGGCTACTATTCCGGGCGGCTCACCGGCGCCTGGGACGACCCGAGCCGGGCCGCGTTCGTCCGGTTCCTGCACGAGCACAACTTCGAGAACAAGGAACGGTCGGACGGCACGGTCTGGCCGTCGATCGTCGCCTACCTTCGGGAGCAGGCCGCGACCGAGACCGACCGGCGCACGCACACGGCCCCGATCGTCCCCGGCGCCCTCAGCCGCGGACCGGGAGCCCAGCCGAGCGGAGGAAAACCATCGTCGCCCCCGGCGAGATCGAAGCGGCGCCCGTCGAAGTGACGGTCGCCGCCCGCCGCCGCTGCGCCTCGCCCGAGGAGGCGGAGCGGCTCGCGGCCGCGATCGTGGCGGACGACCCGGGCTCGTTCCGCCTCCGCACGGAGGGATCTGACCTCCTCCTCGAGGTCACCGGCCGGTCCGCGGCGCGCGTCCGCGCGACGCTGGACGACCTCCTCGCGTGCCTCGCCGCTGCCGAGGGCACGGCCCGTGCCTCGCGCGGGCGACCTCCGGCGCCCTGAGGGAGGGCTCAGGTCGTCCGCTCGAGGAGGTCCGCCAGCGGCGCCTCGAGGCGCGGCAGGATCTCCTCGAGCGTGCCGACGATCCCGACGTCGACCCCGCCGAAGACCGGAGCCGCGGGATCGGGGTTGACCGCGAGGAGGACGCCCGCCCGCCGAAGTCCCACGAGGTGGTTGGTCGAGCCCGAGACGCCGAGCAGCACCGCGAGCCGGGGCGCGAGATGCCGACCGGTCAGCCCGACCTGGTGCTGGCGCGGCACCCAGCCCGCGTCGACGACGCGGCGGGTCGCGCCGAGGCCCGCGTGCCATCGCTCCGCGACCGCGCGCACCGACGGCACGCGCTCCGGGCCCCCGATCCCCATCCCCACGGTCACGATCACGTCGTGGGTATCGAGCGGCGGGGTCCGGGGGGCGAGCTCCTCGCCCGACCCCTCGACCTCGCGCGGTCCGAACGCGGTCACGGGCGCAAGGTGCTGCCAGCGGAGGTCCTCGTGGAGGCCGTGGGGCGCGGACGACGACCATGCGCCGGGCCGGACGGTCGCGAGGCTCGGGGACGTCCGGCTCGAGACTCCCGCGAGGGTGCGTCCGCCGAACGACGGCTTCGCCCAGACGACCGCGCCGTCCTCGAGCCCGACGTCGACCGCGTCGCCCGTGAGGCCGAGGGAGCGGGACGCCGCGACGCGCGCCGCGACCTCCCGGCCGTATCCGTCCGCGACGAACAGGGCGCCGGCCACCCACGGGCGGTGGTCGAGCACCTCACCGAACGCGAGCGCGGCCGCGCGCGGGTCGGGGGGACCGGCGACCTCGACGGCGTACCCGGTCGAGACGCCGAGGTGGCCCAGCCGGGCGGTCTCGGCGGCTCCCGGGGTCGGTCCGATCCATACGACCGAGACGGCGAACCCGGGCAGGCGCTCCGCCGGCTCGTGGAGGAGCGCCTCGCTCCACGGCTCGTACGCGCCGCGCCCGTCCGAGACGAGGACCAGGAGCTCGCGCCACGGCAGCGCCGAGGGCCCCTCCACCGCCGGGATTCCGGCACGCCGAACCGGGGCCCGAACGAGGAGGGGCTCGAGGAGCTCGATCGCGCGGCGCACGCGCTCCTCGGGGGTCCCTTCGGCCACGAGCGTCGGGGCCCGCCGCGGGATCTCCTCCCGGACCCATCGGACGACGGTCGGGGATCCGGCGTCGCCCACCGTCGCCGGGGAGAGCCCGATCGCCACGAGGTCGCGGAGCTCCACGCGGTCGAGCGGAACGCGATCCCGCGCCTCGGGCTCGACCTTGATCGGCTTCGCGATCTTCTCTCCGACCGCGACGAGGGCCGGGATCGGGAGCCGAAACCGCGCCCACCCGTCGTGAGTGTCCACGGTGACCCGAAGGCCGCGGTCGTCGGGCGTGCGTTCGAGCGCGCGCGCGCCGAGCGCCGCCGGGAGCCCCAGGAGCTCCGCGACCTCGGGACCGACCTGGCCGGTCTCGCTGTCGGTCGTCCACGCCCCGGCCAGGACGAGCCCCGGAGCGAGCGGACGGACGGCCGCGGCGAGCACGCGGGCGGTGGCCAGCGTGTCGGACCCGGCGAGGTGCGGGTCCGAGACGAGGATCGCCCGATCGGCCCCGGCGGCGAGCGACTCCCGCAGCGGACCCGCCGCGGCCCGCGGGCCCATGGAGACCACCGAGACCCGGTCGCCGGGCCGCCGGAGGTCGAGCGCCACGCGGAGCGCGCGCTGATCGAACGGGTTGAGGAACAGCGGGGTCGACGCCCGGTCGACCGTCCGGCGCTCGGGATCGTACCGGAGCTCGTCGAGGCCGGGCACGACCTTGACGAGGACGACGATCTCCATGCCCGGCCCCGACCCGGCGCGGGCGGATAAGTACCCGTGCTTCGGTCCCGTCGCGTGGCCGGATCCGGGTCGCCCGCGACCCCCGCGACGGGCGGGGTCGGACGCTACGCGCTCGGGGTCGGGATCACGGTCTTCGCGATCCTGAGCCAGTACTTCCTCCCCCAGAGCGTTCCGGCGCTCCTCCCCCTCTACACGAACCTCGCGGGGGACCTGTTCGTCGTCTACGGGATCCCGGTGATCGCGTTCTCCGTGCTCGTCGGGGCCGGCCCGCTACGTTCCTGGTCCCGGAACCTCGGGGTCGCTGCGCGCGACGGACTCGGGTGGTACGGGCTCCTGTCGGTCGTCGCGCTGATCGTCCTGTTCGCGTCGGTGATCGCCTACGAGGCGGCCGACCCGGCGGCGTTGAAACTGCTGAGCCGCGAGAACCCCGCGCTGGCCCAGGCGACCGGCGACCCATGGTTCTGGGTCGGGTTCTCGTTCGTGATCGGAGCGTTCGAGGAGACGATCTTCCGCGGGTGGATCTTCGGCTTCTGGCGCGGGCGGACCCGTTCGGCGCTCGGACCGGCGATCGGTTCGAGCCTCCTGTTCGCGGCCCTGCACCTGTACTATGGGACGACGTACGGCGCCGCGGCCCCGCTGATCTTCCCGACCCTGTTCTTCCTCGGGCTCGCATTCGCCGCCACCTATCAGACGTCGGGAGGGAACCTGGTGGTCATCGCGCTGCTGCACGGGGCGTACGACGCGTCGGCGTTCCTCGCCCTCGTGGACTCGTCGCTCGGCCTCCTGGCCCGGTACGGCCTCATCCTGGTCGGCGTGGTGCTCGCGCTCGTCCAGTACCTGCTCTGGAACTCGGGACCGGTCGCCGTGATCGGTTCGGTGCTGTCGCCGGTCTCGCCCCCGGCGCCACCCCCCGTTTCGTTCCTGCCGCCTCCGCCACCGCCGCCGTCGGGCTAGGAACGGGCCGGTCGCGGCCGGAAACCGTCATGTAACCCATCCGCGTCGGAACTCGGATGGCGGTCGACGACCGGGAGATCCGCGAGGTGCTCACCCGCGCCCGCACGATCGCGATCGTCGGGCTCTCGGACAAGACGGACCGCGACTCGAACGAGATCGCGCGGTATCTCAAGTCGCAGGGCTACCGCGTCATCCCCGTGAACCCGCTGGTCCCGTCCGTGCTCGGAGAAACGTCGTACCCGTCCGTCTCCGCGATCCCCGAGTCGACGCTGGTCGATCTGGTGGTGATCTTCCGCCGGAGCGACCAGGTGCCGCCGATCGCCGAGGAGGCGATCCACCGGGGCATCCCGGCCGTGTGGATGCAGCTCGGGATCGAGAACGCCCAGGCCGCGGAGAGCGTGCGGGGGTCGGGCGGCCTCGCGTTCGAGAACCTCTGTGTGATGACGCAGCACCGACGCCTCGGCCTTCCGCCCGTAGGACCGCCGACGTAGGATCCATGGCGACCGCCACGTCCCCCCCGACCGCACCTCCGGCCGCCGCGCCCGCGGCCGCGGCACCGCCTCCACCGCTGCGGGGGCTGGTGCGCGACGCCGGCGCCGTGCGGCGGGACTCCGTGCGCGCGGCTCGATGGATCGCCGCGGGGACGGTGAAGGTCACCGGCGACGTGACCGTGACGGAAGCCGCGCTCCGCGGCCTGGCGACGATCGGGGGGAAGTTCACCGCGGACCGCTGCTCCGTCCACGGCACGCTCGAGGTGCGGGGCGGGGTCGACGTTCGGACGTCCGCGACGCTCGAAGGGACGTTCCGGCCGCTCGGCCCCGTGCACTTCGGTTCGGCGATCGCGCGAGGCGTCATCCGCGCGGTCGCGGACCTCGAGGTCGATCGCCTCTTCCGGGTGGCCGGGGCGCTCGAGGCCCCGAGCCTGCACACCGGGGCCCTGGACCTGGATGGGAGCGCGACCGTCCCCGGCGAGATCGTCGCGCTCGCCGGCGTCCGCGCGCAGTTCCGCGCCGACTCCCAGCTCGGGTCGATCTCCGCCCGGTCGGTCTCGCTCAAGGGGCCGCCGCCCGGACTCGTGCCGACGATCCTGCGCAAGGTGTTCGGAGGCAACGCGACCGTACGCGTGGAGCGGATCGAGGCGGACCGCGTCGAGCTCGAGGCGGTGACGGTGGAGTTCGTCCGGTCGCGCGAGGTCGTCCTCGGCCCCGAAGCCCATGTGGCGACCGTCGAGGGAACGATCGTCCGTCAGCACCCGAGCGCCCACGTGGGCCCGGAGTCCCGCACGCCGCCGCCCCCCGGCCTCTCCCGGTAGCCGCGCCCCCGCTCGCCTTTATCCTCGCCCGGCCCGTCGGCCCTCCGATGGCGTCCGAGGTGTCCGGGTCCGGGGCTCCCCCGCCCGCGGAACTCCAGCGGCGGGTACGCCGGTTCTGGGAGGAGCACCAGATCCCCGAGCGCGCGTACGCCGGAACGCCCGGAGGTCCGGTCTTCCGGTTCACCGAGGGCCCGCCGGGCGTCAACGGGCCGCCGCACCTGGGGCACGTCGAGCCGCGGACGCTGAAGGACGTGCAGCTCCGCTACCGGCGGATGCGGGGGTACCAGATCGTGAGCCCGATGGGCGGGTGGGACTGCCACGGACTTCCGGTCGAGCTCGCGATCGAGAAGCGCCACGGCCTCAAGTCGCATCGCGACATCGAGGCGTTCGGCGTCGCGCGCTTCTGCGACGAGTGCCGGGCGGCCGCGCTCGAGTACGCGTCGGTGTGGAGCGAGATGAGCCGCCGCCTGGGGTTCTGGCTCGACTACGACCACCCGTACCGCACGATGGATCCCCCATTCATCGAGAGCGTCTGGTGGGCCCTCAAGACGCTGTTCGATCGGGGTCTCCTCGAGAAGGGGCACTACGTGCTGCCGTACTGCCCGCGGTGCGAGACGACCTTGAGCTCGCACGAGGTCGCGCAGGGCTATCGCGAGGCGACCGATCCGTCGGTGACGGTCCGCTTTCCTCTCACGGACGAACCCCGCGACCTGCTCGTCTGGACGACGACGCCGTGGACGCTGCCCGCCAACCTCCTCGTGGTGGCGCATCCCGACCTCGAGTACTCGGTCGTCCGCACGGGCGAGGGCCGGGACGTCGTGCTGGCCTCGGACGCGGTCGCCCGCTACTTCCCCGCGGGGGCGGAGGTCGTTGCGCGGTTCCCGGGCCGCGCGCTCGCCGGGCGGACCTACACGCCCCCGTTCGACGCCGCCGGACCCGGGCCGGGGCGCTTCCAGGTGGTCCTCGACGGCTTCGTCACGGCCTCCGAGGGGAGCGGGTTCGTCCACTGCGCGCCGAGCTTCGGGCCCGACGACTACCGCATCGGGATGCGGGAGAAGGTCGGGGTGCTCGATCCGCTCGACAGCCGGGGCACGTTCGGGGACGCGGTGCCGATCGTGCGGGGGCGCCTGTTCAAGGTCGCGGATCCGATCCTCTCCGAGGACCTTCGGTCGCGCGGGCTACTGTTCCGAGCGGAGACGGTCCGCCACACCTACCCGTTCTGCTGGCGGTGCGACCACGCGCTGCTCTACCGCGCGATCGACTCCTGGTTCGTCCGCACGTCGCGGATCACCGAGCAGCTGGTCCGTCTCAACGCCGCGACCACCTGGATCCCGAGCTACCTGAGGGACGGGCGGTTCGGCAACTTCCTCACGGAGGCGAAGGACTGGGCGATCTCCCGCAGCCGCTACTGGGGCACCCCCCTCCCGGTCTGGGTCTGCCCGAGCGGGCACGCGACGTGCATCGGGAGCTTCGACGAGCTCGCGGAGCGGAGCGGGGCGGCGCTGCCCGAGCCGTTCGATCCCCACCGGGTGACGGTCGACCGCATCTCGGTCCGCTGCGCCTCGTGCGGCGCCCCGGCGACGCGCGAGCCGTACACGATCGACGTCTGGTTCGACAGCGGCGCGGCGCCGTTCGCCCAGTTCCACTATCCGTTCGACCCCGGGCCGTTCGATCCCGCGGCACCGCTCGACTACGTCGCCGAGGCGATCGACCAGACCCGCGGCTGGTACTACACGCTGCTCGTGATCTCGGCGGCGCTGTTCGACCGGCCGCCGTTCCGGACGAACCTCACGTGCGAGTTCCTGCTCGAGGAGACCGGCCGCAAGATGTCGAAGTCGAAGGGCAAGGTGCTCGAGCCCCTCGAGATCCTCGACCGGTACGGGGGCGACGCGATCCGATGGCTGTTCCTCTCCCAGGACTTCACGTCCCCGATCCGGGTCGGGGAGGCGACACTCGACCGCGCGGGCCACCGGACCCTGGGCGCGCTGCGGAACGTCGTCGCGTTCCACCTCGAGAACGCGCGGGCCGATGGATTGCCGCCCACCTCCGATCGGCCGGCCTCCACGGACCTTCTCGATCGTTGGATCCTCTCGCGGCTCGCGGCGACGCGCGACGTGGTATCCGACGCGCTCGACGCCTACGATCCCCGGCCGGCCGCCGCGGCGCTCCGCGATCTGGTCGACGACCTCTCGACCTGGTACCTCCGGCGCTCGCGCCCCCGCTTCTGGGCGCCGGCCGACCGCCCCGAACGGCGCGCCGCGCATGCGACGCTCTCGTTCGTTCTCGCCGAGATCGCGCGGATCTCCGCGCCCCTCGTCCCGTTCACCGCCGAGTGGGTCTACCAGGAGGTGACGGAGCGTCGATTCGCCGACGGGTCGGCGTCGGTCCACGCCTCGGGCTGGCCCGCGCCGGCGGATCGGCCGGACCCGACGCTCGAGGCGGGGATGCGGGAGCTGAGGGAGCTGGTCGAGGTCGGGCGGGAGCTTCGGCAACGGGCCGAGGTCAAGTCGCGGATCCCGCTCGGGGAGCTGGTCCTGTTCGGCGAGCCGACGCCGTCGTTCGCTTCCCTCGGCCCCGACGGAGAGGCCCTGCTCGCGGACGAGCTCAACGTGAAGCGCATCGTCCGCGTTCCCGCCGCGGCGCGCGGCGCCTACCCGGACCCCGAGTGGGCCGTGCGCGAGGACGACGGCCGACCCGTGGCCGGGATCCCGCGTCACCCGACCCCCGAGCTCCTCGAGGAGGGCCTCGCGCGGGAGGTCGCCCGGCGGCTGCAGCAGACCCGCAAGGAGCTCGGCCTGAACTACCTCGACCGCGTCGGGATCACGGTCAGCGGGCCCGAGAGCGTGCGCCGCGCGCTGCTCGCCCGCCGCGACGTTCTCGCCCACGACCTCCTCGCTGACCCGTTCGACGTCACGGACGGGCCGCTGCCCGCGGGACCCGACGTCCGCTCGTGGGACCTGGACGGGCTCGTGTTCTCCGCCCGGATCGTCCGCCGCGCGGCCGCCTAGATCGGCACCCGCCCGACGGGCCCGCCCGGGCTCCGCTCGGCGAAGATCTCGGCCTCGAAGCGACGGACTCGGACGGACGGGAGCCGCCAGCTGCCCGGGGGGAGCCCGGCCTTCTCGCAGGTCCCGTCCAGGAACTGCTCGGCGGTCCACCCCTGCTCGGGCGCGACCTGCGGCAGCAGGAGCCCGCTGGTCCCCTGGCCCTCGACGATCAGCCCGTCCCGGCCGACCTTCACCTCGCCGACGATCTCGGCCGGGGTGCTCCCGGTGACCGGGACGGGCAGCGTCAGGACCGACACCTCCACCGTCAGCTCCGCGAGCTCGGGGGCCCGGACCCGGGCGAACCGAGGGTCCTCGGTGGCCGCCGCGATTGCCGATCGGGCGATGGCGTCGCGGAGCGTCAGATACGGCAGCGGATAGCCGATGCATCCGCGGAGGTCGCCCGACGGGTAGCGCTTCAGCGTGACGAAGACGCCGCGCGGCTCGGAGAAGACCGGCGCCCGCGGCGCCTCGGGCACCGGCCGCGCACCGCCGCCGGTCGCCGACCCGAGCGAGGCCTCGAGCGAGGTGCGAGCCCAGGCGACCGCGCTCCGTCCGTCCTCGTCTGTCAACATGAGATCGGCACGGTTCCGGCAGGCTTTATACGGGAGGGCGCGTCCCCGCGAGTCCCATGCCATTCCCCGAGGCGGTCGAGCGCCTGCTCAACAAGAAGATCTGCATGAACTGCTCGGCCCGGAACCCGCCGAAGGCGGTCCAGTGCCGCAAGTGCGGCTACAAGGGGCTGCGCGTCAAGTCGCGCGAGCGGTCGGGCAAGACCCAGTAGGTCGCGTCAGGGCGGGGGAACGGCCTCGGGGTCGCGCGCGAACGGCACCGGCGCCCCGCGCGCGTCCTCGCGCGCGACGGCGAGGCGCTTCCGCGCGAGGAACACCATGTTCCGGTAGCCGTCGCGCCAGCTCGAGAGCTTCGGGCGGCCCCATCGCTCGCCGTAGTGGATCGGAACCTCCGCGACCCGAAGGCCGCGCAGGATCACCTCGATCTTCAGCTCCTCGCTGAACGCCATGCCGTCCTGGCCGAGGTGGACGTGGTCCAGGACCTCGCGCCGGAACACCCAGAACCCGCTCTGGCTGTCGACGAGCCCGCCCTGCGGCATCTCCTTGAGAAAGCGGTGGAACGCGACGCCGAGGAACAGGTTCAGCGCCCGGTTGCCGAGGCGGTGTTCCGTCGTCATCGCCCGGCGGTCGAGGTACGCCATCCGGTTCCCCGAGATGAAGTCGAGCGACTCGTCGCGCAGCTTCTTCACGAGCGCGGGGATCAGCTCGACGGGGTACGTCGCGTCCCCGTCCGCGGTCGCGAGGAGGTCGCCGGTGGCGGCCGCGAACCCGGTCTTGTAGGCCCGTCCGTAGCCGGGCCGCCGCTCGACGAGGACCCGGGCGCCCTCGGCCCGCGCGATCTCCGCCGTCCCGTCGGTGGAGGCGCCGTCGACGACCAGCACCTCCCAATCGAGCGGCTGGGTCGCGAAGATCGTGCGGTTCGCCTCCTCGGCCGCCGACCGGAACGTGCGGAGGACGTGTCCGATCGAGGAGGCCTCGTCGAGCGTGGGGACGACCAGGGTGGCGCGCGGTGGCATGCGGAATTCCTAGAGACGGGTCCACCCCTTAAGCGCCTACTCCTTTTGCCCGACCACGACCGCACGAGGGCCGGACGCGGGTACCGCCCGCCGATGGGGCCGATTCCCCACCACCGCCGACGTCGGGATCTGGGCGACCGGGCGGACCCCGGCGGCGCTGTTCGAGGCGCTCGGTCTCGGCCTCTTCGCGCTGATGACCGACCTGAGGAAGGTACGGGCCACCGAGGAGCGGGCCGTCAGCGCCTCGGGCGCCGATCCCACCGCGCTGGTGGTCGCATACCTGACGGAGCTCCTCGACCTCGAGCAACAGGACGGCTTCATCGGTCGCGCCATCGAGGCCCGGCCGATCGGAAATCCGCCGACCGCGATCGTCGCGTCCGTCCGCGGAGAGCCGTTCGACCCCGGCCGTCACCCGGCGGGCATCGAGGTGAAGGCGATCACGTTCCACGAGCTCGCGATTGACCTCGCGCTCGGGCGCGCCCGGGTGATCGTCGACATCTAGCGCCGGGCTACGGCATGCGGTCCACGACCGCGGCGAGCGCTCGGCCCGGGGCCGGCAGCCGCCCCGATTTCGCCAGGATCCGTTCGAGGGCCGCGAACGTGACGAGGAGGTCGGGCCAGTCGGCGATCCCCATGTGCCCGATCCGGAAGATCTTGCCGGTGAGGGCGCCCTGCCCGCCCTGGACGAGGATGTTGTACTGCCGCTCCAGCACCTTCCTCAGCTCGGGGTCACCGAGTCCCTCGGGGTTCCGCACCGCCGTCACCGTGTCGGACGCGTGGCGGGGGTCCGGGAAGAGCGAGAGCCCGAGCGCATCGACCGCGGCCCGGGAGGCCTCGGCCAGTCGGTGCGTCCGCGCGAGCCGGGTCGCGAGCCCCTCCTCCTTCAGGAGGAGCAGCGCCTCGCGCAGCGCGAGGAAGAGCGGGACCGCGGGCGTCCAGGGCGTATCGTTCTTCTCGAGCGATTTGAGGTGGGCCGCGATGTCGAGGTAGAACGTGCCCGGGTGGAGGGCCGCGACGGCCCGGTCGGACAGGTGGACGAGCGCGAGACCTGCCGGGGCGGCGAGGCCCTTCTGGCTGCCGGCCACGACCGCGTCGATCCCCCACCGCTCGATCTCGATCGGGATCCCCGCGACCGCGCTGATCCCGTCCACGAGGAAGAGCGCCCCCGACCCTCGGACCGCGGGCGCGATCGCGGCGAGATCGTTCGCGAGGCCGACGCTCGTCTCGTTGTGGACGACGCAGACCGCGCCCACGTCCCCCTTCGCGAGTTCCGCGTGCACCTGTTCGGCGGCGATCGGCTGGCCCCACGGGGCCGAGATCGTGGTCACGGCCCCGCCGTACCGTCGGACGATCTGGTCCGTGCGCTCCCCGAAGTTCCCGTTCGAGAGCACGAGCGTCCTCCGGTCCTTCGGCACGAGGGAAGCGTAGACGGCCTCGAGGCCCGACGTCCCGCTCCCCGAGAGGATCAGCTGATGTCCGGAGGCGCCGAACAGCACCGGGAGGAGCTCGCGGATCTCGGCCACGACGCCGTGGAAGTAGTCGCCCCGGTGGTTCACCGACGGCATCGACATCGCGCGGAGTACGCGGGGATGGATCCGCACCGGTCCGGCGATCAGGAACGTCGTGGTCTCGGGATCGAACGTCATGGCCCGCCCGTCGGTGTAGCGACCTGGTTCTTGAGCGGTTCCCCCCGGAGCGCCCGGAGCACCTCGTCCACGATCTCGCTGCCTGCCCGGGCCTGGCCCTCGGCCGTCATCGCCCCGATGTGCGGCGTCGCGATCACGTTGGGGAGATCGAGGAGGGCGCGGTCCTTCGGGGGCTCGACCTCGAAGACGTCGAGCGCCGCGCCGGCCAGCCGACCTTCCCGCAGCGCGGCCAGGAGGGCCCCCTCGTCCACCAACGGGCCGCGCGCGACGTTGACGAGGTACGATCCCGGCCGCATGCGCGCGAGGGCGTCCGCGTCGATGAGATGATGGTTGTCGGCGGTCAGCGCGGCGTGGAGGCTGACGATGTCGGACCGGCTCAGGACGGCTTCGAGCGCGACGATCTCCGTGCCGTCCGTGGTCCGTTCGACGAACGGGTCGAAGGCGATCGAGCGGGCCCCGAAGGCCGCGGCGCGGCGGGCGACCTCGCGGGCGATCCGCCCGTAGCCGACGAACCCGATCGTCTTGCCCGACAGTTCCCGGCCGTGGGCGCCCCGCTCCCATCGGCCCGCCTTGGTGGCCACGGCCGCGGGAATGAGCCCGCGCAGGAGATCGAGATACAGCGCCATCGTCAACTCGGCGACGCTGACGGTCGCGGCCGCGGGGGCGTTCACCACGCGCACGCTCCTCGATCCGGCGGCCGCCATGTCGATGTTGTCCACCCCGACCCCGGCGCGGGCCACGAGCGCGAGGTGCGGCGCCGACGCGAGGAGGTCCGCCGTGACCTTCGTGCGGCTGCGGACGATCAGGCCCCACGCCGGGCCGAGCTGCGCCCGAAGCTGGGTGGGGTCCGCGCTCGCATCGACGACTTGACAGGGGCCGTCCCGGAGTCGTTCGACCGCGGCCCGATCGATCGGGTCGGCGATGACCACGACCGGCGACCCCGACACGCCGCGGCGGATTCCTATCGCGGGGAAAACGGTTTGGGCGCGAACCGGCACGGGCCGGCGGATCCTCGCGTGAGGACGAGCCGTCGGGGTGCCCGCCTCCGAGCCTCTCTCACGAAATACGAAACTTACGAGCCCATATGTAGGATGAGGCGATGGAACGCGGGGGGATCGAACGTGAGGCTTGGATTGGTGATCGTCGGAGTGGTCCTGCTGGTGATCGGGGCGGTCCTGCTGTTCGTGCCGGTCGTACCTCAGGCGTCCCAGACGGTGAGCTCGTCATCGGACACGCCCTTCTACCTGGGCCAGGTCTCCGGCTTTTCGCTGACCGGAACGATCCCCGTGTCCGTGAGCTGGAGCGCCCCGATCTCCGTGAGCATCGCCGCCGGGGCGTGCACGAGCTCGTGCTCGAACCCGAACGCCTCTTCGAGCTCGGTGAGCGACCTCACGTTCCAGTCCGGGACGAGCGGCAGCTTCACGCTCAATCAGCCGAACAGCGGCTACATCATCATGGGCGTCGTCAGCTCGAGCGGGGGCACGACGAATGCGACGTTCACGATCACGACGGCCCTCAGCACGATCGGCACCGTGCTGCTCCCGGCGGGCATCGTCATCCTGATCGTCGGCGTCGTCGTGAAGAAGAAGGGAGCCGCCGCCGCTCCGGCGCCAACCCCGATGGAGAGCGCGGCCCCTCCGATGGAAGGCGCGGCGCCCGGATCCGAGACCCCTCCGCCCTCGGCCTAGCGGGGTCCGGTCGCCCGGCGGCCGTCTTCCCTCGGGTGCCGGGTAAACGGTTAGTCGGCCGCGCCCCTCGGCGCCCGCCATGACGTTCCGGTTCCGCGAGTGGGGCGTTCTCACGGACGGCACGATCGACCTCACGGTCCAGGAGCGCGAGCCTGCGGACCCGGGGCGGCACCGGGTACCGTGCTACCACTTCCGCATCTCGCGCCACCGTGACGGGACTTCCGTCGGGTCGATCGCGCTCCGGGTCGGTCGCGTGGACGAACACCCCGACCTCCGCACCTCGGGGCAGGTCGGCTACCGGATCGACGAAGCCTACCGGGGACACGGCTACGCGGGCCGGGCCTGTCGGTTGTTGCGTCCGGTCGCGCTCGCGCACGGGCTAAGCCGCCTCATGATCACATGCGACCCAACCAACCGGGCCTCCCGCCGCACGCTCGATCGCATCGGAGCGGAGCTCATCGGAGAGTTCCCGATCCCACCGCATCACCCGATGTACCAGGACGGGCGCCGGAGCGTGCTCCGATTCGAGTGGTCTCTCGGCGCGGCGAGCTAACGGGTCCCGCCCGGTAGGATCGGCGCCCGCCGCGATCCCGCGTCGTTCACGCAGGGCGCGGGGTGAACGTCACGTGGGGCGCCCCGCGATCGGGATCGATGGTCGCCACGTGGCTCGAGAAGGCCGGCCGGACGCCCCGCACCACGAGACCGACGTCCTCGCGGCGCACCTCGATCTCGCTATCGACCATCCGCCGGATCCCGGCTTCGACGCCGAGCCCGGGGCCGAGGATCCCGAGACCGAGGTTGCCGAGCTCGCGGGTCCTCTTGATCCCGTGGTAGAACAGCGGGAGGGCGGTCTCGGCTCCCAGGAGCGTCTCGAACACCTCGAACGCGGTCAGCTCGATGAACGGCCTGCCGCCGGTCCCCCGCGCGGCACGCTCGGCGGCCAGCATCTTCGCGAGTCCGGCGGCCTGCTCCTTAGCGCTTGGCGTGCGTCCCCGCCTCGGGAACCCCCGCGGTCCCAGCGGCACGACGTACGGGGCCTCGGCGTCCTCGCCGACGTAATCGCAGATGCGCACGCGGCTGTCGAACCGGCGCCGCGTCACGAACCGCGTGAGCCGCGACCGGAAGGCGTGCGGGGAGTCGCGGGACGGGAGCACGGCCACGAGGCCGCGCGATCGGTAGAGCATGCTGAGCAGCGTGGGGAACAGGAGGAGATCGAGGTCCTC